>NZ_QFRW01000316.1 GCF_003265355.1 Glycomyces dulcitolivorans | reverse complement strand
GGCCCGCGCATCGCGCGGGCCGCTCTCCATGTTCGTCCTATTCGGACCAGGCGTTCCAGGTCGCGATCTGGTCGCGGACCTGGGCCAGCTGGTCGGCCACGGCCTTCGGGCCGGTCGAGCCCGGGGTGGTGCGGCCCGCGAGGGCGCCGTCCACGTCGAGCACGGCCTTGACCGACGGGTCGAGGTGCGGGGAGATCGACGCGAAGTCGGCGTCGGCGATCTCGTGCAGCTCGATGCCGCGGGACTCGCAGTGGGCCACGCAGGCGCCCGCGATCTCGTGGGCCGAGCGGAACGGGATCCCCTTGCGCACCAGCCAGTCCGCGATCTCCGTGGCGAGGCTGAAGCCCTTGGGGGCCGACTCGCGCGGGACCTCGGTGTTGAACCGCATGGTCGCGACCATGCCGGTCACGGCCGGCAGCAGCAGCGCCAGGTTGTCCAGGGAGTCGAAGACCGGCTCCTTGTCCTCCTG
Source organism: Glycomyces dulcitolivorans (assembly GCF_003265355.1). Classification (GTDB taxonomy): domain Bacteria; phylum Actinomycetota; class Actinomycetes; order Mycobacteriales; family Micromonosporaceae; genus Glycomyces; species Glycomyces dulcitolivorans. The sequence goes on along the minus strand of NZ_QFRW01000316.1, from coordinate 35,924 downwards.
GAGGTCCTTGTTGTACGTGAACGGCAGGCCCTTGAGCGTCACCAGGAGCGCGGTCAGGTTGCCGACCAGGCGCCCCGACTTGCCGCGGGCCAGCTCGGCCACGTCCGGGTTCTTCTTCTGCGGCATGATCGACGAGCCGGTCGAGAACGCGTCGTCCAACGTGACCCAGCCGAACTCCTGGCTCGACCACAGGATGACCTCCTCCCCCAGGCGGGAGAGGTGGATGCCGATCATCGAGCACACGAACAGCAGCTCGGCCGCGAAGTCGCGGTCGGAGACGCCGTCCATCGAGTTCGCCGCCGGCGCGTCGAAGCCGAGCTCCTCGGCGACGGCGACCGGGTCGAGCGGCAGCGAGGAGCCCGAGAGCGCCCCCGAGCCCAGCGGCGACACCGCGGCCCGCTTGTCCCAGTCCCGCAACCGGTCCAGGTCCCGCAGGAGGCCCTGGGCGTGCGCGAGGAGCTGGTGCCCCAAGGTGACCGGCTGCGCGTGCTGGAGGTGCGTCATGCCCGGCGCCGGAGCGTCCACGAGCCCCTCGGCCTGCACGGCCAGCGCGTCCACGAGCGCGGTCACGTCGGCGGCGAGGCCGCGGGCGTGGTCGCGGCAGTACAGGCGCAGGTCGGTGGCGATCTGGTCGTTGCGGCTGCGGCCGGCGCGGAGCTTGCCGCCGAGGTCGCCGAGGCGCTCCACGAGGCCGCGTTCGAGCGCGGTGTGGACGTCCTCGTCGGCGATGGTCCCGGTGAAGGTCCCGTTCGCGACGTCCTCGCCGAGGCCGTCCAGGGCGGACAGCATCTGCGCGAGCTCGTCATCGGTCAGCAGCCCGGCGCGGTTCAACACGCGCGCATGGGCTTTGGAGGCTTTGAGGTCGTACGGGGCGAGCCGCCAGTCGAAGCCGATCGAGGCGTTGAGCGCTTCGAGGGCCGCGGCGGGGCCGCCGGTGAAGCGGCCTCCCCACAGTTTCGCCATTACTCGGCCTCGGCCTTGATCCGCTCGTTCCGGGCGGCGGCGAGCTTGGCCGGGAGGCTCCACAGCTCGACGAAGCCGCGCGCGTTGGACTGGTCGAACGCGTCGCCCTCGTCGTAGGTGGCCAGGTCGAAGTCGTAGAGGCTGGCCTCGGAGCGCCGGCCGGTGACGGTGGCCTTGCCCGCGTGGAGGGTCAGCCGGACCTCGCCGGTGACGTGGGTCTGGACGTCGTTCACGAACGCCTCCAGGCTGTTCTTCAGCGGCGAGAACCAGAGCCCGTCGTACACGAGCTCGCCCCAGCGCTGGTCCACGGTCCGCTTGAACCGGGCCTGCTCGCGCTCGATGGTGACGTTCTCCAGCTCCATGTGCGCGGCGATCAGGGTGATGCCGGCCGGGGACTCGTAGACCTCGCGGGACTTGATGCCGACGAGCCGGTCCTCGACCATGTCGATCCGGCCGATGCCCTGGGCGCCGGCCCGGTCGTTGAGCTCCTTGATGAGCTCGAACGCGGACTTCTTGACGCCGTCGAGCGCGACGGGCTTGCCGGACACGAAGGTGATGACGACCTCGTCGGGCTCGCGCTCCTCGGCCGGGTTCTTCGTGTAGTCGTAGATGTCCTCGATGGGGCCGTTCCAGATGTCCTCAAGGAAGCCGGTCTCGACGGCGCGGCCCCACAGGTTCTGGTCGATCGAGTACGGGGACTTCTTGGTCACGTCGATGGGGAGGTTCTTCTCCTCGGCGAACGCGATGGCCTTGTCGCGGGTCCAGGCGAAGTCGCGGGCCGGGGCCACCACCTTGAGGTGCGGGGCGAGGGCGGCGAGGCCGGCCTCGAACCGGACCTGGTCGTTGCCCTTGCCGGTGCAGCCGTGGGAGACGATCGTGGCGCCGTGCTTCTCTGCGGCGGCCACGAGGTGCTTCACGATGAGCGGCCGCGACAGGGCGGAGACGAGCGGGTAGCGGTCCATGTAGAGGGCGTTCGCGGCCACGGCCGGGAAGCAGTAGTCGGCGGCGAACTCCTCGCGCGCGTCGATGATCTCGGCGGCGACGGCGCCGCAGCCGAGGGCCCGCTGCTTGATGACCTCCATGTCCTCGCCGTTCTGGCCGACGTCGATGGCCACGGCGATCACTTCGGCGTCGAGCTGCTCGGCCAGGTACGGGATCGCGACGGACGTGTCGAGGCCGCCGGAGTAGGCGAGCACTACCTTCTCGGTCATTTCAGTTTCTCCTTGTTTCCTTTAAAAGGCATGGCCTCAATAGTGGTGGCGTGGTAGGGGTCTGGCGCTTTGCCGGCCCAGGTAAGAAATTGGTCCGCGATCTGGGTCCCGAGGACCCCGTCGCGGGCGATGACGGCGATCGTGTCGTCCCCGGCGATGGTGCCGATGACGTCGGCGAGGCCGGAGCGGTCGATCGCACTGGCGAGGTACTGGGCCGCGCCGGGCGGGACGCGCAGGACGGCCATGTTCGCCGAGTGGTCGGCGCCGACGAGCAGTTCGCGCAGGAGCCGCTGGAGGCGGTCGGGGGCGGCCTCGGCGTCGCGAAGGGGCCGTTCGCCTTCCGCGAAGATCGAGTAGACCGCGGAGCCGCCGTCGGTGCCGCGGACCTTGACGGCGCCGAGCTCTTCGAGGTCGCGCGAGAGCGTGGCCTGCGTGGCCTCGATCCCGTCGGCGGCCAGGAGCGCGGCGAGCTCGGTCTGGGAGCGGATGGCGCGGGTCGAGATCAGCTCGACGATGCGCGCCTGCCGCGCGGCTTTGGTGGTCGGCTGGTTCACTGCGACTCCCGCAGGAGCCAGGCGAGGAGGGCCTTCTGGGCGTGGAGGCGGTTCTCGGCCTGGTCGAAGACGCGCGAGTGCGGGCCGTCGATCACGTCGTCGGTGATCTCCTCGCCGCGGTGGGCGGGGAGGCAGTGGAGGACGATCGCGTCGTCGGCGGCGTGCGCGAGGAGGTCGGCGTTGAGCTGGTACGGGTGAAGGTCGCCGAAGCGCTTCGCGCTGTCGGCCATGCCCATCGAGACCCATGCGTCGGTGGAGACGACGTCGGCGCCGGCGACCGCTTCGACCGGGTCGGCGGTCACGGTGACGGACCCGCCGGTGGCGGCGTTGATCTGGGCGGCGCGCTCCAGGACCTCGTCGGCGGGCTGGTAGCCCGCGGGGGCGCCGATGCGGACGTGCATGCCGGCGAGGGAGGAGGCGATGACCGTGGAGTTGCCCATGTTGAACGCGGCGTCGCCGACGTAGGCGATGCTGGTTCCCTTGAGCGGCTTGTGCTCGGCGATGGTCTGGAGGTCGGCCAGGAGCTGGCAGGGGTGCCAGCCGTCGGTGAGCGCGTTGACGACCGGGACGGTGGCGTGCTCGGCCAGCTCGGCGATCCGGTCGTCGCCGAAGGTGCGGATCACGATCGCGCTGACGTACCGGGAGAGGACCCGGGCGGTGTCGGCGACGGTCTCGCCGCGGCCGAGCTGGGTGGCCTGGGCGTCGATGACGACCGAGTGGCCGCCGAGCTCGGCGATGCCGATGTCGAAGGACAGCCGGGTCCGGGTGGAGGGCTTCTCGAAGATCACCGCGACGGACTTGGGGCCCGCGAGCGCGGGGTGCCCGTAGCGGTCGCCCTTGAGCTTGGCGCCGAGGTCGAGGACCTCGGCCTGCTGGGCGGGGGTCAGGTCGTCGTCTTTGAGGAAGTGCTGAACGGTCACGGTCGACCTCCGGGTGCGGGAAGGACGGCGTCGAGGGCCTGGACGAGCTTGTCGCAGAAGGTGTCGAGCTCGGCCTGCGAGACGGTGAGCGGGGGCGCGATGCGGATCGTGTCGGGCCGGGGCGCGTTGGCGAGGACGCCGAGGCCGATGAGGTGCGCGACGATGTCGGCGGCGACGGGCTCGGTGAGGGCGATGCCCCGCCACAGGGCCTGGCCGCGGACCTCGGTGACGCGGGGGTCGGCGAGGAGCCGGGTTTCGAGGTGCGCGCCGAGGGCGAGGACGTTGTCGAACAGGTGCTCGCGCTCGATCGTGTCGATCACGGCGAGGGAGGCCGCGCACGCGATCGGGTTGCCGCCGAAGGTGGAGCCGTGGACGCCGGGGGCGAACAGGGCCGCGGTCGCCTCGGTGGCGAGGACCGCGCCGATGGGGACGCCGCCGCCGAGGCCCTTCGCGAGGGTCACGGCGTCGGGCACGATGCCTTCGGCGTGGTGGGCGAACCAGGCGCCGGTGCGCCCGAACCCGGACTGGATCTCGTCGAGGATCAGCAGCGCGCCCGCGTCGGCGGTGAGTTCCCTTGCGGCCTTGAGGTATCCGGCCGGGGCGGGGACGACGCCGGTCTCGCCCTGGGTGGGCTCGAAGAACACGGCGGCGACGGTGTCGTCGACGGCGGCCTTGAGGGCGTCGATGTCGCCGTAGGGCACGAACACGACGTCGCGGCCGAAGGGCGCGAACGGCTCGCGGATCGCGGCCTTCCCGGTGATCGACAGGGCCCCGAGGGACCGGCCGTGGAAGCCGTGCTCGGTGGCGACGATCTTCGACTTGCCGGTGGCGGTGCCGTGGAGGATCGCGAGCTTGAGCGCGGCCTCGTTGGCCTCGGTCCCGGAGTTGCACAGGAAGACCCGGCCGGGGTTGCCCCACAGTTCGAGGAGCTTCTCGGCGAGCTCGACCTCCTTCTCGTGCAGGAAGAGGTTCGAGGTGTGCGCGAGCCGCGCGGCCTGGCCGCCGACGGCCTCGACCAGCGCGGGGTGGTTGTGGCCCAGGCTGGAGACGGCGATGCCGCCGATCATGTCGAGGTAGGCGTTGCCGTCCACATCGGTCACGGTGGTGCCGTCGCCCTCGCGGAGGGCGACGGGCGGGAGCCCGTAGTTGCCCATGAGCGCCTTGGAGTACCGGGCCTTGATCTGCTCCGAATAGGTCATGCCTTCTCCTCGACCATGGTGCCGACGCCGTCGGTCGTGAAGATCTCCAGCAGGGTCGAGTGCGGGACCCGGCCGTCGATCACGTGCGCCTGGGGGACGCCGCCCTTGACCGCGCGCAGGCACGCCTCCATCTTCGGGACCATGCCCGCCTGAAGGGACGGGAGGATGTCCGCGAGGTGGTCGGTGGTGATCTGCCGCAGCAGCGAGCCCTTGTCCGGCCAGTTCTCGTACAGGCCTTCGACGTCGGTGAGGACGATGAGCTTCTGCGCGCCGAGCGCCTCGGCCAGCGCGGCCGCGGCGGTGTCTGCGTTGAGGTTGTAGAGGACCCCGTCGTGGTCGAGCGCCACAGTGGAGACCACGGGGATGCGCCCGGCGTCGATGAGGTCGTCGACCGCGGCGGTGTTGACCGAGGCGACGTCGCCGACCCGGCCCACGTCGACCTGCTCGCCGTCGACGTCGGCCCAGCGGCGCTTGGCGGTGAACAGCTGCGCGTCCTCGCCGGACATGCCGACCGCGAACGGGCCGTGGTTGTTGATGAGCCCCACCAGTTCCCGGCCGACCTGGCCGACCAGGACCATCCGGACCACGTCGGCGGCCTCGGGGGTGGTGACGCGCAGGCCGCCCTTGAACTCGGAGGCGATGTCGAGCTTCTTGAGCATCGCGGAGATCTGGGGGCCGCCGCCGTGCACGACGACCGGCTTGATGCCGACGTAGTGCAGGAACACCATGTCCGCGGCGAACGCGGCCTGGAGCTCGGGGTTGATCATGGCGTTGCCGCCGTACTTGACGACCACGATCGAGCCGGTGAAGCGCTGGAGCCACGGCAGGGCCTCGATGAGCGTCTCGGCTTTGCCGAGGGCCGCTTGGAGGTGCGGGGCGAGGTCTTCGATACTGCTCATGTGCTGTACGCCGAGTTCTCGTGAACGTAGTCGTGGGACAGGTCGTTGGTCCAGATCGTGGCCGACGCGGCGCCGTGGTGGAGCTCGATGTCGATCTTCACGTCGCGGCCCTTGAGGTCGACCAGGTCGCGCGGCTCGCCCGCGGCGCCGGCCTTGCAGATCCACACGCCGTTGACGGCGACGTCGACCGCGTCGGCGTCGAAGGGCGCCTTGGAGGTGCCGACGGCGGCGAGGATGCGGCCCCAGTTCGGGTCGGAGCCGAACAGGGCGGTCTTGACGAGGCTGTCGCGGGCGACGATCCGGGCGACCTCGACGGCGTCGTCCTCGGTCGCGGCGCCCGAGACGGTGATCGCGACGTCCTTCGTGGAGCCCTCGGCGTCCGACAGGAGCTGGTGCGCGAGGTCCCGGCAAAGGTCGGTGAGCGCGGAGATGAACTCGTCGGCCTCGGCCTCGACGCCGGAGGCGCCCGAGGCGAGCAGGAGCACGGTGTCGTTGGTCGACATCGAGCCGTCCGAGTCGAGCCGGTCGAACGAGTACCGGCAGGCGGTGCCGAGCGCGGTGTCGGCCAGCGGGGCGTCGACGACCGCGTCGGTGGTGAGGACGACGAGCATCGTCGCCAGGCCGGGGGCGAGCATGCCCGCGCCCTTGGCGATGCCGCCGACGGTCCAGCCCGCGGCGGTGGTGATCGCGGCGTTCTTCGGCAAGGTGTCGGTGGTCATGATCGCGTAGGAGGCCTGGACGCCGCCGTCCGGGGCGAGCGCGGCGGCGGCCGCGTCGACGCCCGGCAGGAGCTTGCCCATGGGGAGCCGCTCGCCGATGAGCCCGGTCGAGCAGACCGCGACTTCGATTGCGCCGCAGCCGAGGGCCGCGGCGGTCTTCTCTGCGGTGGCGTGCGTGTCCTGGAAGCCCTCGGGCCCGGTGCAGGCGTTCGCGCCGCCGGAGTTGAGGACCACGGCCTTGAGCGCGCCGGTGGTGAGGACCTGCTGGGACCACTTGACCGGGGCGGCCTTGACGCGGTTGCCGGTGAAGCGGCCCGCGGCGACCTGGAGCGGGCCGTCGTTGACGACCAGGGCCATGTCGGGCTTTCCGGAGGCCTTGAGGCCCGCGGTGACGCCGGAGGCCTTGAAGCCCTTCGCGGTGGTGACGGTCACGGCGCTACCCCGTTCACGGTGAGTCCGGCGGCCTCGGGGAGGCCGAGCATGAGGTTCGCGCACTGCACGACCTGCGCGGCCGCGCCCTTGCCGAGGTTGTCGATGGCCGAGGTGACGACGATCCGGCCGGAGTCCTTGTCGACGGTGCCCTGGAGCTGGACGGCGTTGGTGCCGTAGACCGAGGCGGTCGCGGGCCACTGGCCCTCGCGCAGGACGTGCACGAAGTGCTCGCCGTCGTAGGCCTTCGCAAGGGCCGCACGCACATCGGCGGCGGTGACCTCGGCGGTCGCCTTGGCGGTCACCGTGGAGAGGATGCCGCGCGACATCGGCGCGAGCAGCGGGGTCATCGAGACCGACGCGGCGCCGCTGGCCTGCTTGATCTCGGGGACGTGCTGGTGGGCGCCGACCTTGTAGGCGCTGATCGAACCGGTGACCTCGGAGGCGAGGAGGTTCTTCTTGGGGGCGTTCCCGGCCCCGGAGGTGCCGGAGGCGGCGATGACGACGACGTCCTCGGGCGAGGCGATCCCGGCGTCCAGGAGCGGCCGCAGCGCGAGGATGGTCGCGACGGCGTAGCAGCCGGTCGCGGCGACCCGGTCGGCCGCGGCGATCTTCTCGCGCTGGCCGGGGAGCTCGGGGAGGCCGTAGGTCCAGGCGCCGGCGTGGGGGCCGGAGTAGTAGGACTCCCAGGCGGCGGCGTCTTCGAGCCGGTGGTCGGCGCCGAGGTCGACGACCTTCTGCCCGGCGGGCAGCTGGGCGGCGAGCGCGGCGGACTGGCCGTGCGGGAGGGTCATGATCACCAGGTCGGCCTCGGCGAAGGCCTCCGGGGAGGTCGGGGTGAAACGTCGGTCGCCGTACGCGGAGAGGTGGGGGTGGACTGCGGTGATGTACTCACCGGCGTTGCTGTGCGCGCCCGCGGCGACGACGTCGAGCTGCGGGTGGTCGGCCAGCAGCCGCAGCACCTCGCCTCCCGCGTAGCCGCTGGCACCCGCCACGGCGACCTTGAACGTCACTGGAAACCTCCGTCTTGAATGACTATGCAGAGAACTGTATCAGCATTCAGACGGAGGTGGAAAGCGGTATTCCGCGTCGTGGGATGTGACTATCGCCCCTGTTCGCGGGCGTAGATGGCCGCTGGCCGCCAAGGCCCCGCCCTGCTCTCAGCGTGCCTGCTCGCGCGCAAAGATTGCGGCTTGGACGCGGCTCGTGAGGCCGAGTTTCGCGAGGACGCGCGTGACGTGGGATTTCACCGTGGCTTCGGCCATGCCGAGCTCGGCGGCGATCTCGGCGTTCGACATGCCCTCGCCGATGAGGGCCAGCACCTCGGTCTCGCGCGGGGTCAGGCTCGCCACGCCCGCGCCGTCGACCTCGATCGGAGCATAGGCCGGGCGCGAGCGCGCGAACTCGGCGATGAGGCCGCGGGTGACCGCGGGCGAGATGAGGCCGTCCCCGCGCGCGATGGTGCGGACAGCCTCCACGAGGGTCTCGGCGTCGGCGTCCTTGAGCAGGAACCCGCTCGCGCCGGCGCGGAGCGCGTCGAAGACGTTCGCGTCGTCGCCGTATGAGGTGAGGACGAGGACGTCGGCGGTGCCGCGCAGCTCGGCGGCCGCGGCGATGCCGTCCTTGCGGGGCATCCGCACGTCCATGACGACCACATCGGGGTGGAGTTCCCTCGCGAGCGCGACCGCCTCGACGCCGTCGGCGGCCTCGCCGACCACCTCGATGTCGTCGGCGCTGTCGAGGAGCATCCGCAGCCCGGCGCGCACGGCCGCATGGTCGTCGGCCAGCAGAACTCTAGTCATTCAGTTACTCCTGTCGGGATCTCGGCTCGGACCGTCCATTTCCCGCCGTCCGGCCCGGCGTGCACCTTACCGCCCAGTATGCGGACCCGCTCGGTCATCCCGATCAGACCCGACCCGGCGCCGGGGACGGCTTCCCCCTTGTCCCCCAAGGCGTTCACGATCGTGACGACGAGCGTCCCCGGCGCGAACGCCACGGTCGTCTCGGCGTCGCAGCCGTGCTTGAGGGCGTTCGTGAGCGCCTCCTGGACGACCCGGTACGCGGTCAGCTCGACCTCGCCGGGCAGGTCGCGCGCCTCGCCCTCGACGTGGAAGTCGACCTTGAGGCCGACCGCGCGCATCCGCTCGGCCAGCTCGGGGATCTGGTCGATCCGGAACGACGCCAGCTCCTCCCCCTCGTCCCCGGCCCGCAGGATCCCGATGATGCGGCGCAGCTCGGCGAGGCCGTCGACGCTGGAGGTGCGGATCGCGTCGATCGAGGCGCGCACCTTCTCGGAGTCGAGGTCCTTGCGGGACTGGAGGGCCGTGGACTGGAGCGCGATCGCCGAGAGGTAGTTCGCGACCGTGTCGTGCAGCTCGCGGGCCATGACGGTGCGCTCGCGCAGGACGGCCTCACGGCGGCGCACGTCGGCCAGGCGCACCGCCTGCTCGGCGCGCTCGCGCTCCAGCTCGGCCCGGTCGTGGGCCTGGCGCACGATCACGCCGGTCGCGACCGGCGACAGCAGGACCACCGCGCCGACCGCGATCGTGGTGAGCACCCCGACCGCCTCGGCGCCGTCGAGGTAGGTGAGCCCGCCGAGGAGGACCACGCCCACGGTCACGGCCGGGATGAGCACGCGCACCCCGCGGCGGGGCCCGTAGCGCGCGAACGCGTAGAGGTTGTCGGTGAAGACGCAGACCGTGGCGAAGGTGAGCCCGATGCCGATCTCGATGCCGATGCCGGCCGCGCCGAGCGCGAGGCACCAGCCCGGCGCGGCCCGCCGGATCACCACGCCGATGCAGGTCAGCGCCAGCGGGATCAGGCGCACCAGGACCGGGACGCCCTCCAGGTACCGCTCGAAGCTGCCGAGTCCGATCAGGACCGCGCCGATCGCGAACAGGAGCACGGCGGCGACGAGGTCGCCTCTGCGGACGCGTCTGAGGAGGCCGGGCGGACTGGTCATGCCCCCATCCCATCACGTGCGGGCGCCCGCGGCCTCAGTCCAGGAGGGGAACCGGCCTCCGACTTTGGTCGCACCCAGCGCGCCCCACCGGACCAGGAAGGTCCATCATGTTCGGGTGACCCAACCGAATCCTCCCCAGTTCCGTCCCGAATGGGAACGGTACAGCGGGGTGCTGCGCAACCTCGTGATGGGCAACGCGTTCCTCGCGTTCGCGCTCGAAATGGCCATGCTCGTGTTCGTCGCCTGGTGGGCCCTCGCCCTCGACGACGCGCTGTGGACGCGGCTGCTGATCGCCGTCGCCGCCGTGGGCGGGCTGATCGTCCTGTGGGGCGCGTTCGCGTCGCCGAAGGCCCGCGTGCCGCTGCCGACGGCCGGCACGGTCGCGGTCAAGGCGGTCGCGTTCGGGTCGGGCGCGGCCGCGCTGTGGGGACTGGGCCTGCCGGCCGCGGCGATCGCGTTCGCGGTGCTCGCGGCGGCGAACACCGCGGTGACGACCTACGTCAGAAGAGACCGAGCAGCGTGATCGCGTAGTCCCAGGTCGAGTCGTCGGTGGGCAGGTCGTCGAGCTCGTTCACCATGGCGCCGAACATGCTCACCCAGAACACGAAGTAGAGGATCCAGAACACGATCGAGGCGACGCCGATCCAGCCGAGGACGACCCCGGCGGTCGCGAAGCCCGAGCCGCCTTCGCCGGTCTCGGCGATCTGGCGCTTGGCGATCATGCCGAAGATGAGGCCGAGGACGCCGATGGGGTTGCACGCCCCGACGATGCCGAGGACGAGCGCGGCGATCGACATCCCGTTGATCGGCGGCGGCGGGACGTACGGGTAGCCGTACGGCGGCGGCGGATAGGCCCCGTAGGGCGCGTACGGCGGGGCGGGCGGCTGCGGGGGCGGCTGGTGCGGCTGCTGCTCGGGGTTGAGCGGGTCGGGTGTGGACATCACGGGCACCTCTCGGTCGTTCCTGGCACGCCCTCAGCTTAAGTGCTCCTCGCCCGCCGCGGGTTCCACGACGGCCGGGGCGTCGACGGCCTCGCGCTCGGCCCGCTCCCGGTCGAGCAGCGGCGTGCAGACCCGCCACACGAGCGCGGCCACGGCCCAGCCGGTCGCGGCGCCGCCGATCGTGTCGGTGAGCCAGTGCGCGTGCTGCCAGGTGCGCGCGCCCATCATGAGCACGGTCAGGAACACCGCGACCGGCCACCAGGCCCGCAGGTGCCGCGCCGGGATCCACACGACCGCGACGATCACCACGAACGCGGCCATGCGGGCCGAGTGCCCGGACGGGAACGCCCAGGAACCGGTGTCCACCATGACGTCCAGGGGCCGCGGGCGCTCGCCGACCAGCTTGATCAGCTCGACCACGAGCGAGGTCGCGGCCACGGCCGCGCACGCGAACACCGCCGAGCGCCAGCGCCGGGCGATGAGCAGCGCGACCACGGCGATCGCCAGGAGCGCGAGGCCCGGTTCGCCGCCGAGGCGGTTGAGGAGCTGGGCGAGCTGCCAGCGCAGGCCGTCGGCGGGCCCGCCGACCAGGTCGTTCCAGGACTCGTCCAGGCCCTGCCAGGGCGGGGTCCCGGGGGCGGCGAGGCGGACCCACAGCGCGTCGCCGAGGACCCCCAGCGGGACCAGGACCGCCAGTACGAGTGCCAAGCGGGACTTCGGGAAGCCGTTGGGAGTCATGGGCGGCATGGTATCCGGGAGAGCCTTCAGCAGAACGGCCAGGACGTGCATTCGCTGGTGGTCTCCTCCGGCTCCGAGGTGGTCGGGTCCGGCTCCTCGGGTTCGGAGGTGGTCGGGTCGGGTTCGGGCTCCTCGGTGGTCTCCTCGGCCGAGCTGGAGGACTCGGACTCGCTCGGGGAGGACGAGCCGGTGCACGCGGCGTCGTCGGGGTTGGCCTGGCAGTACTCGCCGGAGGGGTCGACCGAGCCGTCGTCGCCGAGCCCGGCGGTGAGGTCCTCGCCGGCCCCGGAGGCGCCGGGGAGGTCCTCGGCCTCGTAGCCGTTGGCCTCGATGGCGGTGTCGATGACGTTGCGCCACAAGGAGACGCCGCCGGCGTCGGCGGCGGCGCCGTTGGCCCAGGCGGCGACGCTGAGCTGCGGGATGGCGCCGACGAACCAGGACTCGGTGGTCTGGCCGTGGAAGTCGGCGGCGACGCCGAAGAAGTCGCGGTCCTCGATGGCCTCGCTCTCGCCGAGGCCGATGTACTGGAGGTCCTGCGCGGTGGTGTCGGCGAGGGCCTGGTTCGTGCGCACGTCCTGCGCGGGCTCGATCTCGCGGTCCGAGGAGTCGAGGACGGCGCCGACGAAGTGCGTCTCGGCGTACTTCCCGCCCGCGGCGATGGTCGCGTAGACGCTGGCCATGTCGACCACCGGGACGGGGTACGTGCCGAGGTCGGAGGCGGTGAGGCCCGCGTAGTCGCCGGAGCCGAGGTCGCGGACGGTGCCTTCGGCGTCGGCGATCGCGGTGAGGCCCATGCCGTTCGCGAGGTCGAGGACGGTCTCGACGCCGTACTCGCCGGCGACGGTGTCCATGGCCCCGTCGTGGCCGTCGCTGACGGCCTGCGCGAGGGTGACGTCGACGTCGTCGTCGGCCCACCAGGACTCGATGGACGCGCCCGCTTCGAGGGCGGTGGCGGCGGTGATCATGTCGAACACGGCGGCGGGCGGGTGCGGGGAGGCGGCGCCGACGAGGTCGGCGCCGGTCTCGGGGTCGGTCCCGGCGTAGCACAGGACCGCGCCGGTGCCGGGTTCGATCGCGGCGACGCCGGTCTGGCCGGAGGCGTCCTCGGCGGCGTCCTGGAGGGCCTTGTCGAGGGTGAGGACGACGCGGTAGCCGTCGGGGCGGGCGGCCTCGTCGTAGAGCTGGTCGGCGGTGATGCCGTAGCGGGTCTCCAGCTCGGCGTAGATCAGGTCCGCGAGGGCGGTGTGGGTGCCGGGGAAGTCGGCGGGGAGGGCGCGGCCGTCGTTGTAGAGGAGCGCGGCGTTCTCGGCGTCGTCGCCGGCACCGCCGCCGGGGAGGTTGCCGAGGACGATGGACACGCCGATGGCGACCACGAGTGCGGCCGCGCCGCCGACGACGAGGTGCATCTTGGTGAATCGCATGTCGCGCAGCCGCTCCGGGAGCGAGGTCGCGGCGCGGCGGGCGCCGAGGTACGCGAGTCCGGCCCGGTGCAACCCCGGCGGTCCGCCCTCCGAGCCGGTCCGCCTCAGCCGCCTGCCAATGCGAGAGGGGTTCCCGTTATTCACACCACGTACCTTAAAAGGCGCGGACCATGCGACATGCCGCGGCTCCGGCTTTATGACGAAATCACCGGCGTTTCGAACACGCAGTAAGGGCGCGGTGCCACCGTGGTGACACCGCGCCCCGAATCAGCGTGTTACCGCTATTCGCGCAGTCCCGCTCCGAACCGCTCGGCGGCGACCGCGACGGCGGCGTCGCGCACGGCGACGCCCTCCTCGTTGGTCAGGGTCCGGTCGGCCGCGCGCAGCTCCAGCTTGAACGCCAGGGACTTGCGGCCCTCGCCGAGCTTCGCGTCCCGGTAGACGTCGAACAGGCGCACCGAGTCGAGCAGCTCCCCGGCGCCTTCGCGCAGGGCCGCTTCGACCTGCCCGGCCGGGACGGCCTCGGCCACGACCACGGCGACGTCGATGAGCGTCGCCGGGAAGTGCGAGATCACCGGCGCGGGCGCCAGGTCGGGCAGCGGCAGCGCGGTCAGGTCGAGCTCCATCGCGGCGGTGCGGCGCGGCAGCCCGAGGCGGTCGCACACCTCCGGGTGCAGCTCTCCGGCGTGGCCGACGACGGCGCCGTCCACACGCAGCTCGGCGCAGCGGCCCGGGTGCCACGGCGCGGCCTCCCCTTGGGCGACTTGGAGTTCCACGCCCGCGGCCTCGGCCACGACCTCGGCGGCCTCGACCGCGTCGGCCCAGTCGACGGCGCGACCGGGCGAGTCGACCCCGGCGGGGACGGCCTGGCCGCACAGGACCGCGGCGACGTGCCGCGGCTGCACCGGCAGCCGCCGGATCGCGGCCGCGATGGACTCGTCCTCGGGTCGCTTGGACACCGGGAGGTGCACGACTTCGAGGTCGGTCCAGCCTTCAGCGGGCTGGAAGACCAGGCCCTCCTCGAAGACCGCGAGATCCTTCGCGCCGCGCGCGAGGTTGATGCGCACGGCGTTCACCAGGCTCGCGAGCACGGTGGCCCGCAGCAGCGGCGCGGCGTCGTCGAGCGGGTTGAGCACCGCGACGGCCTCGCGCTGCGGGTCCTTCTCGTCCAGTCCCAGCTCGTCGGCGCGCTCGCGCGAGACGAACGGGAACGTGTACGTCTCGGTGAACCCGTTGTCCGCCAAGGCCTGCGCCACGCGGCGGCGGCGCCGCTGCGCGGAGGTCAGCCCGGTCCCGGCGATCGCGCGCGGCGTCGCCGAGGGGACGTGCGCGTAGCCGTGCAGCCGCACGACCTCCTCGACCAGGTCGGCCGGGTCGGTGATGTCGGGGCGCCAGGACGCGGGCGTCACGGTCAGGACGTCGCCGCCCTCCACAGTGCACCCGGAGGCTTCGAGCATGGACACGACCGTGGCGCGGTCGTAGTCGACGCCGACGAGCCGCGAGGGCAGGTCGACCGGCAGCTCGATCGGCGCGATCGGGGCGCGGCGGTCGAGGTCGACGACCTCTTCGACGAGCGTGCCGCCGCCGTACTCGACCAGGAGGTCGGCCGCGCGCTGGGCGGCGAGCAGCGAGATCGCCGCGTCCGCGCCGCGCTCGTAGCGCTTGGACGCCTCCGAGGTGAGCCTGTGGCGGCGCGAGGTGCGGGCGATCGAGGTCGGGTCCCAGTGGGCCGCTTCGATGAGCACGTTCCGCGTGCCGGGCACGACCTCGGAGGTGAGGCCGCCCATGACCCCGGCCAGCGAGAGCGGGCCGGTCGCGTCGCAGATGACCATGTCCTCGGGGTCGAGCTTCCGCTCCACGTCGTCGAGGGTCTTCAGCGTCTCGCCCGGGTTCGCGCGGCGCACCACCAGGACGTCTTCGAGGGCGTCCCGGTCGAAGGCGTGCAGCGGGTGGCCCAGTTCGAGCATCAGGTAGTTCGTGACGTCGACCGCGAGGCCCAGCGGGCGCATCCCGGCCTGCACCAGGCGCTTCGCCATCCACTCGGGAGCCTCGGCGTTCGCGTCCACGTCGCGCACCTCGCGCAGCGTGAAGCGCGTGCAGCCGTCGGTCTCCACGCGGACGGGGTACGGCGGGTGCTCGGTGGCCTTCGGCTCGGCGGCCTTCGCCGCCGGGTCGGTGAAGGCGACGCCGAGGCGGTGCGCGACCTCGCGGGCGATGCCGCGCACGGAGAAGCAGTAGCCCATGTCCGGGGTGATCGCGAGTTCGAACACGACGTCGTCGAGGCCGACGATCGCGCGCGCGTCCTCTCCCACGATCCCTTCGTCGAGGACGATGATGCCCTCGTGGTCGTCGGAGACGCCCAGCTCGCGGGCCGAGCAGATCATGCCGTCGGACAGGCGCCCGTAGGTCTTGCGCGAGCCGATCTTGAAGCCGCCGGGCAGCTCCGCGCCCGGCAGCGCGACCACGACGAGGTCGCCCTCGTTGAAGTTCCGTGCGCCGCAGATGATCGAGCGCGGCTCGGCCTCGCCGACCTCCACCTGGCAGTGGCGGATCGGCTTCTTGAACTCGGTGAGCTCCTCGATCGAGGCGACCCGGCCGACCACGAGCGGGCCGGTGACGCGACCGCGCAGGTCGTCGACCTCCTCGACTTCGAGGCCCGACTCGACCAGCGCGGCGTCGAGCGCCTCGGTGGACAGGTCGGCGGGCAGGGCGGCGTACTCGGCGAGCCAGGAAACGGGAATCCTCATCGTCTACTCCTCCACTCGCAGGCCGGCGGGGAACCGGACGTCGCCGTCAATGATGTCGCGCAGGTCGGTGATGCCGTGGCGCAGCATGAGCGCGCGTTCGACGCCCACGCCGAACGCGAAGCCCGAGTACACGTCGGGGTCGATGCCGCAGGCGCGCAGCACGCGCGGGTTGACCATGCCGCAGCCGCCCCACTCGATCCAGCGGGCGCCGTCCTTGTGGGCGGTGAACCAGACGTCGATCTCGGCGCTGGGCTCGGTGAACGGGAAGTACGAGGGCCGCAGGCGCGTGATCGCGTCCTCGCCGAACACGGACTTCGCGAAGTGGTCGAGGGTGCCCTTGAGGTCGGCCATGGTGATGCCCTCGTCGACCACGAGGCCCTCGGTCTGGTGGAACACCGGCGAGTGCGTCGCGTCGACCTCGTCGGTGCGGTACACGCGGCCCGGCGAGACCGCGTAGATCGGCGGCTCCTGCGTGAGCATGGTGTGGATCTGCACCGTGGAGGTGTGGGTGCGCAGCACCATGTTCGACCCGTACCCGCCCTTGCCGTCGGCGATGTGGAACGTGTCCATCATGGTCCTGGCCGGGTGGTCGGGGTGGATGTTCAGGGCGTCGAAGTTGAACCACTCCAGCTCGACCTCGGGGCCCTCGCCGATCTGGTAGCCCATGGCGACGAACAGGTCCGCGATGCGGTCCATCTGCACGTTGATCGGGTGCCGGGCGCCCTCGCGGCGCCGGGGCGTGCGGGCGGTGACGTCGACGGTCTCCTCGCGGAGGATGCGGGCCGCCTCGGCGGCCTTGAGGATCTCCTCGCGGGCCTCGTAGACGGCCGTGATCTCGGAGCGGGCGGCGTTGACGTTGCGGCCGGCCTCTCCGCGCTCGGGGCCTGGGATCGAACCGATCGCCCTGCGGGCCAAGGACACCGGCGACTTGTCGCCGAGCGTCGCGGACTTCGCGGCGGACAGTTCGTCGAGGTTCGCGGCCGACTCGATGGCGGCGGCGGCGTCTTTCACGGCCCTCGCAAGGGCCTCGGGCTGGAGCAGGCCAGCCTCGTTCTCAGTGCTCATTCGTCTCTCTCCTGGCGGGACCACAAGAAGTCTAGAAAAGACGCGCGGCGGGGCCGCAGCCCGCTGGGGAGACGCAGACGGCTAGGCGTCCGGCCCGCACCCGGCGGGCTGGATAAATTCGCGGCCGTAAGACATGAGCCCATTCTAACTTCCTGCGCTGGGCGGCGGCACTCGCGACCGTGCTCATGACGCGCGCCGCTGCGCGGCGGCACTCGCGTACATGCAGACGCCGGCGGCGACGGCGAGGTTCAGGCTCTCGGCCTTTCCCCAGATGGGGACGCCGACCTTGCGGTGGGCCAGCGCGGCGGTCGCCTCGTCGAGGCCGTGGGCCTCGGAGCCGAACAGCCACACGGTGGGCGCGTCGAGCTCGCCGGCGGCGTCGAGGGCGTACAGGTCCTCGCCTCCGGCGGCGGCCGCGAGGATCTGGGCGTGCACGAACACGTCGAGGAGGTCCTCGGTGTCGGCGGCGCGGATGACGGGCAGGTGGAACAGGCTCCCGGCGGAGGAGCGCACGCACTTGCCGTTGTACGGGTCGACCGAGTCGGTGCCGAAGACCACGCAGTCGGCTCCGGCGGCGTCGGCCGCGCGGAGCACGGTCCCGGCGTTCCCGGGGTCGGTGATGCCGTGGAGGACCGCGATGAGCCTGGGGTCCTCGGGAAGGCTCTGGTCGAGGAACCGGCAGACCGCGACGAGCCCCTGCGGGGTCACGGTCTCGGCGAGCGCGGCGAGCGCGTCGTCCGTGCAGGGGTGCACGTGGGCGCCCGCGGCTACGGCGGTGTCGATCAGGTCCGAGTGGCGCGTGTCGGCGTCGAGGTCGTAGAACAGGTCCTCGACGACGCCCGCGGCGATCGCCTCGCGGACGGCCTGGGGGCCTTCGGCGAGGAAGCGCTCGGCCTTGTCGCGGCCGCGCCGGCGCTGGAGCTTGCGGGCGGCGACGACCCGGGACGACCGCGCCGTGAGCGCGTCCGTCCCGGGGTCATCAAGCGGCATTTACGCTTCGACCGGGGCGTTGACGTCCTCGGGGAGGGCGGCCTTGGCGACCTCGACCAGGGCGGTGAACGCCGCCGGGTCGGAGACGGCCAGCTCGGCGAGGATCTTGCGGTCCACCTCGACCTCGGCCAGGGCGAGGCCCTGGATGAAGCGGTTGTAGGTGAGGCCGTTCGCGCGGGCGGCGGCGTTGATGCGGGTGATCCACAGCTTGCGGAACTCGCGCTTGCGGGCCTTGCGGTCGCGGTACGAGTAGGTGTACGAGTGGAGCAGCTGCTCCTTGGCCTTGCGGTACAGGCGCGAGCGCTGCCCGCGGTAGCCCTTGGCCTCTTCGAGTACGACGCGGCGCTTCTTCTTGGCGTTCATCGAACGCTTGACGCGTGCCACAGTTGGTCTCCTTGCGGTTAAAAGCGGTTGGAAGTCAATCGGGTCGGGCTACAGGCCCAGCAGCTTCTTGACCTGCTTGGTGTCGGCCGGGGAGACCTGCAGGTCGCCCGACTGCTTGCGCTTGAAACGGCCGCCCTTGGCCAGCATCAGGTGGTTCTTGCCGGCGCCGCGGCGCATCAGCTTGCCCGACCCGGTCACCTTGAACCGCTTCTTGGCACCGCTGTGGGACTTCATCTTCGGCATCGTGCTTCTCCTTAGTTCATCCGGACGAGTGCGGGCGCGTTTCCGCGCCCGGCGCTCGTCCGTACGCCGTGGTCTAGGACTCGGGCGTCTCGTCGGGCTTCTCGGCAGGGGCTTCGGCCGGAGCGTCGGCCTGCGCCGGCTCGGCCTGCTCGACCGGGGCGGCTTCGGCGGTCTCGGCGGTCTCGGCGGACTCGCCCGCCTCGTCGCGGTCGCGGCCCTTGCGTCCGCCGCTCTTGATCTCGCCCTTGGGGCGGATCGGGGCGACGACCATGATCATGTTGCGGCCGTCCTGCTTCGCGGCGGACTCGATGACCGCGAGGTCGGAGATCTCCTCCGCCAGCTTGTCCAGCAGGCGTCGTCCGAGCTCGGGTCGCGACTGCTCGCGCCCGCGGAACATGATGGTGATCTTGACCTTGTCGCCGGCCGTGAGGAACCGCACGATGTGACCCTTTTTGGTCTCGTAGTCGTGCTTGTCGATCTTCGGCCGGAGCTTCATCTCTTTGATGACGGTCTGCTGCTGGTTGCGGCGCGAGGCACGGGCCTTCTGAGCGGACTCGTACTTGTACTTGCCGTAGTCCATGAGCTTGCAGACCGGCGGACGGGCGGTGGGTGCGACTTCGACCAGGTCCAGGTCGACGTCCGCGGCCAGTTGCAGGGCCTTGTCGATCGACACGATGCCGACCTGCTCACCCTGCGGGCCGACCAGACGCACTTCCTTGGTCCGGATCTGGTCGTTCACGCGCAAATCGCTGATGGGGCCTCCTTGGTTGGCATGCTCGCCGGTGCGGTCGCACCGGCGCCCCTGTGGCTTTCGGGTCGTCGCCGGTGCGGGTGCATCGGCGGCTCGTCGCGCAAGCGTGACCCAGCTGGCCTCAGGATAGAGGTCCCCAAAAGGAAAGACCCCGGCTGAAAGCCAGGGCCCAATCCTTTGCAAGGCAGGGCTAACTGCCTTGCTTGACCCGTTCGCCCGTCAGGGGCCGTAAGGCCGCCCGGCTGCGGGTGGGAGCTGGACTCCGCTTGTGCAGTGTGCTTGTCAATGCGATCGACAAGCCATCTTGGCATCCACCCCTCCTATGGAGGAGACTTCCGGCTTGGACGGCGCTAGGCGCCGACGCTACGGGCGGGTTCCTGCTTCCTTCCAGGCGGATTTTCGGGTGATGCCAGGTAAGCCTGGTCTTACTCGCCCTCCACAGGCGTTTTTTGTCTCCACATACCCTGCGGCGACTCAGCGAGTTTAGCACCTAGCTGCGGGACTGCTCCAAGAGCGCTCGCAGGTGTTTGATCGCCGCCACAGCGCGCTCCTTGTCGCTGACCTGGATCGCCATGATCGACATCTCGTCGTCGTCGGCGAGTTCGACGGTCGCCCACGTCATCTTGTCGGTGAAGTTGATCGCGGTGACGACCTGCCAGGGGAAGTAGCGCTTGGAGGTGACGTTGGTGACCTCGATGCCCTTGTCGTCGGCGCGCACGCGCAGGCGCAGGAAGCTGAGGGCGATGCCGGCGCCGACGACGCCGAGGCCGATCATCGCGGCCTGGTCGGCGATGGTGACGGCGCCGCCCTCGACGGTGGTGCTGCCGAGGGTGAAGGACAGCGCGGTGAACCCGACGAAGGCGACGGCCGCGCCGATCCACGCCCCGATGCGGGACTTGCGCGGCTGGTATTCGAGGGGGCCGGTGGTGGTCATGGACTGCTCCTGTACGGCGGTCACGCTGCTCCTCTATTGTCCCTCGACCGGCCGCTCACGGCAGCTGGTCGATCTCCAGGCTGGAATCGAATGCAAGCAAGGTCTTGGGCTCGCCCGTGACGATGGGCCAGCCGGGGCGGTTCAGGCCACACCAGGCGACGTGCCCGGCGGCGATGTTCCCGTGCTGGCGCGAGCGCGAGAGCATGAGCCCGACGTCGCGGGCGGACTTCTGGTCGAGGTCCATGACCACGGTGACCGGCAGGCCGAGCAGGACCAGGAGGGCGTCCCTGTCGCGGCGGCGGGCCTGGGACCAGGCCTCGGCGAGGGCGCCGGAGGGGATGGCGAGGACGACGTTCTGCTCCAGCGCGGTGAAGACCACGGCCTGGGGGTAGGGCATGGAGGTGGCGAATCCGACGATGGCCGACACGTCCAGGATGCGGCCACCGATCATGTACGCGCCTCCGGGTCCCGGTCCTTCTCCTCGACGCCGAGGACCTCGCGGGCCCAGGCGAGGTGCTCGGCGCTGGGCCCTTGGCCCTTGCGCTCGAAGAGGTCCTGGAGTTCGGTGAGGGAGCGGTCGCGTTCGAGGCGCTCGGCGACGGCAGCGCCGACGTACTCGTCGACGGACTCGGCGCGGCCGACCGCGACGAGGCGGCGGATCTGCTCCAGCTGGACTTCGGTGAGGGTGACGCTCGAACGCGAGGGGGCCGCCCCCTGGTGCGGGGGTGGGTTGAGCGACGAATTGGCGCGATCGGTCACGATTCTCAGGGTAGCGGTGCCGTCGCGGATCGGGCGACCGGCCGGGACTCACATGGGGTCTTCACGAACGCGGTACCGTCAGTGTGCGAGCGCCCCTAGCCGCGCGGCAGGCACTCGCGCCACAAGGCACTGAGGAAAGGAACGGCGATGGCCGAGACGAAGCCCGGGGAGCGACCCCACGACCCGAAGTTCCCCGAGAAGTTCCTGGAGTTCATGCGCACCGGTTGGGGGCCTTTGGACCTGGACGCGGCCCCGCTGCCGCAGGCGGCGTACACCGCGCGCCGGCGCGAGGCGCTCTCGGCGGCCTTCCCCGGCGAGCTGCTGATCGTCCCCACGGGCGAGGAGCAGCGGCGCTCGAACGACACGTTCTACCCGTTCCGCGCGGGTTCGGACTTCGTGTGGCTCACCGGCGACCAGGACCCCGAGGGCGTGCTGGTGCTGCACCCGACCGGCGGCGGCCACGAGGCGGTCCTGTACCGCCGGCCCCGCAAGGGCACCGACTCTGACGAGTTCTTCCGCTCGGCCAAGTACGGCGAGCTGTGGATCGGCCGCAAGCACTCCCTGGAGGAGGCCGAGGTGCGCCTCGGCCTGCCGTGCAAGGACGTCGAGGGCCTCGACGAGGCGCTCAAGGGCGCCGAGCGGTCCCGGACCCGCATCCTGCGCGGCTTCGACGCGAGGCTGGACGCGCGCTTCGCGAAGGAGGAGGCCGAGGGCCTGACCCGCGACGGCGAGCTCGCGGCCGTGCTCTCGGAGCTGCGGCTGCGCAAGGACTCCTGGGAGATCGAGCAGCTCCAGGACGCCGTGGACATCACCGTGCGCGGCTTCGAGGACGTCGCCCGGATCATCCCGGCCACCGGCTCGGTGTCCGAGCGGCTCATCGAGGGCGTGTTCCGCTCGCGGGCGCGCCTGGAGGGCAACGGCCTGGGCTACGACTCGATCGTCGGCGCCGGCTCGCACGCGACCACGCTCCACTGGATCACCAACGACGGCGCGACCAAGACCGGCGAGCTGCTGCTCATGGACATGGGCGTGGAGAACCACCACCTCTACACCGCCGACGTCACCCGCACGATCCCCGTGGACGGGCGGTTCACGCCGCTCCAGAAGCAGGTCTACGACGTCGTGCACGCCTCGCAGCAGGCCGGCATGGACGTCATCAAGCCCGGCACCGAGTTCCAGGAGATCCACCAGACCTGCATGCGGGTCCTCGCCGAGGGCCTGAGCGACCTGGGCATCCTGCCCGGGACGGTGGAGGAGGCCCTCGACAAGGACTCCCTGATCTACCGGCGCTGGACGCTGCACGGCTTCGGGCACATGCTCGGCCTCGACGTGCACGACTGCGCGGCCTCGCGGCCCGAGCACTACTACAAGGGCGCGGTGCAGGAGGACTTCGTCCTCACCGTCGAGCCGGGGCTGTACTTCCAGGCCAACGACGAGCTGGTGCCCGCGGAGCTGCGCGGCGTCGGCATCCGCATCGAGGACGACGTGCGGGTCACCGCCGACGGCTGCGAGAACCTCTCGGCGGGGCTCCCGCGGACCTCCGACGAGGTCGAGACGTGGCTCGCCGAGCAGCGCGAGACCGGACCGCGCTTGGCGGGCGAATAGCGACGTTTCCGCAGGTCGCATCGGGCGGCCAGAGGCCGGTGACGGTCCTGAATGCCCGACGCGTATAGTCCGATTTGAGACTTAAATCCACCGCACCGGGCCGGTGGCGGCAGGCATCACCGCACACGACCGCCAGCCGCCGCCGGCCTTTAACCTCTCCGTTGCGGTCTCCCCCATGGCGATCCACGCCACACGCTGCGGCTTAGGCTCGGCTAAGAAACCCTCCGGAAATATCGAGTGCTACAGTTGGACCCGTTAAATAAGACGGACGTACTGTTTAAGAGTCGGCGGCTCTGCCCGACCACGGTCCCCGACCTCTCGGGTTGCGGCAGACTGAGACCGACCTTCAGTTCTGACTCGACGAGGAGCTCTCATGGTGAGTACGGACTCCTTCGGCGCCCGCGAAACCCTGCGGGTCGGCGAACACGACTACGACATCTACCGCATCGACAAGGTGGAGGGCCACCAGCGGCTGCCGTACAGCCTCAAGGTCCTCCTCGAGAACCTGCTGCGCAACGAGGACGGCGCCGACATCACCGCGGACCACATCCGCGCCCTTGGCTCCTGGGACCCCGCCGCCAAGCCCAGCACCGAGATCCAGTTCACGCCCGGCCGCGTGATCATGCAGGACTTCACCGGCGTCCCCTGCGTCGTCGACCTCGCCACCATGCGCGAGGCCGTCCGCGACCTCGGCGGCGACCCGTCCAAGGTCAACCCGCTCGCGCCCGCCGAGATGGTCATCGACCACTCCGTGATCGTCGACTTCTTCGGGCACCCGGACTCCTTCCAGCGCAACGTCGAGCGCGAGTACGAGCGCAACCGCGAGCGCTACCAGTTCCTGCGCTGGGGCCAGACCGCCTTCGACGAGTTCAAGGTCGTCCCGCCCGGCACCGGCATCGTCCACCAGGTCAACATCGAGCACCTCGCGCGCGTCGTCATGACCCGCGACGGCGTCGCCTACCCCGACACCTGCGTCGGCACCGACTCCCACACCACCATGGAGAACGGCATCGGCGTCCTCGGCTGGGGCGTCGGCGGCATCGAGGCGGAGGCCGCGATGCTCGGCCAGCCCATCTCCATGCTCATCCCGCGCGTCGTCGGCTTCAAGCTCTCCGGCGACCTCCCGGCCGGGACCACCGCGACCGACCTGGTCCTCACCATCACCGAGATGCTCCGCGACCACGGCGTCGTCGGCAAGTTCGTCGAGTTCTACGGCGAGGGCGTCACCTCGGTGCCCGTCGCCGACCGCTCCACGCTCGGCAACATGGCCCCCGAGTTCGGCTCCACCTGCGGCATCTTCCCGATCGACGAGCGCACCGTCGACTACCTGCGCCTGACCGGCCGCACCGACGAGCAGATCGCGCTCGTCGAGGCCTACGCCAAGGCCCAGGGCCTGTGGCACGACCCGTCGCAGGAGGCCGAGTACTCCGAGTACCTCGAACTCGACCTCT
The DNA here is from genome assembly GCF_003265355.1 of Glycomyces dulcitolivorans. GTDB lineage: Bacteria > Actinomycetota > Actinomycetes > Mycobacteriales > Micromonosporaceae > Glycomyces > Glycomyces dulcitolivorans. The sequence continues at coordinate 12,039 of NZ_QFRW01000316.1, read as the reverse complement.
CCACCGTGGTGCCCTCCATCGCCGGGCCCAAGCGCCCGCAGGACCGCATCCAGCTCGACAACGCCGGCCACCAGTGGCGCCGCGACGTCGCCAACTACGTGACCGACGAGTCCGGCGAGGAGTCCTTCCCGGGCTCCGACTCGCCCGCGCAGAAGGCGAACGGCGGACGCCCGCACAACCCGCAGACCGTCAAGACCGAGGCCGGCGAGTTCGAGCTCGACCACGGCGCCGTCGTGATCGCCGCGATCACCTCGTGCACCAACACCTCGAACCCGTACGTCATGGTCGGCGCGGGCCTCCTCGCCAAGAACGCCGTCGAGGCCGGCCTGCTCTCCAAGCCGTGGGTCAAGACCTCGCTCGCGCCCGGGTCCCAGGTCGTCACCGGGTACCTGACGCGCGCCGGGCTCTCCCCGTACCTCGACAAGCTCGGGTTCAACCTCGTCGGCTACGGCTGCACCACCTGCATCGGCAACTCCGGCCCGCTCCCCGAGGAGACCTCGGCCGCCGTCCAGGCCGGCGACCTCGCCGTCGCCGCCGTGCTCTCGGGCAACCGCAACTTCGAGGGGCGCATCAACCCCGACGTCAAGATGAACTACCTCGCCAGCCCGCCGCTGGTCGTCGCCTACGCCCTCGCCGGGACCATGGACCTCAACCTGACGACCGACGTCATCGGGCAGGGCAAGGACGGCCAGGACGTCTACCTCAGCGACATCTGGCCCTCGGCCGAGGACATCCGCGAGGTCGTCGATAGCAACATCGGCCGCGACATGTTCCTCAAGGAGTACGCCTCCGTCTTCGACGGCGACGAGACCTGGCAGTCCCTGCCGATCCCGACCGGCAACACCTTCGAGTGGGACGACGCCTCGACCTACGTGCGCAAGGCCCCCTACTTCGAGGGCATGCCCGCGACCCCGGGCGCCATCGAGGACATCCACGGCGCCCGCGTCCTGGCCAAGCTCGGGGACTCGGTCACGACCGACCACATCTCCCCCGCCGGCTCGATCAAGGCCGACTCGCCCGCCGGGTCGTACCTGAAGTCCCAGGGCGTGTCCCCGAAGGACTTCAACTCCTACGGCGCCCGCCGCGGGAACCACGAGGTCATGGTCCGCGGCACCTTCGCGAACATCCGCCTGCGCAACCAGCTCGCGCCGGGCACCGAGGGCGGCTGGACCCGCGACTTCACCCAGCACGGCGGCCCCGTCTCCACGATCTACGACGCGGCCCAGAACTACGCCGCCGCCGGGACCCCGCTGGTGATCTTCGCCGGCAAGGAGTACGGCACCGGCTCCAGCCGCGACTGGGCCGCCAAGGGCACCCTCCTGCTGGGCGTCAAGGCCGTCATCACCGAGTCGTACGAGCGCATCCACCGCTCGAACCTCATCGGCATGGGCGTCCTCCCGCTCCAGTACCCCGAGGGCGAGTCGCACCAGAGCCTCGGCCTCACCGGCGAGGAGACCGTCGCCATCACCGGCGTCGACGCCATCAACGACGGCATCCCGGACACGGTCACCGTGACCGCGACCAGCCCCGACGGCACCGTCACCACCTTCGAGGCCGTGGTCCGCCTGGACACCCCGGGCGAGGCCGAGTACTACCGCAACGGCGGCATCCTCCAGTACGTCCTCCGCGGCCTCCTGGCTAGCTAAGACGCATCAGTGAGTTGACGGGGGCGGGCCCATCGGGTCCGCCCCCGTTCGCATCCAGGTCGACCGGGATCGAGCCGCGGGCGTTGACGGAGTGCGCGGGGCGCTGGCAGGCTTCTGTCATGGGTTTTGAACTGGCGCAAGTGAACATCGGGCGGATGCGGGAGCCTTTGGACTCGCCGGTGATGAAGGAGTTCGTGGACAACCTGGGGCCGGTGAACGAGGCGGCCGAGGCCGCTGAGGGGTTCGTGTGGCGGCTGATGGACGCCGAGGGCGAGAACGCCACGACGTTCCGGTTCTTCGGGGACGAATGGCTCATCATGAACATGTCGGTGTGGACCGACCCGGAGGCGTTCCGGGCCTATGTGTACGGTCCGGCGCACCGGCCGTTCCTCCAGCGGCGGCGGGAGTGGTTCGAGCACCTCGCGGAGGCCGCCACGGCCCTGTGGTGGGTCCCGGCCGGGGAGCGGCCGACGGTCCCCGAGGCCGAGAAGCGGTTGACGCTGCTGCGGGAGAAGGGGCCGACGCCCGAGGCGTTCACGATGAAGGCCGAGTTTCCGAAGCCTGAGTGAAGGGCCTCACCTCGCGGAATCCGAGGCTTGACTGAGGCGTTTTGCCTGGTGTGATCCGGGAAGTGGAAGTCGTCGTGATCGGGGCCGGTCAGGCCGGGCTGTCGGCCGCGTACTTCCTGCGGCGGCGCTTCGAGCCCGGGACCGGGTTCGTCGTCCTGGACCACGCGCCGCACGCGGGCGGGGCGTGGCAGTTCCGGTGGCCGACGCTGACGTTCAAGACCGTGAACGGCGTCTACCAGCTGCCCGGGATGGCCGTGCCCGAGCCGGATGAGTCGACTCCCGTCGCCGGGGTCATCTCCGAGTACTTCGCCGCGTACGAGCGGGAGTTCGACCTGCGCGTCCAGCGCCCCGTCTCGGTGCGGTCGGTGCGCTCGCTCCCCGACAAGCGCCTCGAAATCGCCACTGACAAGGGCGTGTGGATCGCCAAGGCCCTCATCAATGCCACCGGTACCTGGGAGCGCCCGTTCTGGCCGCGCTACGCCGGGCAGGACCAGTTCAACGGCCGGCAGCTGCACACCGCGCAGTACCGCGGGCCGCAGGAGTTCGCGGGCGAGCGGGTCGTGGTCGTCGGCGGCGGGATCTCCGCGATGCAGCACCTCATGGAGATCCACCCGTACGCGGCCGCGACCACCTGGGTGACACGGCGCGAACCGCGGTGGCGCAGCGGCGACTTCAACCCCGACCGCGGCCGCGAGGCCGTGGCGATGGTCGAGGAGCGCGTGCGCAAGGGCCTGCGGCCGCAGTCGGTCATCAGCGTCACCGGCGTGCCGCTCACGCCCGAGGTCAAGGCCGCCCGCGAGGCGGGCATCCTGGACCGCAACCCGATGTTCGACCGGATCGAGCCCGACGGGATCGCCTGGGACGACGGGCGCTTCGTGCCCGCCGACGTCATCCTGTGGGCCACCGGGTTCAGGGCCGCGCTCGACCACCTCGCGCCGCTGAAGCTGCGCGGGCCGGGCGGCGGGATCGTCATGGACGGCACCAGGGTCGCGGCCGATCCGCGCATCCACCTGGTCGGCTACGGACCTTCGGCGAGCACCGTGGGCGCGAACCGGGCCGGGCGCGCGGCCGTGCGGGAGATCCGGGAGCTGCTCAGCTCCGACCGATCGTGAACACCGCCTGAACCGGCCAGTGGTCGGACGGGGTGAGGCCGTCCCCGGTGCGGGCGTTGACGCCCGCTTTGTGGACGGTCAGTTCTTGGCGGCGCGGTCCGGATTTCACCATGATCCAGTCGATGCGCGGACCCGCGGCGGGATCGGGCCTCCAGCGGTTGAACGTGCCCCAGTCGGGGGTGAGGCGCTCGGTCGCCGCGGCCCAGGCGTCGGCGAGGCCGCCGCCGGTCAGCACCGCGTGGGCTCGGGAGTCGGGCGCGCAGTTGAAGTCCCCGGCGAGGACCGCGGGCCCGTGGAAGCGGCGCATCACGTCGCGGCAGAGCGCCGCGCCCTTGCGGCGGGCCTTCTCCGAGCGGTGGTCGAGGTGGACGTTCGCGACGTGGAAGTCCTTGCCGGTCGCCTTGTCCTCGAAGCGGACCCACGTCAGCATCCGCACCGTGCCCGACCGCCAGGCGCGCGAGCCGATCCGGTCGGGGTGGCGCGAGAGCCAGATGTGGTCGTAGTCGAGCGGGGCGAGCCGCGAGGCGTCCCACAGGATCGCGGTCGACTCCGAGCGGGAGCCGCCGAGGCGGCCGAGGTGGACCCAGTCGTAGCCGTCGAGGTCCTCGCGCAGCTCCATGAGCTGGCGGAACCGGCCCTCCTGGGTGCACAGCACGGTCGGGCGCTCGGCCCGGACCAGGTCCTTCACGAGCGGCCGCCGCGTCCACCACGAGTGCTCGGCAGCGCCGGAGGACTTGAGGTTGTAGGTCATGAGCTGCACGTACGGCGGCTCGACCGGCCCGAAGAGCGGCGCACCGCCCAAGACGGGAGACTGCGGCGCGCCCGCCGGGTCCTGCGAGGCGGCGGTCCGAAGGACGTTCATGGTCGCGACCATAGCGCCGGGTCCGGCGCCCCGCAGGCCCTTCGGCGTTACGGCAGCTCGATGAGCGCCTGGGCCGGCCAGTGATCGGACGGGGTCAGGCCGTCCTTGGAGTAGGTGTTCACGGCGGCCTTCAGGACGCGGATCCCGGGGGTGGTGAGGATCCAGTCGATGCGGCGCTCGGTCTCGCTGGGGACGGGGTTCCAGCCGTTCCAGGTGCCCCACACCGGGGTGACCTGCTCTTCGGCGGCGAGCATGGAGTCGACCAGGCCGCCGTCGACGAGGATGGTGTAGGTCGGGGTGTCGGGGACCTGGTTGAAGTCGCCGGCGGTGACGACGGGGAAGCCCTGCTCGACCCACGGCGCGATGACGTCGAGGTTCATCTGGGCGCCCTTCTGGCGCGAGTCCTCCGACTGGTGGTCGAAGTGGTTGTCGACGACGTAGAACTCCTTGCCGGTGCGCAGGTCCAGGAAGCGGATCCACGTGAGCATCCGCACCACGTTGTTGCCCCAGCCCTTGGAGCCGATGAGCAGCGGGGTGTCGGAGAGCCACTGGTGGTCGTACTCGACCACCTTGAGGCGCTTGGTGTTCCAGTAGATCGCGGTGGCCTCCGACTTCGAGCCGCCGAGACGGCCGAGGTGGATCCAGTCGTAGTCGCCGCCGAGGTCCTCCAGCATGTGCTGGAGCTGGATGTACAGGCCCTCCTGTGTGAACAGGACGGTGGGCTTCTCTCGTTTGAGGACGGTCTTGACGAGCGGGCGCCGCTCCTCCCAGGAATGCGGGGTGGGGTCGCCTCTGAAGCGGATGTTGAAGGTGAGCAGGTGGAGCTGGTCGCGCTTCGGCTCGCCGATGAGGGAGCCGCCGAACGCCTCCTGGGCGTGCGCGGTTCCGGAGAACGCACCGGTGGCGACCGCCGTCGCGCCGACGGCGAGTCCGGCGCCGAGGACGCCGCGTCGACTGAGGACGTTTGTCATTGAACCTCATATCTCATGATGAAACCGGATGGACTGCAAGTTAACGACATATCAGTCCAAGTCTCAACCTTCAGCGGGTGAACGCGCGGCGAACTCGCGCGGGCGCGCCGCCAACGGCCATAAGAGACGGAAAGACGGCGGCGGGCGAGGGCCCGCCGCCGTCCGGTTTCCTGGAAATGAGTCCGTGTCAGAGCTTCCCGGCGCAGGCCTCCAGGTAGGCCCGGACCGCCGCGGGGTCGTCCTCGCCGACCCAGCCGATGTAGCCGTCGGGGCGCACGACGCGGGTCAGGCCGTCAGGTTCGGCCGAGGCGACGTCAACGGCCGCAGTGGGTTCGGTGCCGTCGAGGACGACGAACCGGCCGCCGCGCAGGGCCTCGTAGAGGCGCGAGCCGTCCGCGAGGTCGACGTCCTCGGCTCGGGTGCCGACGAGGCGGTGCTCGCCGTGGGCGTGCGGGTAGTGGACGTCGATGCCGCTGATGAGCCCGGTGACCTTGTGCTGCACCGTGTCGAAGCGCATCGCGGTCCCGAGGACGGCGCCGCGGACGACCTTCATGACCTTCGACTTGTTGGCCGCGACGCGGATGATCCGGCCGCTGGAGCGCAGGACCATCTCGCCGACGGGGTGGCGCTCGGCCTCGTAGGTGTCGAGCAGCGCCGCGTCGGCGCCGCGCAGGACCGCGGCGAGCTTCCACGACAGGTTCGCGGCGTCCTGGATGCCGGTGTTCATGCCCATGCCGCCGGCGGGCGAGTGGCAGTGCGCGGCGTCCCCGGCGAGGAACACGCCGCCGGAGCGGTAGGTCGGGGCCTGGCGCTCGTCGCAGTGGAACCGCGAGGACCAGCTCGGCTCGTGCATGCCGAAGTCGGTGCCGAACGCGAGCTTGAGGGCGGTGCGGATCTCGGGGGTCTCGACGGGGACGTCGTCGCCCTGCTGGTCGGCGGCGTTCCAGGCGATGACGCGCCAGGTGCCGTCGCCGAAGTCGGCGATGAAGCAGAAGGCGCCGTTCGCACTCCCGACGGACGGGCTGTGGGCCGGGGGCTCGTCGAGCACGGCGTCGGCGAGCATCATCGATTCGAGGACGGCCTCCCCGGGGAAGGGGATGCCGACGGCCTCGCGGACCGCGGAGCGGACGCCGTCGGTGCCGACGACGTACGGAGCGGTGAAGTCCCCATGGTCGGTGTGGACGGTGACGCGGCCGCCGGCCTGGTCGATCCCGGTCACCTTGTGGCCGAAGCGGAACTCGGCGCCCGCGGCGGCGGCGCGCTCGCGCAGGACGCGCTCGACGTTGTACTGCGGGGTCATGAGGACCTCGGGGAAGCGGGTGTCGAGGCCGCTGAGCTTCACCTTCGCCCTGCCGAAGAGGAAGAGCTCGCCGAGGCGGTTGCCGCCGAGGGCGAACAGGTCGTCGGTGAGGCCGCGGGCGTCGAGGACTTCGAGCGTGCGGGCGTGGACGGCGAAGGCGCGGGACAGGTTCGAGATCTCGGCGCCGCGCTTCTCCAGCACGAGCACCTGGACGCCGGCTTCGGCGAGGTCGCCCGCGAGGAGGAGCCCGGTGGGCCCGGCTCCAACGACGATGACCTCGGTCTGCTGCTGGTCGGACATGGCGTGCTCCTTGGGGGTGATCCGAATTCAACGCTTGATGAATTCAACATACGTTGAATTCCTGCGGCAGGGAACCCCCGACGGCCCCAATGTGACGCAGCAGGCAGGAACGGGACGTCCCGAGAAAGCAGCTAGGGCCGCGAGAGGTGAGAGACTCGCGGCCCTAATTCGAACTGCCGAAGATAGGTTAGCATAACCTAACTAGCTACTCAAGAGGCTGTCACCAGCGCAGGAACGCCCCCACCCCGCCGGCCTTCTCCCCCAGGTCGACGCCCTCGCCGAGGATCGACACGCGGGCGTCCGACGCCAGCGCCATCTCGATCATCGCCTCACCGAGCTGCGCTTCGGCGATCGCCGTGGCGACCTCCGCTTCGCCGGGCGCGACGGCGTCGGCAAGGACCGCGCCCTCGGGGATCTTGCGGGCGCTCCAGACCGAGTCGCGCTCGATGACGAGCCGGTCGACCCGGCCGCCCTGGAGGGCGTCGAGCACCTCCTCCGATCCGATCGCGGCCCTGGGCGGCGCTTCGGCGAAGTCGGTGGCGAGCCGCTCGTCCCGGGCCCGCCTGGCGGCGGCGATCTCGGGCGCGAGCGCCTGCTGGATCTGCGCGGGCGACTTCTGGCTGAGCACCAGCTGCGAGGGCACGACCTCGGCCTTGACGCCGTTCCGCAGCGATTTCGAGGCGGCCTCGACGAGCTCGGGCTCGCCGGTGACGACGAGGAGCTCCCAGCCGAACTCGGCCGTGTGCTCCTCCAGTGTGGAGTGGGCGGCGGCGAGGAACTTCTGGAGGTGCTCGGCGACGCGGTAGTCGAACAGGTCGTACTGGGTGGACGAGCTGTGGAAGTCGCGTCCGTGCCCGCCGGGGCCCTTCATGACGCGCCATTCGGAGGTGTCGAGCTCGAACAGGAGGCCGGAGACCTCCTCGCACTTGCCGAAGCGGCTGTCCAAGAGCCGCATGCCCTTGCCGTCGACGACGGCGACGCCGACGGGCGAGCCCTCGGCCCACGCGCCGAACATGGGGGCGATGTGCGACCGCGGCCCGAGCGCGACGCGGTCGGTCAGGGGCGTCTGCAACCCGACGGTGTAGGTCTCACCGGTGCCGAGTGCGACGAAGAGCGCCCGCCCGACCCCGGGCGAGCCGGGGTGGACGAGCGCTTCGATGTCGATCTTGAGCTCTTCGACGCGGCGGCCCAGGAGGGACCTGGTGCCGTTGTCGACGGCTTCGAGGAGCTGCTTGACGCCCTGGTCGAGTCGGGTCTTCCAGGGCGGGGTCGCTCCCTCCTGCCGGGGGTCCGCATTGACGTAGAGCGAGAGCACGCCGGCTTCGTCCCGCAGGTTCACCAGCTTGAGCTGCGTCTCGCGATCCATGGGCATGGCTGACCGCCTCCTCGTTGGTCGGAATTCGCCTCAGGATATGCCCGGACGCGCCCAATCGTGAGGGTTTCGCCACTTCCGCCCGGATCAGATCGCGCAGCCCTCCGGGCCGCACGCCTCGGCGTCGTCGGCGCCGGCGATCGTCGTGATCGCGGGCTTCTTCTCGTCCCACGCCTTTTCGAGGATCTCGGTGAACAGCGCGGTCGGCTGGGCCCCGGAGACCCCGTACTTCTCGTCGATCACGAAGAACGGCACCCCGTTCGCCCCGAGCGCGGCCGCCTCGGCCTCGTCGGCGCGCACGGCGTCCTTGTACCGCTCGGGGTTGTCGAGCACGGCGTTGACCTCGGCCTCGTCGAGCCCGGCGGCCACGGAGACGGCCACGACGCGCTCGCGGTCGAAGATAGAGGCCTCGTCGGCGAAGTTGGCGATGTAGAACGCCTTCCAGACCTCGGCCTCCAAGCCCCGGTCAGAGGCGAGATGGAGCAGACGGTGGAGATCGAAGGTGTTCCCATGATCTCGATTTTCGGTCCGGTATTCGAGGCCCTCCAGCTGGGCGAGCTCGCCGAGCTTGTACTCGTTCGCCTGCGCCTGGGCCGGGCTGATGCCGTACTTCTTGGCGATCATCGGCACCACGGCCTCGGCCACACCGGGCTCGCGGTTCGGGTCGAGCTCGAAGGAGCGGTGCCGCACCTCGACGGCGACCTTCCCTTCGAGTTCCTGCACGGCCTTATCGAACCGGGCCTTGCCGACATAGCACCAAGGGCAGGCGATATCCGACCAGATGTCCACCCGCAGCGTGTTCTTCTCAAGCGTTGTCACCCCACGGCCAACACTTGAACCTTCCACAGAATTCCGGATGTGCGGCGCCTCTCCCCGCCCGACCCCTGAGACCCTGCACTCGCGCCCAAGCCCCCGTTCAGGTACCCTTTCTCAGGCTCGGCGCGCCCCCATCGCGCCCCAGGGTGCTTAGCTCAGCGGTAGAGCACCTCGCTTACAACGAGGTGGTCACAGGTTCGATCCCTGTAGCACCCACCGACTGGAATTCGGTCCTTCACAGGCTGCTCGCTCGCGCGGGCGGCCTTTTTGCGTGTCCGGCCGATGGACAACCTGGCGCGGGGTCGCGCACCTATGAACCGGGACAAGGACATCCATCCGGTTCGGAGGTTTCATGCGGAGACGGCTGATAGGCGCGGTCGCGGTACTGGCAGGGGCCGGGCTCGCGCCCGGGGTCGCCGGGGCGCAGGCGGAGGCGCCGGTGGAAGCGGCGGACGAGGTGGTGCTGCCGACCGGGGAGACCGTGGGGATCGCGGCCGACGGGACGCTGGCGCTGCCGGAAGGCGGGGCGTTCAGCGTCGGGAAGGACGCCGACGGGGACCGGGTCGTGGTGCCGGTCGATGCGGTCGACGAGGTCGCCTCGGGCGAGTACGACTTGGAGGAGTTCAATGTGGACTCACCCGGCTCCGGGTTCGAGGCGGCGGCGGAGGTCGAGCCGAACGTCACCGTGACCGGTGAATGGCTCGACGGGTCGGCGCCGGACACCTTCGCGGTGTCGTGGGTGCGGGTCGGGTCGACGGAGGGCGGCGGGCCCGAGTTCGTCGAAGGGGGCACCGCCGAGCTCGCGCTGGAGCCGGGGCGGTACCACCTGGTCACCATGATGTACAAGGGACCCGAGGAGAACGACTCCGATGTGGTCTCCTCGGTTCAGGAGATCCGCGTCGGGGAGAACCCGGTCGAGGTCCTCGTGGACGGCGCCAAGGCGGTGCCGGTCGGGTTCGATCTCGACCGCGAGGCCGAGACCGAGAGCGTCATGCTCGACGTCTTCAGCTACGGGCCGGGCCACGAAGAGGGCGACGGCGCGTGGCTGGGCTTCTGGGCCCTGCCCGGCGGCGACATGTACGCGATTCCGAGCGTCCGGCTTTCGGCCGCCAATGACGTCGGGTACGTGCTGCGCGAAGGGCTCACGAGCACTGACGATGCGTACGGCTACAACCTGTTCCGGCACGGGTCCGGCGGGTTCCGCGGGGATCTGACTCCGCCCGTGGAGGACGAGGACCTCGCGAGGATCGAAGCGCATTACCAGGCGCTCGGCACCAAGGGCTCCTTCACCCGGCAGGACCTGTCCGAGCATCCGGACTACCCGGCGTCGATGTACATCAGCACCGGTGAGGTCGCCCTGCCGTCCTCGCGCACCGAGTTCTACACCGCCGGCGGCGACGTCGCGTGGGAGCACCGCGCGTACTTCCCGTACGAGGGCGGCCCCGGGTCCGCGTGGGACCTGGTCCACCACCGCAGCGGAGTGCTCGACGCGGGCTCGGTGCAGGACATGAGTTGGAACAACGCGCCCCTGTCGGTGGGCATCGACAACAACGGGCAGGACTGGCCCCCGGCCACGTTCGTCCGGTGGGACGCGATGGAGGGCCTGTACTTCGGTCCCTGGATGTTCTCGTCCTCCACTGGGGGCGAAGGCATCCAGAGCGAGTACCTGCCCGGGAAGATCACCCTGTCCCAGAACGGGGAGGTGCTCGCCGAGAACTCGGAGATCGGCCTCGGCCTCGAAGCGGCGGCCGTCCCGGCCGGGGAGCTGACGCTGGCCGCGAGCGCCGACCGGAACGCGTCGTGGACGCCGCTGGGGACGCGTTCGGCGGCGGAGTGGACGTTCGACTACGACCCGCAGGGCAACCCGGTCCTGCCGGTGTCCGTGGTCGAGTTCGCGGCCTCGGGCGTCGTGAACGGCTCGGCGCAGGGCGGGACCGTGCAGGAGATCGCCCTGGAGTTCGCGCAGCAGCCGGGCGCCGACCAGCAGGTCTGCGCCGCGATGACGTTCGAGGTCTCGTTCGACGACGGCGCGACCTGGGCGCCGGTGGCGATCGACCGCGACGGGAACACCGCGACCGCGCAGCTGGCCCTCCCCGAGGACGCCGCGTACGCCTCGGTGCGGTTCACCGCCGCCGACGAGAACGGCAACACCGTCACCCACGAGACGATCCGCTCGTACGGGATCGCTTAAGCGCCAACAGGGCCGGGCTCGCCTCCTCGCGGAGGCGGGCCCGGCTCCTTCGAGTTTTCTGCGCCCCGGCGCAACCCGGGCGGGGCATGACTGCGTAGGTACTCCGATCGGCGCCGCCGGCGCCCCGCGTATTCGGAGGACCTCTGCGCCAGCACAGCTTCAACGCCGTCGCGCTCGACATCGGGAGCGGCGCGGCAGAGTCGGGTCGCGCGCGTGCCGTCGTGCGCGAGAGCGCGGCGGCGGATGCGCCGCCGGACCGGGACCGGGACTTCACCGAGTGGGCCGCGGCGAAGTCGCGGATGCTGCTGCGGTCGGCGTACCTGCTGACCGGGAACTGGACGACCGCCGAGGACCTGGTGCAGCTGACGCTGACCAAGACGTACCTGGCCTGGGACAAGATCAGCTCGGCCGAGTCGATCGACAGCTACACCAAGCGGATCCTGTTCAACACCAACGCCTCCTGGTGGCGCAAGCGCACCAACCACGAGCGGCCGACCGACTACATCAGGGAGTCCGGATCGGACCGGGGCTCGGACTTCACCGAGCGTGGCGCGATCCGCGACGCCATGTGGCGCCACGTCACCGCCCTGCCCAAGCGGCAGCGGGCCATCCTGGTGCTGCGCTACTACGAGCACCGCACCGACGCCGAGATCGCCGAGATCCTCGGGATCTCGGTCGGCACGGTCAAGAGCCAGTCGTCGCGGGCGCTCGCCGGGATGCGCAAGCGGTTCGAGAGCCCCGCCGTGGCGCTCGGGCTGGTCGCCCCGTCGAAGGAGGAGGCATGAGCGACGACTTCGAGACGTTCCTCGGCAAGGAGCTGGGCGGCCTGCCCGCCGACGCCCCCGCGGGGTTCGACGGGGCCGCCGTGACCGGGCGCGCGGTCGCCGCGGCGCGCCGCAG
>NZ_QFRW01000315.1 GCF_003265355.1 Glycomyces dulcitolivorans | reverse complement strand
GGCCGCGCGGCCGCCGCCGGGCCCCGGGGCCCGCCCCCGCTCCCCCCAGAGCACCGGGCCTCACCCGAACCACCCTCCCCCGGGGGCGCGGCCCAAGCACCGCGGCCGCCGGGGACAACCGAAGGAGTTCCTCTTGTCAACGGCAGGAACCAGAAAGCCCCGGCGCCGACACGTGCGCACCGCCGCGGCCATCGCCGTCGCGGCGGTCGCCGCGGGCGGCTCGGCCATCGCCGCCACCTCGTTCGCGAACGCCGAGGAGCCGGCCGAGGCGACCATCATCGGCGCCGACTCCCCCGACGCGATCGACGGCTCGTACATCGTCGTCCTCGAAGACCAGGCTCCCGGCCTGAACGCTCTGGCCGACGACCTCGGCGTGGACGTGGACATCGAGCACACCCTCGACACCCTCAACGGCTACGTCGCCGAGCTGACCGAGTCGGAGGCGCTCGAACTCGCCGCCGACGAGGACGTCGCGTACGTCGAGCAGGACCAGACCGCGCACGTCACCGAGGTCCAGACCGACCCGCCGTCGTGGGGCCTCGACCGCGTCGACCAGGAGGCGCTCCCGCTCGACTCCTCGTACGAGTACACGCCGACCGGCGCCGGCGTCGAGGCGTTCGTGCTCGACACCGGCCTCAACGCCACCCACGCCGAGTTCGAAGGGCGCGTGGGCGAAGGCTACGACTTCATCGACGACGACACCGACCCCGCCGACGGGCACGGGCACGGCACCCACGTCGCCGGGACCATCGGCGGCACCACGTACGGCCTCGCCAAGGACGTCACGATCCGCGCCGTCCGCGTCCTCGACGACAACGGCTCGGGCTCCTACTCGGGCATCATCTCCGGCATCGACTGGGTCGCCGAGAACGCGACCGGCCCGGCCGTCGCCAACATGAGCCTCGGCGGCGGCTTCAGCCAGGCGCTCAACGACGCCATCGCGGCCGCCACCGACTCCGGCGTCACCTTCGCGATCGCCGCCGGCAACGAGGGCCAGGACGCCTGCAACGTGTCCCCCGCCTCCGAGCCGTCCGCGATCACCGTGGGCGCCACCGACGCGAACGACGCCCAGACCTCGTGGTCGAACTACGGCGACTGCGTCGACATCCTCGCCCCCGGCGCCGGGATCACCTCGTCGTGGATCGGCGGCGACGACGCCGAGAACACCATCTCCGGCACCTCGATGGCGACCCCGCACGTCGCCGGCGCCGCGGCCCTGTTCCTGGAGGCCAACCCCGACGCCACCCCTGACGACGTCGTCACCGCGCTGACCGAGAACGCCGTCGCCGACGCCGTCTCGGGCACCAACGGCAGCCCGAACCTGCTGCTGAACACGGCTTTCCTCGGATAGCACAGCCTCGGCCGACTCGATTGGGATGAGGAGCAAGGGGCCCGCACCTTACGGCGCGGGCCCCTTGCGGCGCAAGGAGTCAGGTCTTTCGGGCGATCCCGGCCATCTGCGTGCGCTCGTACGGTTCGAGCTCGTCGACCTCGCGCACCGGCCGGGCCGGGTCCTCGGGGAACCAGCGCGGGATGTACTCCAGGCCCGGCGCGACCATCTCCATGCCCAGGAAATGGCTCTCCAGCACCGGGACCGGCCGCATCCACCCGTTCCCGAGCGTCTCGATGCACGCCGCCGACAGCGCCGCCTGCTCCGGCTCGCCCGTGTCGGGCCACGACGTCAGCAGCAGGTGGCTTCCCTTCGGCATGGCGCCCATGAGCGCGGCGATGATGTCGTTGGGGCGCTGCTCGTCGCTGATCTGCATGATCATCCCGACCAGCAGCAGCGCGATCGGCCGGTCGAAGTCCAGGAACGCGCGGATCTCGGTGCGCGACAGGATGTAGTCGGGGTCGGTGAGGTCGGCCTCCACCACGATCGCGGTCTCGCTCCCGGCCAGGAGCGTGTTCGCGTGGGCGATGACCATCGGGTCGTGGTCGACGTACACGACCTTCGCGTCCGGGTTCAGCCCGGCCGCGACCTGGTGCGTGTTCTGCGCGGTCGGCAGCCCGCACCCGATGTCGAGGATCTGGTCCATCCCAGCGGCTCGCACCAGGTACTCGACGCCGCGGATCAGCGCGCTGCGGTTGAGCTTCGCGCACTCGCGCGCCTGCGGGATGTGCTGCGCGAACACGTCCGCGGCGACCCGGTCCACCGCGAGGTTCGTGGAGCCGCCCAGCAGCGCGTCGTACACGCGCGCGGTGGCCGGGACGGTCGTGTCGGTGCCTGGCGGGAGCTCGATGTCGTCGTCGTGCATGGCCTGCCTTCCTGCCGTCGCATCCGCGGGGCCCGGCCCCGCGGGGGTCTCCAATCGACGGTACCGGCCAACGCCGGTGATCACCGGACACCATGTGCGGCTTGACGAGTCAGCAGTAGCCCGGTTCGGGCTCCCAGTAGGTGAGGGTGACCGTGACGTCGTAGTGGGTCGGGGTGCCGCCGGAGGGGCTCTGGTACACGACGGTGCAGTCGGTCTGGCCGGTCTCGGGGTCCTCGGAGACGGTGTCGTAGCTGATTGATTCCCAGCCGGCGGCGTACAGCTCGTCGTAGGCCTCGGTGTACCACATGCCGGTGACGTCGGGCAGCGACGCGGCGCCCGGTTCGACCTGGCCGCCTTCGTCTTCGGACTCGTCAGCGCCTTCGTCTCCGCCGCCGCTGCCGCCTCCGGAGCCGGAGTCGCCGGCCTCGGTCTCGTCCGCGGCGGCCGTGGTCTCGGCGGCGGACTCGCTCGTGGAGGTGGATGCCTCGGTGGAGGGCGAGCCGACGCCGGTGAGGGCCTGGTCGGACGTCTCCTGCTGGGTCCCTTGGGTTTCGATGACGCCGATGGAGTTGCTGTCGTTGTCGTCGGCGCGGCTCCAGGGCGACAGGGAGAGCGCCACGGCCGCAACGAGGACCGCGACCAGGACCGGGGCGGCGATGAGGACGCGGCGGGGCCAGCGCCTGCGGCGCCGGTCGGCGATCGGGGCGGTGACGGGCTCGAAGGGGCGGGCTCCGGCGGGCGGCGTCCAGGGCGCGGCGGCGCCGGGGATGGCGAGGACCGGCGAGACCGCCTGCGGCGTCAGGGGATCGGCGGCGGCGTCGCGGCACACGCGCGCGAACTCGTCGGCGGTGGGCCAGCGCTGGCCGGGGTCCTTGGCGAGCGCCTGGAGGATCGCGGCGACGGGCGCGGGCGGGAGGTCCGGCGAGAGGGGCGGGGGCGACTGGTTGAGGTGTCCGTTGAGGATGGTCCCGGCGGTGTCGCCGGTGAACGGCGGTGCGCCGGAGAGGCATTCGTAGGCGACGGCGCCGAGCGAGTAAACGTCGGTCGCGCCGGTGAGCGGGCGGCCTTCGAGCTGCTCGGGCGAGGCGTAGTAGAGGGTGCCCATGAGCATCCCCGACTCGGTGATGGTCCCGCGCCCGGGCGAGAGCGCGATCCCGAAGTCGACGAGGAGGGCGTGGCCGCGCCGGTCGAGGATGATGTTGGAGGGCTTGATGTCCCGGTGCACGATCCCGGTCTCGTGGGCGTGGTGGAGCGCGGAGGCGACCTCGGCGCACAGGCGCATCGCCTCGGTGTGCGGGAGCGGGCCTTCGAGGAGCCTGGCGGTGAGGGTCGGGCCTTCGATGAGCTCCATGACCAGGTAGGCGAGGGTCTCCCCGTGCTCGCCTTCGGTTTCGCCGTAGTCGTGGAGCGCCGCGATCCCGGCATGGCGGAGCGAAGCCACCGCTTGGGCCTCGTGCTGGAACCTGGCCCGCGCAGTCGCGTCGCCTTCGAGATCGGACTTGAGGATCTTCACGGCGACCGCGCGTTCGAGCCTCGTGTCGTGCGCCTTCCAGACGGCCCCCATGCCGCCGGAGGCGATCGGGGCGTCGAGGCGGTAGCGATCGGCGATCATCGATCCGGTCTGCACGGCGATCCTCGCAAGCTGAAGTCGGTAGTGGGTCCCCGTACCGTCGCACCACCCGCCATGATTCGCTCACGCGAACGTCATGACGGCCCGCCGCGGGAGGGCCGCACCGGCGGCGACCGGGCCCTACCATGGGAACCACCCCTCTCGAAAGGTCTTCGTGCCCATGGTGGTCCAGGTGTCGGTCGCGGCGGCGACGAGCAAGTATTCCGACGACAGCCCGCAGTGGCGAGCCGAAGTAGCCGACCTGCATCGCAGCCTCACGGGCGAAGCCGACCAGGTCAGCGCACGCGGCGGCGAGTCGGAGGGGAACTCCCGTGGCGCCGCGGTCGAGATCATCGCGGTCCTGGGATCCTCGGGCGCGATCGGCGCGGCGGTCGCCTGCTTCCGCATGTGGCTCGGCCGGGACAAGACCCGCAGCCTCGACATCTCCTGGACCGACGCCGATGGTCAGACCCGCCACGTCACCCTCACAGGTGAAAACCTCGACCAGAAATCGTTCCAGTCCCTCGCCGACTCGATCGGCCGGTCCCTGGAAGGCCCCTGATGCCCCGCTACCGCGCCCTCCTCATCGGCAACGCCCTCTACCTGCGCGACCCCGAGCTCCGGACCCTCAAGGGGCCCAGCGCTGATGTGGCCGCCCTCTTCGCGGCACTCACCGATGCCGACACGGGCCTGTTCGACCCCGACGCCATCGAGCCGCTGATCGATCGCGGGGTCCAGGATCTCCGCGAGAAGGTCCACCAGTTCCTGGTCGAGGACGCCACCCGCGACGACATCCTGCTCCTGTACTACTCCGGCCACGGCCGCCTCGACCTCACCAGTCGACTTCACCTGTGCGCCATCGACACCCGCACCAGCGCCCTCCGCCCGACCGCATTGCGGTACGCCGAGGACGTCGAAGCCGCCATCAACGAGTCCCCCGCGGCCTCGGTCGTGACCGTGCTCGACTGCTGCTACAGCGGAGCCTTCAGGGGCGACGGGGAGATCATGGTCGAGGCGACCGGCAGTGGCCGGTGCGTCATGACCAGCGCCAGCGCTACTCAACTCGCCATCGACGAGGCCCGGGACGGCAGCCCCAGCCCGTTCACGGAAGCCTTCGCCAAGGGCCTGCGCTCAGCGAAGGCACAGGGCCACTTGACGGCCCAGCAGCTCTACGACTACATCTCACGCGAGATCCGCGACGCCCGCCCCCAGTTCCGCTACGACGGCGAAGGATCGATCGCGCTGGCACGGCGAAGCGCCATCGCCCCGCTCCGATCACCGGCAACGGCGGCCCCGACCACTCCGGCGCCCCGGCCGCCGACCGCCACACTCGCGCTCCCGGTCGCACGGAACCGGATCGAGCACCTGCTCAACAAAGCGGCGACCGCCGCTCTCGAACAGCCGGACGCGGAATCACTTCACGATCTCCTCAGACGCTCCGCCGCCCTCTATCGCAGCTGGTCAATCGGCGTGCTCTCCTCCATGCCAATCGGGGAGCCAAGGCTGCGGGCCGTCGAGGGCTATGCGGCCGGCCTCGCTGCACTCGATCCGAACATCCTTCCGCAGCAGGCCGATGCGATCTTCCCGAGCTGGTCGGATCGGGTGTTCGCCTCCCTCGCGTTCGCCGGCGCGCTCCCTCCTGAACACCTCATCCATGCGGAGGCGGTCCTCCGGTGGCTCCTGGTCAATCTCCCGCCGACGGCGGACGACCGGTTCACCGCTCGCGGCCTGGCGACATTGTTCGTGGTTTTCGTCGCGGCCAACGCGCGCAAGACCGGGGGATCCACGGGGATGAGCGAATTCTCCGACCAACTGCTGGCCGCGGCCTCTGCCGCGAACCCTCCAGCGCATCTAGTCGGGATCATCGAGAAGCTCGCGGCCCTGTTCTCGAAAGAGTTGGAGTCAAGGTCCAATCAAGTCCTGCGGGTGGAGGCGGGATTGCGCCTGGCACTGGTGGAACCGCATTACTCAAAGCAGTATTTCGCCTTCGAGAGCGGCTTTCCCTCACCAGAGGCGTTCGCCGAGGCATCCGCCGAGTCGGTCCTCACCGCTGCTACCTCACTGTCGAAAGCGGACTCATCCACCGCCTACCGGCTCTTCAGGATCGCCGAGGAGCACTGCCGCACCGAAGCCGACCGTGTCGATCTGCTCATCGTGCTACTCAAGCTGCTTGCAAGAACGGACCGGCCCCATCTGCTGCTGCCCGAGATCGAGCGGGCCGCCGCCCGCGTACCGGACGACGGACTCGAACTGCTGTCCGCGGCGAGTTTGAGCCTTGCCGAGCGCGCACCCGACATCGCCGAGCGGCTGCTCCGCCTCGAACCGAATGAGGACTATCGGCGGTACAACCTCATCTCAGCGGCCGAAAGAGCCGCCGAATCGGATCCCGAAGCGTCCCGGCGCATGCTTACCTCCGCTGAGCGCCTGGCGCATTCGATCACCGACCCGATTCTGCGGGACGCCGCACTCATAGGTGTGGCGGAAGGCTACGCGGTCATCGATCCGGACCGGGCGATCCAGACGCTCCGTTCGCTCCCGCGGAGATCCGAGCGTCGTCTGATCGCCCTCCAACAGGTCGCGAGGGTGTTCGCCGCCAGGTGGCCGGACCGGATCGGGGAGCTCCTCTTCATCGCCTCAGAAGCCGGGGACAAGCGATCAGTCGGATCGGTGGCCGAGGGGCTCGCTGAGCTGCACCCCGGCCACGCCCTCCGGATCGCCGACGAGATCACCGATGCGCGAGCGAAGAACTCGGTGCTCAAGCAGGTGGCGCTCGGGCTGCTCCCGGATGAGCCGGATCGGGTCCACCAGATCGCGCTGTCGATGGCGGTGCCCGACCTTCAGGCGAAGGTCCTGCTCGCCCTCGTCGAGTCGGTCGCGCCGAAGAACGCGGCGGACGCCGCAATATACTGCGGTGACTTCCGACTGGACACCTCAAGCCTGTTGGCGAAATCGACCGCGATCGCCGTGGTGGCGAAGCACATGCACAAGACCGATCCGGTCGAGGCCGCGAGCCTGCTCGATCGGGCCGTGCTGGAGGTGTCCCGGGTCGACGACAGCTTCTTCGGGAAGGGCGCCGCAATCGTGTCGGTCGCCAAGGCCGCTGCGGAGTTCGACCTGAGCAGGGCGTCGACGCTCCTCGCGACCGCCGACCACTGGGCGCGCGGCCGCACCGACAGCGAGGACCGGCACGTCCTGCTCGGTGAACTGGCGGTCGCCTGGGCGCCAATGGCTCCGCGCAGGTCGGAGGAGGCCGCTAGGGGCATCTCCGAAGACTGGGAACAGCTCGGCAGCACCATCGCCGAGGCGGTCCGGGCCATGGCCGACATCGATTCCCGCACCGCCGAGCGCATGGCGCGGACCATCGCTGACGACGACCTCCGAAACCGGACCCTGGCCCGGCTCGCGGTCTCGTTGAGCGACACGTCCCCCGTCCAGGCGGAGGCCATCGCGGACTCGCTGCCTCCCAGCGCGCTCAAGGTAGATGCGCTGCTGACGGTCGCCGAAGCCCTCAATAGGGAGTAGGGCCCACCGGCGTGAAGTTCCGGGGGTCTGCATGACTGCGCCGGAGCACTGTGGATTCGAGAATCGGGGTACCGACTTCCGATTCGGAGGAGACCATGACACCCCGTTCCAAGAACCTCAGCCGCCGGGTGCTGCTGGGGAGCACCGCTATTGTTGCGTCCGTGAGCATTCCGACCGCAGCGCAAGCATCATCCAGCAATTCGATCGATGCCGAAGTGCAGGCGATCGAAGCGGACCTGATCGCGTTTCGGCGCGACCTGAACGCGAACCCTGAAGGGCCGGGCCAAGAAGCGAGGACCTCGGCGAAGGTCGCTGAAGCGCTCAGGGCCGCCGGGCTCGAAGTGACCACCGGGGTCGGCGGGTACGGCGTCGTCGGGGTGCTGCGCGGGCGGCATCGGGGTCGGACGGTCGCGTATCGGGCCGACATGGACGCGGTGCCGCCGGTGGATCAGATCGGGGGCGGGACCGCGCCGAAGCACCTGTGCGGGCACGACATCCACACCACGGTCGGCGTGGGCATCGCGCAAGTGCTCGCCCGGTTGCGGCGCAAACTGCACGGCACGGTCGTGTTCGTGTTCCAGCCCGCCGAGGAGTCCCTGGCCGGGGCCAGGGCGATGATCGAGGACGGGGTGCTGGCGCAGACCGATCCCGAGGAGATCCACGCCCTGCACTGCGGCCTTCTCCCGGTGGGCGTCTTCGGGGTCAACCCGGGTTCGGGCCTGCCGGGGCAGGACCGCGGGTCCGTGAGCCTCACCGGGGACGACGCGGCTGAGCGCGCCGCGCAGCTCGCGGCCGAGATCGGCGCCCTCGGAACGGTCGCGCAGCCGCAGAGCCCCGCCGACCTGGAGCAGCTGCTGGTGGACCTCCAGACCGAGGACGGTCCGCTCGCGTCGTTCGTCTTCACGCGCGCCTTCGCGGACGGCGGCGAAGTGCGGTTCTCCTCGCGGTGCTGGCCCGAGGAGCGGTACACCGAGGTGCGGGCCGACATCGACCGGCTCGCGCAGTCGTACGGCGCGACCGCGGTGTTCCCGAACGACCCGTTCCCCGCGATGGTGTGCCCAGCACCGGAAGCGAACGAGCTCAAGCGGTTCCTGCGGCGGGGCGGCGTCGAGACGGAGGTCGTGCGGGCCGCGGTCCCGTTCAGCGGGGAGGACTTCGCGCTGTTCCTCGACGAGATCCCCGGCACCTACACCTATCTCGGGGTCCGCTCCCCGGGTGCCGATGTGACGACCGGCTATCCGCACTTCCCGACCTTCGCCCCGGACGAGGCCGCGATCGGGCACGGCGTGCGGGCCATGTCGAAGTGGCTCGTGGAGCGGGCGGGCTGCTGACACGGAACGGGCGGCGACCAGAGGTCGCCACCCGTCCTATGTGTGCAGTTGTCTAGGCGATGATGTCCATGCCGCCCCAGCCGGAGCCGATGACGACCGAGCCGGAGTAGGTGCCGGCGCCGTTGCCCTTGTAGAGGTAGAGACTGCCGTTGGTGTGCCTTGCGACCCAGTCGAAGTGGCCGTCGCCGTTGAAGTCGCCGACCGCGGCGACGGTGTTCATGACGTTCCAGCCGCAGCCGATCTTGACGCCGTTCTTCACGCCGCCGGCGGGCTTGCCGGCGTAGAAGTACATGCAGTTGTCGGAGTTCTTGCGGGCGATCACGTCGGCGGCGCCGTCGTGGTCGAGGTCGCCGACCGCGGTGATGAGCGACATGCCGTTCCAGCCGGTGCCGATGAGGACGCGGGTGCCGTGGGAGCCGGCGTTGTTGCCCGGGTAGAGCCACAGGTTGCCGGTGGCGGACTCGCGGGCGATGATGTCGTTCTTGTTGTCGCCGTTGTAGTCCGAGCCGGAGACGATGGCCGACATGGCGTTCCAGCCGCCGCCGATGCGGATGCGGCCGTCGTTGTCGTAGTAGCCGAAGCCGTCGCCCGGGTAGACGTACAGGACGCCGCCGGTGGTGCGGGTGAGGACGTCGGGGAGGTTGTCACCGGTGAAGTCGCCGGAGGTCTCGATCAGGTTCATGCCCGAGAAGTTGGAGTCCCACTCGTAGTTGGGGCCCCAGCCGCCGGTGCCGTTCCCGAAGTAGATGCTCGTGACCTTGTTCGAGGAGCGGCGCGCGAGCACGTCGGTGGCCCCGTCCATGTCGAGGTCGCGGGAACGGTCGAGCGTCGCCATCGGGAGGCTCATGCCGAGCCAGCCGGAGCCGGACACGGTCTGGTACTCGGCGATCGCCCCGTCGAGGCGGAACTCCTGGCGGTAGAGGCCGCTGGAGCGGGTGCCCACCGAGAGGAGGTCGAGCAGGCCGTCGCGGTCGAGGTCGCCCGCGCCGACGACCTGGCGGAACTGGGACGTGGTGGGGCCGCTCAGGTAGGGGTCGAGGATGACGGCCTCTGCACCGGAGGTGGTGAAGACCATGTACTCCTGGTCCCAGGCGGTGCGGATCATGAAGTCCTCGCCGCCGTCGTGGTCGATGTCGCCGGTCGAGATCAGCGCGTCGACGTTGTTGTACCCGGTGGTCCACTGGACGCCGTTGCCGAACGTGCCGTTGCCCTTGCCGGAGTAGTAGGACAGGACGCCGGTGGACTCCCGGGCGGCGAGGATGTCCATCATCCCGTCGCCGTCGAAGTCCAGGGTCGTGAAGACGCTCATGACGTTCCAGCCGGTGCCGGAGCGGATGCGCTCCTTGAGGCCGCCGCTCCCGTTGCCCGGGTAGGTGTAGAGGATCCCGGTCTTGTTGTCGCGCACCAGCAGGTCGGCGTAGCCGTCGCTGTTGAGCTCGCCGGCCATGACGACGTCGAAGCCGCCGAACCCGGTCGCCATCGTGGTGGCCGCGCCGAACGTCCCGTTCCCCTTGCCGGGGTAGAACCGCAGCGCGCCGTCGGACTCGCGGACCGCCACGAAGTCGTCGAGGCCGTCGTTGTTGAAGTCGTTGCGCGCCAGCGGCACGAACGGCAGTCCGTTCAGGACGAAGAGGAACTCGTCGCCCGCATCGGATTCGAGCGCCTCGGCGCCGTCGTAGGCGGCGGCGACCTCGAAGCGGCCGGCGTTGCCCTGGCCTTCGGTGATCCAGGTTTCCAGCAGGAGGCCGGTCTCGGTGTTCGCGGCGATGCTCTGGAGGTAGCAGACGAAGTCGAAGCGTTCGAGCTGCGTGCTCTCGGTGCGCTCGTACTCGGCCGCGAGCTCGCTCTCGTCGAGGCAGGTCCACGCGGCGTTGCCGTCGGCGTTCAGCTCGGTGAGGTCGATGCCGTCGGGCATCTGGCCGCGGAGCACGTACGAGCCGGGCTCGTCGGCGGCGAGGTCGTACCCGGCGGCGGTCGTGCTGTCGTTGCCGAGCCAGAGCCGCAGGTCGGGGGTGGATCCGATCCCGCCGGTGAGCTCTTCGACGGAGGAGCCGACGTACAGGTCGAGCTGGTTCTCGGTCGTGGTCAGCGCAATGTCGCCGGCGTCGGCGGTCGCGCCCGTGCCGTCCCAGGGGGTCTCGGCGGGCACGATGGCCAGCGGGTTCGGGGAGTCGGGGACCGGGACGAGGTCGCCGTAGTCCTCCTCGATGGTGGAGAGTTCGACCGGCGTCACGGTGTAGGTGCAGCCGCAGACCTCGATCGGCCCGGGCGCGTCGGCGGCGACGGCGTAGCCGATCGGGCCCGACAGCGTGAAGGCCGAGCCGAGCTCACCGGTGAAGTCGGTGAAGACGCAGTCGATGCCGCCGTCGGCGGCGTCGCCGCAGTTGTCGTACTCCTCGGTCGCCTCGGCGATGAGGGTCGTGCCGCGGGTCGCGGTCGCGTCGTCGAAGTGGACGAGCACGGTCGAGGTGGTGAGGTCCTGCTGGTGGAGGAAGACCGGGGTGACGTTCGCGGTGGCGCCGGGGGCGGCCTCCGCGATCTTGACGTCGCCGTGGAGGAACGGCTCGTAGGCCGTCTCCTGGGCCGCGACGGGGGCCGCGAACGCGGCCGCGGCGACGAGGCCGACGGCGGCACCCGCGATCAGGCGCCTGCCGAGGCGCCCGGGGGAATCGGGGTTCATGGAGCTCCTTGTTCAATTGAAAGGGGGGTTCATGTGGGGGTGTCGTGGGGTCCGACTTGGACTACACGCGTTGTTTCCGAAACCGGTTGCATCCCGGACGTGCCGAAGGCGGCCCCGCGGGTGCGAGGCCGCCTTCAACGCGTCGCGGGAACGGTCAGGCGAGGAGGTCCATGCCGCCCCAGCCGGTGCCGGCGACGGACGAGGACGTGTACGTCCCCGCGCCGTTGCCCTTGTACAGGTACAGGTTCCCGTTGGTGTGCCTGGCGATCCAGTCGACGTGGCCGTCGCCGTTGAAGTCGCCGACGCTGACGACCGCGTTCATCACGTCCCAGCCGCAGCCGATCTTCACGCCGTTCTTCACCCCGCCGGCCGGCTTGCCGGCGTAGAAATACAGGCAGTTGTCCGAGTTCTTGCGGGCGATGACATCCGCCGCGCCGTCGTGGTCCAGGTCCCCGACCGCGGTGATCAGCGACATCGAGTTCCAGCCGGTCCCGATCAGGACGCGCGTGCCGTGCGAGCCGGTCCCGGTGCCCGGGTACAGCCACAGGTTCCCGGTCGCGGACTCGCGGGCGAGGATGTCCACCTTGCCGTCGTTGTTGTAGTCCTGGCCGGAGACGATGGCGCCCATCGCACCCCATCCGCCGCCGATGCGGACACGCGCGGTGTTGCGGTAATTGCCATAACCGTCACCGGGGTAGACGTACAGGACGCCGCCGGAGGTGCGGGCGATGACATCGGGGAGGTTGTCGCCGGTGAAGTCACCCGCGGCCTCGATCAGATCCATCTGGCTCAGGTACTTGTCCAACTCGAGGCGGTACGACAACCCACCGCCCGCCAACGAACCCAGATAGAGGTACGTGGTCCCGGTGGTCTTGTCACGAGCGAGGAGGTCGGTGGTGCCGTTCTGGTCGTAGTCGTACGTGCGGTCGGCGTCCACCTCGGGGAGGCTCATGCCGCCCCACCCGGAGGAGCTGAACGTCGCGAGTGCGGTGACTGCGCCTGCGGCCGTGAAGGACTGGCGGTGCAGGGCGCCAGTGCGGGCATCGACCAGCGCGACCTCGACGGTACCGTTCTCGTCCATGTCGCCGATGGCGGCGATCTGGGAGTATCTGCGGTCCTGGTCGCTGCTGCCGAGCCAGGGATCGAGCCTGGGCGCTTGCAGCGTGTGGCCGAACACCCGGTACTCCTGCGAGGGTCCGTATTGGTACACGAGGTCGTCGGTGCCGTTGCCGTCGATGTCGCCGAGGTTCGTCATGGCGTTGATCCACTGGCCGCTGCCGACGGTGCTCGAGGCGAGGGTGAAGGTGCCGGTCCCGTCGCCGGCGTACCTGTAGAGGCGCTCGTCGTGTCTGCGGGCGGCGACGATGTCGACGGTGCCGTTGCCGTCGGTGTCGGCGGCGGTGAAGACTTCGACGGAGCCCCAGCCGGTGCCGGAGGTAATGCGGGAGCCGAGGCCGCCGGTGCCGTCGCCGGGGTAGGTGTAGAGCGTGCCGGTCCTGGTGTCGCGGGCGAGGAGGTCGGAGTTGCCGTCGCCGGTCACGTCGCCTGGCATGACCACGTCCATGTGGCCCCAACCGGTTGCGACGACGTCGCCTCCGATGAGGGTCGCGTTCTCGGTGCCCCGGTAGAGGAGCAGCGCGCCGTCGGACTCGCGGACCGCAAAGAGGTCCTGCACGCCGTCCTCGTTGAAGTCGTTGCGGGGCACGGCGATTCCCTCGGCGCTGCTGCTGAGGGACGCGACGTCGTTCGCCAGGTTCGAGTCGAGGTTCGCGCCGTTGACGTCGGTAGTGAGTGCGGCGATCTCGATCAGCCCGCTGTGCTCGCCGGACCCGGTGAGTTTCGCAGTGAAGGTGAAGTCGACCGTCTGCCCGGCGGTGAGCGGCGTCATGAGGAAGCAGTAGAGGTCGTAGCGGTCGAGCGTCGTGGTGGTGCGGCTGTACTCGAGCGCCAAGGACGCCTTGCCGAGGCAGAACCAGTCCCCGGTGCCGCTGCTGTTGATCCTCGCGAGCTGGGTGCCGGCGGGGAGCTGCACTCTGATCGAGGCGGAGCCGTGGTCGTCTTCGCGGTTGTAAATCGTGGCGGGGCCGTTGTTGGTGACCTGGACTGTGGTCGTCGCCTCCGTGCCGGCCGTGCCCGAGAGGCTGCCGCCGGTGACCGTGAGGTCAACCGGGTTCGCGGTGGTGGTGATGGAGATGGTCCCGAAATGCTCGGCGGTCTCGGGGTCGGCCGGTTCAGTCCAGGCGTCGGCGGGTTCGATGCCGAGGAGGTTCTCGGAAGCCGGGTCCCAGATCAGGTCGCCGAACTCTTCGGTGAGGGTGTCCGCGTCGATGGTCTGCACGCTGAAAGTGCACGAGCAGACTGCGAAGGGACCGAGTGCGTCTGCGCCGACCGCGTACGAGACCGGACCGGTGAATGTCAGCGCGGTGCCGGGCCGGTTCGTGAGGTCGGTGATGATGCAGTCGACGCCGCCGCGGATCCCGTCTGCGGAGGGGGTGCAGTTGTCGTATTCGGCGACCGCGTCGGCGCCTTCCTGGCTGATGCCGATGTGGCTGTACGAGTCGCTGAACGAGGCGAGGATCGCCGCGGCGCCCGAGTAGAGGTCGCGCTCCTGCCTGAACGTCGGTCGCACCTCGACGGTGCTGCCGGGCTCGACGCCGGAGAGCGCCGCGTCGCCGTGGAGGTAGGGATCGTGAGGGTGGTACTCGCTTCCTGCCGGGATGACATCGACGGTGCCCGACTCGGATCCGATCTCGATGCCGTCGATGGCGATCGCGAGCGCGTATTCGACCGGCTCGGCTGCGGTGAGGTCGGCGGTCGATGCGAGGTCGAAGTCGAGGAAGTAGTAACCCCTGGCGCTTTCCTCGCAGGACAGCGCCGATCCTGCGGCGTCGACTTCGCAGCCGTCTCCGGGAAGGATCTCGATCAGTCCTTCGGGGTCGTCGAAGACGAGGCCGAAGGCGACGGTGTGGAAGTCCCACTCGTGGCCCGCCGAGGGAATCATGTCGAGGTTGAAGGTGCCGTCGCTGTCATCGCCCGAGACGACGTCAGCCGGTACGTACCAGTCGGGGTAGATCTCGTCGAGGCCGGGGACCTCTGCCGCGGCCGCCGGGGCCGCGAATGCGACGGCGGCGATCGGGGCGGCCACGGCCGCTGCGGCGAAACGCGCGGCGGTTCGCCCCGGTCTGGGCAGTTCGGAGTACATGGGGTTCCTGTTCAGTTGGGTGGGTCAGGGGGTGTCGTGGGGTCCGACTAGGACTACACGCCTTGTTTACGAAACCGGTTGCATCCCGGATGTGCCGAGGGCGGCCCCGCGGGTGCGGGGCCGCCCTCGAAGCGATGGCTAGGCGATCTCGAAGCCGCTCCAGCCGGTGCCGATCACCGTGGAGGCGGTGTACGAGCCCGCGCCGTTGCCCTTGTACAGGTATAGGTTGCCGTTGGTGTGGCGGGCGATCCAGTCGGTGTGGCCGTCGGCGTTGAAGTCGCCGACGCTCGCGATCGTGTTCATCACGTTCCAGCCGCAGCCGATCTGGACGCCGTTCTTCAGGCCGCCGGCGAGGTTGCCGCCGTAGAAGTACAGGCAGTTGTCCGAGGCCTTGCGGGCCAGGACGTCCGCGGCGCCGTCGTGGTCGAGGTCCCCGACCGCGGTGATCAGCGAGACGGAGTTCCAGCCGGTGCCGATGCGGGTCCGGGCCCCATGGGTGCCCTCGCCGGTGCCCGGGTAGAGCCACAGGTACCCGGTCGAGGACTCGCGGGCGAGGATGTCGTTGAGGCCGTCGCCGTTGTAGTCGGCGCCGGAGACGATCGCGGACATGGCGTTCCAGCCGCCGCCGATGCGGGTGGTCAGCATGACCGTCGCGCCGGAGGTGCCCCAGCCGGGGGCGACGTACAGGTCGCCGCCGGTGGTCCGCACCAGGTGGTCGGGCAGGTGGTTGCCGTCGAAGTCGCCGGCGGTCTCGACGAGGTCGACCGCGACGTCGAAGGAGCCCCGGGCGACCCGCGACCCGATGGCGCCCGCCGCGGTGCCCGGATAGTGGTACACCACGCCGGTGGAGGCGCGGGCGTAGAGGTCCGAGGTGCCGTCCATGTCGTAGTCGTGGACGCGGTCCGTGTCGGACTCGGCGAGGCGCCTGCCGTTCCAGCCGGTGCCGACGAGGGTGTGGTCGGTGAAGTAGGGCCCGTACTGGCTGATCGAGATGCGGAAGAGCTCGCCGGTCTGTCCGTCGACCGCGACGAACTCGGTCTGGACGTCGCCTTCGATGTCCTCGGTGAGGTCCCCGAGGAAGGTGAGCTGGCTGACGTACGGGTACTCGATGCCGTCGTCCAGGCCGAGGGGGGTGTTCGACCAGACGGGCTCGTCCTTGCCGCTGAAGTGGAACCGGTAGACCTGGAAGCCCACCTCCTGGTCGTCGACGCGGACGACGAAGTCGTCGTGGCCGTCCTGGTCGAGGTCGCCGGCGCCGACGATGAGGTCGGCCCGGTTGTAGTCGCCGGCCTCTGTCACGGGGGCGTCGAAGGTGCCGTCCCCGTTGCCGGAGTAGATGAAGAGGCGGCTGTCGTTCCCTCGGGTCGCGAGGATGTCGTTGGCGCCGTCGCCGGTGTAGTCGAGGTTCGAAGCGAAGACGTCGACGGGACCCCAGCCGGTCCCGGAGAGGACGCGGGCGCCGAGGCCGCCCGCGCCGTCGCCGGGGTAGGTGTAGAGGTCGCCGGTCCTGGGGTCGCGGGCGAGGAGGTCGGGGAGCCCGTCGGAGGTGAGGTCACCGGCCATGACGACGTCGGTGCCGCCCCACCCGGAGGCGAAGAGGACGGTCGGGGCGCCGTAGGTCCCGTCGGCGTTGCCGGGGTGGAGCTGGAGCGAGCCGTCGAGGTTGCCGACCGCGACGAGGTCGGGGATGCCGTCGCCGGTGTAGTCGTTGCGGGGCGCCTCGTCCTGGGCCGAGGCCGGGGCGGCGAAGACGCCGGCGGCGATCAGGCCGGAGGCGGCGGCCGCGAGGCGCCTGGAGGTGCGGGATCGGGTTTGCATGGGGCTCCTGTCAACTGGGGGTATCGGAGTTCAAGGGGTCCACCGTGGAATATACGGGAACCGGCGCGACTTCGTGGGCCGCGAAGACAGGGCGGCCCCGCATCGGCGGGGCCGCCCTTTGCGTTGCGGCGCTTAGGCGGTGACGCGGTCCAGGAGGATCGGGCCGCGCTCGGCGGGCTCGGCGCCCACGGTCCACTGGCCGGCGAGGGACTCCTTCGCGGCGGCGAAGCGGTCCGGGGTGTCGGTGTGGAGGCGGAAGACCGGCTCGCCGGCCTTGACCGATTCGCCGACGGTCTTGAGGATCTCGATGCCCGCGCCGAACTGGACGGGCTGGCCCTGGCGCTCGCGGCCCGCGCCGAGGCGCCAGGCGGCGACGCCGACCGCGTAGGCGTCCATCTCGCTGATGAAGCCGTCGGCGGAGGCGGTGATCTCCTCGGTCTCGCGGGCGATCGGGAGCGGGGCGTCGACCTGGCCGCCCTGAGCCACGATCATCTTGCGCCACTTGTCCATCGCGCGGCCGTCCTTGAGCGCGGCGGCAGGGTCGGCGTCGGGTTGGCCCGCGGCGGCGAGCATCTCCTTGGCGAGGGCCACGGTCAGCTCGACGACGTCGGCGGGGCCGCCGCCCGCGAGGACCTCGACCGACTCGCGGACTTCGAGGCCGTTGCCGGCGGTGCGGCCCAGGGGGATCGACATGTCGGTGAGCAGCGCGCGGGTGTCGACGCCGTGGTCGGTGCCGAGGCGGACCATGGTCTCGGCGAGTTCCCGGGCGCGCCCGAAGTCCTTCATGAAGGCGCCGGAGCCGACCTTGACGTCGAGGACGATCGCGTCGGCGCCCTCGGCGATCTTCTTGCACATGATCGAGGACGCGATCAGCGGGATCGACTCCACAGTGGAGGTGATGTCGCGGAGGGCGTACAGCTTCTTGTCGGCCGGGGCGAGGTCGCCGGTGGCCGCGCAGATGACCGCGCCGATCTCCTTGAGCTGCTCGATGACCCGGGCCTCGGACATGTCGACCTGGAAGCCGGGGATGGATTCCAGCTTGTCGAGGGTGCCGCCGGTGTGGCCGAGCCCGCGGCCCGAGAGCTGCGGGACCGCAACGTCGAAGACCGCGACGAGCGGGGCGAGCGGAAGGGTGATCTTGTCGCCGACGCCGCCCGTGGAGTGCTTGTCGACGCACTGCTTGCCCACGGCCGCAAGGTCGAGCGTGATGCCCGAGCGGATCATCGCGGCGGTCCAGTCGGCGATCTCTCGGGGCTGCGCGCCGTTCAGGAAGATCGCCATCGCGAGGGCCGACATCTGCTCGTCCGCGACGTCGCCCTTCGTGTAGGCGTCGATGACCCAGTCGATCTGCGCGGTCGAGAGCTCGCCGCCGTCCCGTTTGGCGCGGATGACGTCCACAGCGGTGATCATTGGCTTTCCCTCACTGGTAGGTGGAAACCCGAACGGCACCTGGAGCGCCGTGAATGGCGGTCCCGATGCCGAGGGGGCTGATTCAGTTGGCGGACAAGTGGTCGGGGCCGAACGCGCCGGGGAGCAGGGCCCCCACGGTCGTCGGCTCCGGCCGCTCGTCCACGAGGCAGTCCGGTCCGCCGTGCTCGAACAGGAGCTGGCGGCAGCGGCCGCAGGGGGTGAGGGGCTCCCCCGCGCCGTCGACGCAGGCGATGGCGACCAGGCGGCCGCCGCCGGTGGCCGCGAGCTGCGAGACCATGCCGCACTCGGCGCACAGGGTCAGGCCGTACGAGGCGTTCTCGACGTTGCAGCCGGACACGATCCGGCCGTCGTCGACGAGCCCGGCGACCCCGACGGGGTACTTCGAGTAGGGGACGTATGCGTGGCCCATGGCCTCGCGCGCCTTGTCCCGCAAGGCCTCCCAGTCGATGTCCATGCGCTACTTGTCCCCCGGGTTGTACGGAACGCCGTCGGCCTTGGGGGCCCTGGCCTTGCCGATGAGGCCCGCCACGACCACGAGCGTGACCGCGTACGGGAGCATCTTGAGGAAGTCGCCGGGGATGAGCGCCGAACCGGACGCGTCCAGGTCGCGGGCGATCTGCGTCGTGAAGCCGAAGATGAGCGCCCCGGCGAGCACGCCGAGCGGGTTCCAGCGGCCCACGATCATGACCGCGAGCGCGACGAAGCCGAGCCCGGCGGTCATGTCCTTGTTGAAGGCCAGGGAGTTCGCGATGGTGAACCAGGCGCCGCCGAAACCGGAGATGAGGCCCGCGAGGGTCACGTTCCAGTAGCGGAGGCGGTTCACGTTGACGCCCATGGAGTCCGCGGCGGCCGGGTGCTCGCCGACCGCGCGGGTGCGCAGGCCCCAGCGGGTCCGGTACAGCAGGAACCACACCACGAAGACCATGACGAGGCCGACGTACACGAACAGCTTCTGCTGGAACAGGACCGGGCCGAGGATCGGGATGTCCGCGAGCGGGCCCCAGGAGATCGTCGGGATCGAGAACGCGTTGTTGAAGCCCTCGGTCTTCTTCAGCTGGTCGTACATGAAGCTGGTGAAGCCCAGGGCGAGCAGGTTGAGGATGACGCCGACGACGACCTGGTTGACCTGGTACTTGGTGGCGAGCAGCGCCAGCAGCATGGTCGACAGGAGCCCGGCGAGCATCGCCCCGGCCATGCCGGCGTAGACGTTCCCGGTGATGTTGGCGACCAGGACGCCGGTGAAGGCGCCCATGAGGAACTGGCCCTCGATGCCGATGTTGATGACGCCGGAGCGCTCGCAGACGACGCCCGAGAGCGCGCCGAAGATGTACGGCATCGACAGGAACAGGGCCCCGGCGAGGATCGACTCGGCGCGGAAGACCGTGCCGGGCTCGGAGTAGGACCAGAACAGCAGGCCCACGACGAACGCGGTGACCGCGGCCGCCGAGGCGAACTTCGTCCACCGCTGGGGCAGGCCCAGGAGCATCCACGCGCCCGCGGCGGCGGTGATCGCGCCGAGGGCGAGGACGACGGGGCGGGTCGGGACGGCCCAGTGGAGGTCGGTGAGGGTCCGGTCGAACGCGATCGTGGTGGTCCGGTCCCCGCCGAGCACCGCGACGGCGATGGCGAGGAGGAACAGGCCGAGCACCGCGTACGTGACGCCGCCCTTGACGCGGCGCACCGGGGCGCGCTCGTCGACCATGGCGGGAAGGGTCTGCGTGTCCACTGCCATGGGGCTCACCAGCCTTTCGCTTCGAGGGTGACCAGGCCGCCGCGCGGTGTGCGCAGGTGCAGGATCGCCTTGACCAGTGCGGGGGCGGCGATGAAGAGCACGATGATCGCCTGGAGCAGGGTCGAGATGTCGACCGGGACGTCGGGCTGCGCCGAGAGGGCGCCGGCCTTGAGCGCGCCGAACAGGAGCGCCGCGGCGACGATGCCGCCGGGGTTGGCCCGGCCGAGGAGCGCGACGGTGATGCCGTCGAAGCCGTACTGGAGCGGGGTCGAGGTCGTGACGCCGGTGGAGAAGACGCCCAGCGACAGGGCCGCGCCCGCGAGGCCGGCGATGGCGCCCGAGACGGCCATGGTGGTCGTGTAGGTGCGGCCGATGTGCATGCCCGCGGTCTGGGAGGCGTTCTCGTTGAAGCCGACCGACCGGATGCGGAACCCGAAGGTGGACTTCGAGAGCAGCCACCAGGTGAAGACGGCGGCGGCGATGCCGATGAGCAGGCCTGCGTTGACGCGGAGGGTCTCGTTGAGCGAGGACAGGAGCGTCGGCAGGGTCGCCGACTCGTCCACGCCCTTGGTGACCAGCTGGGTGCTCAGCTCCGAGTGGAGGAAGTCGGTCCCGATGGCCCACACCAGGAACAGCGCGGCGATGTTGTTCAGCATGATCGAGGAGATGACCTCGTGCGCGCCGGTCGTGGCCTTGAGGAGGCCGGGGACGGCGCCGAAGAGGCCGCCCGCGGCCGCGCCCGCGAGGACGGCGAGCGGCAGGTGGATCCAGATCGGCAGGTCGAGGGCGAAGCCGACGATGAGCGCGCCGAGGATGCCGAAGATCATCTGGCCCTGGGCGCCGATGTTGAACAGCCCGGCCTTGAAGGCGATGCCGACGGCGAGGCCGGTGAAGATCAGCGGGGTCGCGTAGGTGAGGGTCTCCGAGAGCGGGCGGAGGAGGTCGCCGACGCCGGCGTCGCCCGCGGCGAACCGGTCGAGGGTGTTCAGGTTGAGGATCGCGCCCTCGAACAGCGACAGGTAGGAGTCGCGGATGAGGTACCAGGAGCCGAGGAGGGCGTCCTGGGGGCGGGAGAAGAAGTACGACCAGGTGGAGCGCACGTACTCGTCGGAGACGATGAGGAGGACGCCGCCGATGAGGAACGCCAGCAGCAGCGAGTAGATGGTGACCATGACCGAGTTCGCCTCGGTCAGGTAGCGGCCGAAGAGCCTGGCGAAGTTCGGCTTGGACTCTTGGTCCGTGCTCGGCTGCTCTGCCGGGGCTTCAGTCGTCGCGGTGCTGTCGCTCATCGGTCACCTCCATTGGCTTCCTCGTCGTCGGCGGGTTCGTCGGAATCGGTTGTGGGGCTTGGGGTGTCTTCGGCGGAGGCGCCGACCATGAGGCGGCCGATGACGCCGCGGGGGGTGCCCGGGTCGACCTCGCCGACGATGCGGCCGTTGTAGATCACGGCGATGCGGTCGGCCAGGGCGTAGATCTCGTCCAGTTCGGAGGAGATGAGGAGGACCCCGGTGCCGGTGTCGCGCTCGGCGACCAGGCGGGAGTGGATGAACTCGGTGGCGCCGACGTCGACGCCGCGGGTCGGCTGCGCCGCGACGAGGAACCGGCGGGGCCGGGAGAACTCGCGGGCGATGATGACCTTCTGCTGGTTGCCGCCGGACAGGGACGAGACGGGCTCGTCGGGCGACTGGGTGCGGATGTCGAACTCGGCGATCGAGTCGGAGGCCCGCTTGCGGACGGCGCCGGAGTTGACGACGCCCCGCTTGGAGAACGGCTCGTCCTTGTACTGGTTGAGGACGAGGTTCTCGGCGACGGAGAACTCCGAGACGAGGCCGTCGCGGCCGCGGTCCTCGGGGATGTAGCCGAGGCCGTCGGCGATGCGCCTGGCCGGGGAGCGGCCGTGGACGTCCTGCCCGTCGACGGCGATGTAGCCGGAGTCGGGCTTGACGAGGCCGAGGATCGAGCGGGCGAGCTCGGTCTGGCCGTTGCCCTCGACGCCGGCGAGGCCGACGATCTCTCCTGAGTGGACGGTGAGGTCGAGTCCGTCGAGGACCTTGACGCCCGCGGCGGAGACGACGGTGAGGTCCTTGACCTCCAGGCGGGCCTCGCCGGTCTCGGCGGGGGTCTTGTCGACCTGGAGCGAGACGGCGCGGCCGACCATCGCGGAGGCCATCTCGGCCTCGGAGGCGGTCGGCTCCAGCTCGGCGACGACCTTGCCGCGGCGGATCACCGTGACGGTGTCGGCGACGGCCTGGACCTCTTTGAGCTTGTGGGAGATGAACAGGATCGACGTCCCCGCCTCGGCGAGGTTGCGCATGATCTGGAGCAGCTCGGTGATCTCGGCGGGCGTGAGGACCGCCGTGGGCTCGTCGAGGATGAGCAGTTCGGTCTTGGGCCCCGAGAGCGCCTTGACGATCTCGACGCGCTGCTGGACGCCGACGGGGAGGTCCTCGCAGACCGCGTCGGGGTCGAGGGCGAGCCCGTACTGCTCGGAGACGTCCACGACGGCCTTGCGCGCGGCCTTGGCCGAGAGCACTCCCAGTCCTCGGGTGTGCTCCCGGCCCAGTTGAACGTTGTCAGCGACACTGAAGGGCCCGACGAGTTTGAAGTGCTGGTGCACCATCCCGATGCCCGCGGCGATCGCGTCGCGCGGGCCCGCGAAGGAGACCGGCTCCCCGTCGATGAGGATCTCGCCGCTGGTGGGCGTCAGGATCCCGTAGAGCATGTTCATGAGCGTCGACTTGCCCGCGCCGTTCTCACCGAGAATCGCGTGGATCTGGCCGGGCTCGACCACCAGGTCGATGTCGTCGTCGGCGGTGAACGAGCCGAACTTCTTCGTCAGGCCCTTCAGTTCGAGTCGCAATGCACGTTCCTCTGTAGATTTCTCGCGCGCGGACCGGTTACGGAGCGGCCGGGCTGGCCGGCGACTCGACGACGAGCGAGCCGTCGATGATCGCGGCCTTCAGGGCCTCGACCTCGGCCTTGGTCTCGTCCGAGATCACGGAGTCGAAGTCGTGGAACGGCGCGATCGAGACGCCCTCGTTGGCGAGGGTGCCGACGTAGGTGCCGTTGCCGGCCTCGCCCTTGTAGGCGGCCAGGACGGCGTCGCGGACGGCGACGTCGAGGGCCTTCTCGGCCGAGGTGATGAGCTCGGAGCCGTACTCGGTGGACTCGAAGCCGTCGGTGTCGACCCAGATCGCGTTGACGGCGTCGTTCTCGGCGGCGGCGGTCAGCGCGCCGATGCCGGCGGGGCCGGCGACCGGGAAGAGGATGTCCGCGCCCTGCGTGATGAAGGTGTCGGAGGTGCTGCGGCCGGCGGCGGCGTCCTCGAAGTTGCCGAGGAAGGTGCCGGTCTGCGCGGCGGCGTCCCAGCCGAGGAGCTGGACGTCGGCGCCCTTGTCCTCGTTGTACTTCGCGATGCCCTCGGAGAAGCCGTCCATGAAGATGGTCACCGGGTTGATCTGCATGCCGCCCCAGGTGGCGACGATGCCCGTCTGCGTCTGCGAGGCGGCGACGTAGCCGGCCAGGAACGCGGACTGGGCGGTGTCGAACTGGATCGAGTAGACGTTCTCGGTCTCGACCGGCGCGAAGTTCGCGTCGATCGGGGAGCCGTCGACGATCGCGAAGCCGACCTCGGTGTTGGCCAGGGCGGCGGTGGTGACGTTGCCGGCCATGAGGCCGCCGACGCCGACGATGAAGTCGCAGCTGTCGTCGACCGACGCCTGGAGGTTCGGGTCGTAGTCGGCCTCGGAGGCCGACTCCTTGTAGGTGACCGCGATGTCGGAGTTCTCGTCGGCGGCGGCTTCCATGCCGGCCCACGCGGACTCGTTGAAGGACTTGTCGTCGATGCCGCCCGAGTCGGTCACCATGCAGGCGCTGAACGTCGCTTCGGCGTTGCCGTCGCCGCTCGAATCGGTGGGCGCGTCGCCGCAAGCGGCGAGGGCGGCGAGGCCGACGGCGGAAAGGCCCGCCACGGCCAGCTTGAACGGCTTGACAGCCATTACGGTCTCCTTTGACAATCCAAGGGGGTAAGTCGATACCCGCCTAATCATGGCCGCACTTGATGGCCTCTGACACGCTCCTTGATGATTTCGTTACCGAAACATCCTATGACTGAGACCAGGAGTGAACTGGTGTTTCGCCGCTACTACGGGGCTATTGCGGTTCCCGGCGGCCCTTGTTGTTACAGAAGGGTGAATACGGACGCGGGGGTCTACGTCCAGAAGACGGCCACGCCGGCGGTGACGGCGATGAGCCCGCCGGTGGCCCAGAAGTGCCCGGCGGCGACCTTCTCGCGCTTCTTCCACACGGGGATCGCGATCATGACCGCGAGCAGCAGGGCGAGCAGGAACTTGATCCCGAGCTTCGCGTGGTTGGCGTCCCCTTCGGCGCTGACCAGCCCGTAGAGGACGATCCCGGTCGCGAGCTGGACGGCGATGCCGTAGAGCATCGCGGTGTTGAAGTTGAACTTGCGCGACAGCCACGACACGAGCCAGCCGCCGAAGACCGCGGCGAAGCCGAGCAGGTGGAGGTAGCGCAGCACGAGGTGCACGATTTCCATGCCGGGGAGTATTCCAGAGTGCGGGACCGGTCACGCTGCTGCGCCGCCGGTCCCGCAACCGCTGTCACACCGTCCGCGGTCGAGGAAAACGGCCCGGACCGTCACAGTCCGGGCCGCTGTCCCGTCCTCTTACCGGACGCGGTGCGCTCCGGCGGCCGCGCGGGCCGTGAAGATCCGCGGAGTCGGCAGGTCGGCCTGGGCTGCCGCGTCGGTCACGGCCGCTTCGATCTTCTGCGCCGAGGCGGCCTCCACCAGGGCGATGGCGCTGCCCCCGAATCCACCGCCGGTCATGCGAGCGCCGAGGGCGCCGGCGCCGAGGGCGGCGTCCACGGCGGAGTCGAGCTCCACCGAAGAGACCTCGTAGTCGTAGCGAAGGGAGGTGTGCGATGCAGTGAGCAGGTCGCCGATCTCGGCGACCCGGCCCTCTTTGAGGAGCGCGGCGGTCTTGAGGACCCGCTCGTTCTCGGTGAGGATGTGCCGCATCCGCTTGTTGAGGCGCTCGTCGTCGAGCTTCGCGTGGCGCGGCGCGTCGCGGAGGTGGCTGACGCCGAGCTGGCGGGCGGCCTCCTCGCAGTCGGCGCGGCGGGCCCCGTACTCGCCGTCGGCGTGCCGGTGCGGGGCCTGCGTGTCGATGACGAGCATCGTCAGGCCCGCGGCGGCGAGGTCGAACGGCTCCTGCTCGCGGGAGAGGTCGCGGCAGTCCATGAACATGACGTGCCCGGCCTCGCACAGGAGCGACGCGGACTGGTCGAGCACGCCCGTGGGCGCGCCGACGTACTCGTTCTCGGCCTTCTGCGCGATGCGGGCGGCCTCGGCGCGGTCGATCTCGTGGCCGTACAGGTCCGCGAGCGCGATGAGGATCGCGCATTCGAGCGCGGCCGAGGAGGACAGGCCCGCGCCGTGCGGGACGTCGGAGTGGACGGCGACGCGGACCGGGCCGACCGGGTAGCCGGACTCGTTCAGGGCCCAGGCGGTCCCGGCGAGGTAGGCGGCCCAGCCGTCGACGCCTTCGAGGGTCGCGGAGCGGACCGTCGAGCCGGCGCCGTAGGTGGAGTGGAACTCCCAGGTCTCGGCCTTGGACACGGCCGCGACGGCGTAGAACGGCAGCGCGAAGGGCATCACGAAGCCGTCGTTGTAGTCGGTGTGCTCGCCGATGAGGTTGACGCGGCCGGGGGCGGCCCACAGGCCCTCGGGCTCGGCGCCGAAGACCTCGCGGAAGGCCGCCTCGGCGGTCTCGGCGAGTTCGAGGGCGTGAACGTCGGCGTTAGCGGCGGGCATGCTGGTAGTACTCCCAGGCGTCGGCGACCATGCGGTCGAGGGTGTCGCGGCTGGGCTTCCAGCCGAGTTCGGTCTTCGCGCGCTCGGACGAGGCGACGAGTTCGGCGGGGTCGCCGGCGCGGCGGGGGCCGACGTTCACGGGGAAGTCGGTGCCGGTGACCTGCTTGACGGTGGCGACGACCTCCTTGTTGGAGAAGCCGTTGCCGTTGCCGAGGTTGTAGATCTTGTGCTCGCCGGCCGCGGCGGCGCCGAGGGCGAGCAAGTGGGCCTCGGCGAGGTCGGCGACGTGGATGTAGTCGCGGACGCAGGTCCCGTCGGGGGTCGGGTAGTCGTCGCCGAAGATCGCGAAGGACTCGCGGCGCCCGGAGGCGGCGTCGAAGGCGATCGGGATGATGTGGGTCTCGGGCTCGTGGTTCTCGCCGTGCCAGATCCCGGCCCGGTCGCGGTAGGCGCCGACGACGTTGAAGTAGCGCAGGGAGACCGCGGCGAGGCCGTGGGCGGTGGCCTCGGACTGGATCGCCATGTCGCTGGAGAGCTTGGTGGCGCCGTACGTGGAGGTGGGGGCCTTGACGGCCTCCTCCTTGATGGGCACTTCGAGCGGGTTGCCGTAGACGGCGGCCGTGGAGGAGAACACGAGGGTGCGCACGCCGGCCTCGCGCATGGCGGCGAGGAGCGCGAACGTGCCGTTGGTGTTGGCCTCCCAGTAGATCTCGGGCTTCTCCATCGATTCGCCCGCGGCGATGAGGCCGGCGAAGTGGAGGACGCCGTCGAAGGTGCCGTCGAGGACCTCGGCGACGTCCTGCACGGACTTGCGCACGAGCTCGGCCCCGGCGGGGACGCGCTCGGCGGCGCCGGTCGAGCAGTCGTCGAGGACGACGACCTCATGGCCCGCTTCGAGCAGCATCGTGGCGACGATCGAGCCGATGTAGCCGGCGCCGCCGGTCACGAGGTATTTCACAGTGCTCCCTTGAGAATGTCAGCAGCCGTCTCGGGGCCCATGTCGTGGACCCATCCGCCCATGACGGACTCCGAGGAGGCCAGGAACTTCACTTTGCCGGCGCCGCGGCGGATCGAGACGAGTTCGAGGCGCAGGCGCCCGAGCTCGCGGTCCCCGCCGACCGGGGCCTGGTGCCAGCCGGCCATGTACGGCATCTGCTCGCCAGGGTAGGCGGCGTCGCAGCGCTTGAGGACCTCAAGATAGAGCGGCGCGAAGGAGTCGATGTGGGACTCGGGCAGCTCGGTGAGGTCGGCGAAGCGCTCGTTCGGGTAGATGTGGACCTCGAAGGGCCAGCGGGCCGCGTACGGGGTGAAGGCGATCCAGTGCTCGTTCTCGGCGATGACGCGGGGGCCGCGGCGCTCGGATTCGAGGATGTCGTCGAACAGGTCGCGGCCGGTGGCCTCGCGGTGGCGGCGGTTCGCGTCGAGGTACTTGCGGGACTGCGGGGTCACGTACGGGTAGCCGTAGATCTGCCCGTGCGGGTGGTGGAGGGTCACGCCGACCTCGACGCCGCGGTTCTCGAAGCAGAAGACCTGGGCGATGTCGCCGCGCGCCGAGAGCTCGGCGGTGCGCTGGGCCTGGGCCCGCACGATGAGGGCGACGCGTTCGGGGCTGAGGTCCACGAGCGAGGAGTCGTGGTCGTCGGAGAAGACGACGACCTCGCAGCGCCCGGAGGCGGGCACG
The DNA here is from genome assembly GCF_003265355.1 of Glycomyces dulcitolivorans. Taxonomy (GTDB): domain Bacteria; phylum Actinomycetota; class Actinomycetes; order Mycobacteriales; family Micromonosporaceae; genus Glycomyces; species Glycomyces dulcitolivorans. The sequence continues at coordinate 7,347 of NZ_QFRW01000315.1, read as the reverse complement.
GCGGTCTCCATGCCCGAGACTTCCGCGGGCGGGAGGGGACCGGGCTCGGGAAATCCCCCGAACGAGGGAAAGCGGTTCTCGAAGACCGCGACCTCGTAGTCGGGGGCGGGGACCTCGGTCAGCTCGTCGCCGTCGGAGGGGCACAGCGGGCAGGCGACGGGCAGGGTGGGGCGGTTGGACCGCCCGGCCGAGACGGCCACCCACTCGTCGCGGAGCACGTCGTACCGGATCTCCCCGGCGCTGACCCGGTCGCCCAGGTCGCGCTTGTCGGCGAACGAGGCCCGCCCGGCGCCCGGCGCGGAGTCGAAGTAGAGGATCTGGCGGCCGTCGGCGAGGCTGCCGGTCTCCAAGTGGAACGAGGTCATGGTCTCTTCTCGGTGTGGTTGCGCTTGGCGGGGCCGTGCGGCTCCGCGGCCGGTACCGGTGCGAGCACGACCTGGTCGACGTGCTCGCCGAGGGCCCGGCGGGCCTCCTCGTCGAGGAGGGAATCGGTGACGACGACGTCGGCGTCCGCGAGGGACGCGATCGTGGCGATGCCGACGACGTCGAACTTGGTGTGGTCGGCGACGACCACGAGGCGGCGGCCCTTGGAGGCGAGGGTCGCGACGGTCTCGGCTTCGAGGAGGTTCGGGGTGGTGAACCCGGCCCGCTCGGACATGCCGTGGACGCCGAGGAACACGGTGTCGACGTTGACCTTCTCCAGGGAGGCGACCGCGAAGGGCCCGACGAGCGCGTCGGAGGGGGTGCGGACGCCGCCGGTGAGGATCACGGTCTGGTCGGGGCGCCCGGCCCGGTAGAAGACGTCGGCGACCGGGACGGAGTTGGTGACGACGGTGAGGTCGGGGACGTCGGTGAGGCGGTGCGCGAGGGTCCACGTGGTGGTCCCGGCGGAGAGGGCGATGGCCTGGCCGGGCCCGACGAGGGTCGCGGCGGCGTCGGCGATGGCCTGCTTCTCGGCCTCCTGGCGGACCTGCTTGACGGCGAAGCCCGGCTCGGAGGTGGAGCCGAAGTCGACGGCGGTCGCGCCGCCGTGCACCTTGGCGACCAGCCCGCGCTCGGCGAGGGTCTCCAGGTCGCGGCGGATGGTCATGTCCGAGACGCCGAACTCCTCGACCAGCTCGGCCACGCGGACCGCCCCGGTCCGGTGGACGCGTTCGGCGATCCGGCTCTGTCGCTGCTGCGCCAGCATCGGCGACTCCCCTTCGATCAAGATCCAACACAATTAAACATCAGGATCGCCGGTGCCGCAATACCGGGTGGCCGCCCCGTCCGCCCGGATGTCAGAATCGGTCCATGACCACTGCCGAGCGCAAGCCCCGCGTCCTGTCTGGGATCCAACCCACCTCGGACTCGTTCCACCTCGGGAACTACCTGGGCGCGCTGCGGCAGTGGGTGGCCCTCCAGGACACCGCGGACGCCTTCTACATGGTCGTCGACCTCCACGCGATCACCATCGATCACGAGCCAAAGGTATTGCACGAGCGCTCACGGGTGAGCGCCGCTCAGCTCATGGCGCTGGGCGTCGACCCCGAGCGCTCGGCCCTGTTCGTGCAGTCCCAGGTCCCCGAGCACCCGATGCTCGCGTGGATCCTGGGCGCCGAGACCGGGTTCGGCGAGGCGAGCCGGATGACCCAGTTCAAGGACAAGTCCGCCAAACAAGAACGCACAACGGTGGGGCTGTTCACCTACCCGATCCTCCAGGCCGCCGACATCCTGCTGTACCAGACCGACCAGGTCCCGGTCGGCGAGGACCAGCGCCAGCACCTGGAGCTGACCCGGGACCTCGCGATCCGGTTCAACACCACGTACGGCCAGACGTTCACGGTCCCGGACGCCTACATCGTCAAGGAGACCGCGACGATCAAGGACCTCGCCGAGCCCGAGAAGAAGATGTCGAAGTCCTCGGCCAGCCCGCGCGGGTGCCTGTACCTGCTCGATGAGCCGAACCAGATGCGCAAGAAGGTCAAGAGCGCGGTCACCGACTCCGACGCCGAGGTCCGCTACGACCCCGAGACCAAGCCGGGCGTGTCGAATCTGATGAACATCTATGCGGCCCTTGGCAACACGACGCTGGAGAAGCTGGAAGCGGAGTACGCCGGGCGCGGCTACGGGGACTTCAAGGGCGACCTGGCCGACGTCGTCGCCGACTCGCTGAGCCCGATCGCGGCCCGCACCAAGGAGTACCTCGCCGACAAGGCCGAGCTGGACCGGATCCTCGCCAAGGGCGCGGAGAAGGCCCGCCGCGTGGCCGTGCGCACGCTGGAGAAGGCGTACAAGAAGATCGGCTTCTACCCGCCGGTGGCGCTTTAGTGGCCGGGAGGACCATCACCGTAGGGGTGGCGATCCCGGTTCCCCCGCCCTGGGGCGAGATCCTGGACCGGGCCCGCATCGACTCCGGCGACCCGCTCGGCGGGATGGTCCCGGCGCACCTGACGCTCCTGGGCCCCACCGAGATCCCCGCCGAATCGCTCGACGCCTACCGCGTCCACCTGGCCGCGGTCGCGGGCGCCTGCCCGCGGTTCGACCTGCACCTGCGCGGGACGGGCTCGTTCCGGCCGGTCACCGAGGTCGTGTTCGTGGCGGTCGTGGACGGCATCGCCGTCTGCGAGCAGCTGGAGGCGGCGATCCGCCGCGGCCCCGCCGAGCGCGAGCGCACGTTCCCGTACCACCCGCACGTCACCATCGCCCAGAACGTCGGCACCCCGGCCCTGGACACGGCCTTCAACTCCCTCGCCGCCTTCGAGGCGAAGTTCCGCGTCGAGTCCTTCACGCTCTACACCCACCCGAACCCGGGCGCCTGGAGCTTCGAAACCCTCGCCGGAGCCCCGGTCCCCTGGACCCCGAGAGCGAAGTTCCCCCTGGGAGTCGGCTGAACGCACTGTCGGACCCGGCAGGCACTGTTGATTCGGGGGACGCTGCGGATGCCCGATTTGTCGGGAACCGCCGTTCACGTTTCTCGAGACCGCCCTGGCCGCCGGGTCGTGCCCGGCGGCTCGCTGGGCGGCGGCCGCTAGAAGTCGAAGAGGTCTTCGAAGACGCTCTTGCGCTTCTTCTTCTTGTAGTGGTAGTCGTCGCCGTGGTGGCGGCGGTCGTCGTAGTGGTCGTCGCGGCGCCGGTCGTCGTAGCGGCGGTCATCGTGACGGCGGTCGTCGTAGCGCGGCTCGCGCGGGGGCGGGCCGGCGGGCGCCGCGGGGGCGGGGGCCGGGGCGCGGTTGTACGAGGCCTCGGCGTTCATCAGGTGTTCGAGTTCACCGCGGTCGAGGAAAATGCCCTTGCATTCGGAGCACTGCTCCACGACGACGCCGTTTCGCTCGTACTGGTGCATGGGGTTCTGACATTTCGGACAGAGCATCTGCATCATGACAACAACCTATCGTGAATCGGCCATGTATGCCCAACCAGAACCGGGCGCCCCACCTGTGAGTTCTCACAGCTGAGGCGCCCGGCCACTACGCACTAGTGGGTGAAATGGCGCGTTCCGGTCAGGTACATCGTCACTCCGGCCTCCTTGGCCGCGGCGATCACTTCCTCGTCGCGGACGGAGCCGCCGGGCTGGACGACGGCCTTGACGCCGGCGTCGATGAGGATCTGGAGGCCGTCGGGGAACGGGAAGAACGCGTCGGAGGACGCGACCGAGCCGGTCGCGCGCTCGGCGCCGGCGCGCTCGACGGCGAGCTTCGCGGAGTCGACGCGGTTGACCTGGCCCATGCCGACGCCCACGGAGGCGCCGCCGGAGGCGAGGAGGATCGCGTTGGACTTCACGGAGCGCACTGCGCGCCAAGCGAATTCGAGGTCCGCGAGGGTCTCGGCGTCGGCGGGTTCGCCGGTGGCGAGGGTCCAGTTCGCAGGGTCGTCGCCGTCGGCGTCGACGCGGTCGGGCCGCTGGGCGAGCAGGCCGCCGGAGATCGGCTTGAGCTCGATCGCGGCGGGCGTCCACTCGGGGGCGCGCAGCAGGCGCAGGTTCTTCTTCGCGGAGAGGATCGCGACGGCCTCGTCGGTGAACGAGGGGGCCACGACGACCTCGGTGAAGATCTCGGCGATCTGCGCGGCGGCCTCGGCGTCGACCTCGGCGTTCGCGGCGATGACGCCGCCGAAGGCGCTCAGCGGGTCGCAGGCGTGGGCCTTGCGGTGGGCCTCGGCGATGTCGGCGCCGGTGGCGATGCCGCACGGGTTGGCGTGCTTGATGATCGCCACGGTCGGGGCGGCGAAGTCGTGCGCGGCGCGCCAGGCGGCGTCGGCGTCGGTGTAGTTGTTGAAGCTCATGGCCTTGCCGTGGAGCTGCTCGGCCTGCGCGAGGCCGGGCGCGCCGGGGACGGCGTACACGGCGGCGTCCTGGTGCGGGTTCTCGCCGTAGCGCAGGTCCGCGAGCTTCTCGGCCGGGAGGGCGAGGAAGTCGCCGAGGCCCGTACCGGACTGCTCGGCGAGCCAGGTGGCGACGGCCGAGTCGTAGGTGGCGAGGTGCGCGAACGCCTTGGCGGCCAGGCGGAGCCGCTGCTCGGCGGTGGTGCCCTCCTTGGCGGCGTCGCGGATCCACGAGTAGTCGGCGGGGTCGACGACGACCGCGACGTTCGCGTGGTTCTTGGAGGCGCCGCGGACCATCGAGGGCCCGCCGACGTCGATCTTCTCGACGATGTCGTCGAAGCCCGCGCCGGTGGCGACGGTCTCCTGGAACGGGTACAGGTTGCTCACGAGGAGGTCGAAGGCCTCGATGCCGAGCTCGGCGAGCTGGGCGCGGTGGGTGTCGCGGCGGACGTCGGCGAGCATGCCGGCGTGGACCTTCGGGTGGAGGGTCTTGACGCGGTCGTCGAGGATCTCGGGGAACCCGGTCAGGTCCTCGACCTTGGTGACGGGGATGCCCGCCTCGGCGATGCGGGCCGCGGTCGAACCCGTGGAGACGAGCTCGACGCCGGCGGCGCTGAGGTCGCGGGCGAGGTCGATGACGCCGGTCTTGTCGAAGACCGAGATGAGGGCCCGCTTGATGAGCTTGCGCTCGGACATGGGTGCACTGCTCCTGATCGAGTAATGACTGCGGCCCAGGCGTTCGACCGCAGTAACAGGTTCAGCAGTGCCGCTCCCCGGTGGTACTCCACCCGTGGCGTCTTCTGAAGGTTCCCCCTCAACAACGAGCTGCCCGGTCCGTGCCACGGGAAACCTCGAAAGACGTCACTCGCCAGTCGCGACCGGCCGAGCGTAACACGCTCGGCTCGGGTGCCGGCCCGGCCACCGCGCGTGAGCGCCGCCACCAGGGCCGGGACGCGAGGGCCGCGACGACCGCGCCGAGGGCGTTCATGAGGGCGTCGTCGACGGAGACGACCCGCCCGGTCAGGAGCAGGTACTGGAGGGCCTCCAAGGTCACGGCCGCCGCGATAGCGCCGATCGCGACCGCGCCGAGGCCGATGCGGAAGCGGACCGGGAGGAAGAACCCGGCGGCGGCGAACACGAAGAGGTTGCCGGTGAGCTGCTCGACGATGGTGCGCGGCGAGGCGCCGGCCAGGTCGGCGAGGTCCACGAGCGGGACGAGCTGCACCGCGTTCGCGCCCTCCCGGGAGGTCAGGCCGAGGAACAGCAGCGGCACGGAGCCGACGACCGCGCCGACCTCGGCGAGCGAGTCGAGCCAGGCGTCCCGGCGCGGCCGGCCCTTGCGGACGCGGTGCGCGGCGAGCGCCCATGCGACGCCGAATGCGAACGGCAGCAGGGCGAACGCGACGTAGAGGGTGTTCGCTTCGAGGGAATTGACGGCGAGGGGCATCCGGCGATGCTAGCCGAGGACGACCCGGCGGCCTTCGACCTTCCAGCCGTCGCGCATCATGCGGCCGACGGAGTCGACGAGCTGGGCCCGCTCGGCCTCCTTGATGCGCTCGGTGAGGGTCTCGACGGTGTCGTCGTCCTCGACGGGGACGGCGCACTGGGCCACGATCGGGCCGGTGTCGACGCCGGAGTCGCAGACGAAGAGGGTCGCGCCCGCGATCTTGACGCCCGCGGCGAGGGCCTCGCCGGGCCCGTTCATGCCGGGGAACGCCGGGAGCAGCGAGTTGTGGGTGTTGACGTACCGGCCGGGGAACGCGTCGAGGAAGCGCGGCCCGCAGAGCTTGAGGAACCCGGCGGAGACGACGAGGTCGGGCTCGTACGAGGCGACTTCGGCGGTGAGGGCGGCGTCCCACTCGTCGCGGGTCGCGTAGTCCTTGACCTTGTGCACGAAGGTCGGCACGCCTACTTTGGCGGCGCGCTCGGCGCCGTACGTGCCGTCGCGGTCGGCGCCGACGGCGACGACCTCGGCCCCGTAGGCGGGGTCGGCGCAGGCGTCGAGGAGGGCCTGGAGGTTCGAGCCGGAGCCGGAGACGAGCACGACGAGTTTGGCGGTCACGGGTGACACGGTAACCCGTCGTCGCGGCCGGGCGCCGGTTCGGGGATGACGACCGTGTCACGCCGCACCAGCTCGGCTTCGGCGGCGCGGCGGTGGACGGCGAAGAGGCGCGCGATGAGCGCGGCCCCGACGAGGCCGATGAGGAACTGGACGCCGGAGATCCCGGCGACCGCGAGCGGGTCGGGCCCGAGGTCGGCGAGGAGGTCCGTCCCGGCGGCGCCGCCGGAGAGGTACGACAGGACGCCGAGGGTCAGGGCCGCGGTCGCGGCGGCCATGACCGACGCGGTGGTGACGCGCGGGAGCCGCAGGTCCGGGGACCGGTACGTGAGGATCACGCCGAACACGGCCGCGAGCATGAGCGGCAGGCCGACGAGCACGGTGGCGTAGTCGGGCAGGGGCGCGTTGGGGACCGCGGCGAACACGGGGAACGCCGGGAGCGGCCCGAGTTCGATCAGCTCGGTCTGGACGGCGGTGCCCGCGCCGACTGCGAAGCCGGGCCCGGCGATGTACGCGGCGGCCCACACGGCGAGGTTCGGCAGGTACAGCAGGCTCAGCAGGGCGACGATCCACGAGGCGTTCCCGTACAGCGCCAAGGTGTCGGCGACGACGGGCCCGCGGACGGCGAAGGCGACGCCGACGGCGGCGGACCCGAACGCGAGCAGCGCCCCGGCGGTGATGAACCCGGTGCGCAGGCCCCGCCGCAGCCACACCGAGGACGCCGTCCACGGCAGGACCCCGGCCTCGCGGGCCGAGCCGTACGCGGTGGCGGCGACGACGAGCGGCACGGCGTGCAGGAGCGCGGGGAGCATGTCGACGTCGAAGGGCCCGCGCGCGCTCAGGGCGGCGGCCGCGGCGACGAGTCCGGTGTAGAGGATCGTGACGAGCCCGGCGGCGGCCCGGACGGCGGCGGCGTCGCGGCCGCCGATCGCGCGCGTGGTCCCGGCGGCGGCCTTCGCGAGGCGCCAGGCGATGAGGACGGTGAG
>NZ_QFRW01000314.1 GCF_003265355.1 Glycomyces dulcitolivorans | reverse complement strand
GCGCGTGGCCGCGCACGCGCGCGCCACCGAGCGGCTCCTGCGCGACCCGGACGCCGCGTTCGAGCTCAACCTCGACACCGCGCGGCGCGCGTTCGCCCTCGGCGGCAAGGAGCCCGATGCTGATCGGTGAGGTCGCGCGCCGATCCGGCGTGAGCACCAGGATGCTCAGGCACTACGACGCCCTCGGACTGGTGCGGCCCACCGGCCGCACCGTCGGGGGGTACCGCGAATACTCCGACGCCGACATCCGCCGGATCTTCCACGTCGAGAGCCTGCGCACCCTGGGCCTGTCCCTGCGCCAGATCGGCCGCGTCCTCGACGACCCCGAGTTCGCGCCCGCCGCCCTCATCGGCGACCTCATCGACGCCACCGAGCGCCGCCTCGCCCGCGAGCGGGAACTCCTCAAGCGGCTCAAGGCGGTCGACGCGACCGAGCCCACCGGCTGGGAGGACGTCCTGCGCATCGTCGAACTCCTCCACGGCCTCGCCTCGCCCGACGCCGCCCGCCGCCAGCAGGCCGTCCTCGCCCCGGCCGCCGACATGCCCGCCCCGGCCCTCGCCGAGGCGATCCTGACCGAGTCCGACCTGAACGTCGCCGGCGCCCTCCGCTGGGCCCTCGCCCGCGCCGACCACGACGTCGCCGCCAGCCTCGCCCCCGGACTGGAGTCCGCGGACGTCCAGGTCAGGCGCCGCGCGGTCCTGGCCCTCGCCGAGATCCCCGACGACCGGGCCTCCGTGTTCCTCACTGCCGCACTCAAAGACGGCGACGCCGCGGTCCGCCGGCACGCGGCCCTCGCCCTCGGCTCCCGCGGCAGACCCGAGGCGGTCCCCGTCCTCGTCCGCATGGTCGTCGAGGGCACGAACGACGTCGAGGCCGCCGAAGTCCTGGGCGCGCTGGCGGCCGACCCCGCGCAGTCCGACCGCATCAAGCACGCCCTCACGGCGGCCTCCACAAAGGACCCGGAGGTTCGCCTGCGCCTCGTCCAGGCCCTCGCCGAACTGCCGACCCCGCTCGCGCTCGAACTGCTTCACCTTGCGGCCCAGGACGAGGACCCGACCGTCGCCCGGACGGCCGCGGCCCTCGCCGGGCTGCTCGAACGGGACTGACGCCGGGACCTGCCCGCGGGCCCCGTGCTCCCCTCGCTGACGGGCGCGTTCGCACTGGAGATCAAGGCCGGATCAGTGATATGTGATATGTGATATGTTACTGCGAACCGGCGCCTCCAGAGCCCCGGCCAGACGGCTCCGAGCACGCCCGCCCCCCGGGCGCAAGGAGCGGTCGACCGGCGCGAACAACCGAAAAGGAAATCCCCCATGCTGAAGAAGCTCACGCGCGCACCGGCGGCCCTCGTCGCCGCGGCGCTGCTCCTGACCGCCTGTAGCGGGCAGAACGACACCTCCGGCGGCGCTGCCGGCGACGACCCCGTCTCCGGCGGGACCATGCACATGCTCCAGAACGCGGACTTCTCCTACCTCGACCCGGCGCGCGGCTGGGACGGCGGCGTCAACGCCTTCTACCGCCTCGTCTACCGCGGCCTCACCATGCAGGCCGCCGGCGACGCCGAGAACCCGAACGCCGTCGTCCCCGACATGGCCGAGAGCCTCGGCACGGCCTCCGAAGACGGTCTCACCTGGACCTACACCCTCAAAGACGGCCTGAAGTTCGACAACGGCGACCCGATCACCTCCACCGAGCTCGAATTCGGCATCTCCCGCGCGTGGGACCCCGAGATCGGCATCGGCTCCCCGTGGCTGCGGAACACGATCGAGGCCCCCGCCGACTACGCCGGCCCGTACACCTCCGGCGACCACCCCGGGATCGAGACCCCCGACGAGAAGACGATCGTCTTCCACCTCATCAAGCCGTTCCCCGAGTTCGACAGCGTGCTCGCCCAGCCGAACGCGGTGCCGTTCCCGGTCGGGACCGGCGCGGGCGACGAGTTCATCAACGACATCATCGCCTCCGGCCCGTACACGCTGGAGTCCTACACGCCCGGCAGCATGATCAAGCTGGTGCGCAACGAGTACTGGGACGCCGACACGGACGACGTCCGCAAGGCCTACCCGGACGCGTGGGAGTTCGAGATCGGCCTCGACGGGGCCACGATCGACGAGCGACTCATGGCCGGCCAGGGCACCGACGTCAACGCGATCTCCGGGCGCATCCAGCCCGCGACCCTGGCCCGGCTCCAGTCCCCGGACCTGGCCGACCGGGTCGAGACCGCCGCCGCCTACTGCACCACCTACATGGGCATGAACACCACCAAGGCCCCGTTCGACAAGGTCGAGGTCCGGCAGGCGATGAACTACGCCATCGACCGCGCCTCGCTCCAGACGGCCTCGGGCGGCAACCAGCTCGCCGACCCCGCGACCACGATCACGCCCCCTTCGGTGAACGGCCACAAGGACTTCGACCTCTACCCGAGCGACGGCGGCACCGGCGACCCCGACAAGGCCCTGGAGCTCCTCGCCTCCGTCGGCCTCCAGGACGGCTTCTCGTTCACGCTGGACATCCGCTCGCAGCCGATCATGCAGGCGCAGGCCGAATCGATCCAGCAGGCGCTCGCGAAGATCAACGTCACCGTCGAGCTGAACGTCATCGACACCTCGACGTTCTACGAGACGATCGGCACGCCCTCCCAGCAGCACGACGCCGCCATCACCGGCTGGTGCCCGGACTGGGCGTCCTCCGCGTCCACGATGGTCCCGCCCCTTGTGGACGGCCGACTCATCACCGACAAGGGCAACAACAACCTCGCCCAGCTCAACGATGCAGGCATCAACGCCCGCATCGACGAGATCAAGGCCATGACCGACCTCGACGCCGCGAACACCGAGTGGGGCGAGTTCGACGAGGAGGTCATGGCGCTCGCGCCGATGGCCCCGCTGCTGTGGGAGAAGGGCGTCTTCCTCCCCGGGGAGAACGTCGCGAACTACATCCCGAACACCAGCCTGACCGACTTGACGATCATCGGGCTCAAGGACCCGTCCGCGGGCTGATACCGATGACCTTCACTCCGACAGCAATCGAAGCTGAAGGTGCCGCGGGCGGCGAGGCGATGGGCGATCCCGCATCGTCCTCGCCGCCCGCCTCGGGCCGACGGCTCGTGCGCGCCTTCCTGAGCGACCGCGTCGCGATCGCTTGCAGCGCCTACATCCTCATCGTCATCCTCATGGCGCTGGCCGCGCCGCTCCTGGTCAAGCTCAGCGGCCACGGGCCGCTCGAATTCGACCAGGCCGCCGTCGACTCCAACCTCGGCGGCCTCCCGCTCGGCTGGGGCGGCGGCATCTCGGCCGACCACTGGTTCGGCGTCGAGCCCGGCAACGGCCGCGACATCTTCGCGCGGATCGTCTACGGCGCCAGGGTGTCCATGACGATCGCGCTCCTGGCCACCGCGCTCACCAGCGTCCTCGGCGTCGTCTTCGGACTCGTCGCCGGGTACTTCGGCGGGCGCATCGACATGGTCGTCTCGCGCGTCATGGAGTTCCTGATGGCCTTCCCGGCCCTCATCTTCATGATCGCGGTCCTCTCGGCCCTCCCGGCCGAGAACCGCCAGGCGCTCCTGGTCGTCGTGATCTCCTTCTTCGGCTGGCCCTACCTGGCCCGGATCGTGCGTGGACAGACCATGTCGCTCAAGCAGAGGGAGTTCGTCGAGTCCGCGAAGGCCTCGGGCGCCTCCAGCGCCCAGATCATCTTCAAGGAGATCCTCCCGAACCTCTCCTCCACGATCATCGTCATGACCACCCTCGCCGTGCCCGGCTACGTCGGCACCGAAGCCGGACTGTCCTTTCTGGGCGTCGGCGTCGTCCCCCCGACCCCCTCGTGGGGCCAGATGATCGCGAGCTCGGTGCCCTGGTACGCCGTCGACCCCGCGTACTTCCTGTTCCCGGGAGCGTTCCTGTTCCTGCTCGTGCTGTCGTTCACCGTCCTCGGCGACCGCATCAAGAAGATCGCCGAGTCCGGGGAGGGCCGCGCATGATCCGCTTCCTAGTGAACCGCCTGCTGGGCATGGCCGTCGTGCTGTTCCTGGTGTGCCTGTTCACCTACGTGATCTTCTTCGTCCTCTCGCCCGACCCGGCCGTGCAGATCTGCGGCAAGAACTGCACGCCCGAGGCGATCGACCAGCTCCGCGCCAACCTCGGCCTCGACCGGCCGTTCTGGGCCCAGTTCTGGACGTTCCTCACCGGCCTGTTCGCCGGCCGCACCTACGGGACGGGCGCCAACGCCATCGAATGCGCCGCACCGTGCCTCGGCTACTCGTTCCAGACCAGCCAGCCGGTCACCGACATGATCCTCCAGCGCCTCCCCGTCTCCGCGACCGTCGCCATCGGCGCCGCCGTGCTGTGGCTCCTCGCCGGCGTCTCGGCCGGACTCCTCAGCGCCGTAAAAGAAGGCAAGTTCGCCGACCGGTTCATCACCGGCCTCACCCTCACCGGCATGTCCATCCCCAACTACGTGCTCGCGCTCTCGCTCCAGTTCCTCCTGGTCGTCACCCTCGGCTGGCTCCCGTTCCCGCAGGCCGTCCCCTTCAGCGAGGACCCCGCCCAGTGGTTCGCGAACTTCCTCATGCCCTGGATCGTCCTCTCCATCGGCGCCGCGGCCGTCTACACCAGACTCACCCGCGCCAACGTCATCGAGACCCTCCAGGAGAACTACGTGCGCACCGCCCGCGCCAAGGGCCTCAGCCCCGGCCTCGTCTGGCGCCGCCACGCCCTGCGCCCGGCCCTCACCCCGATCGTCACGATCTTCGGCATGGACTTCGCCGGACTCCTCGGCGGCGCCCTCATCACCGAGACCGTGTTCGGCCTCAACGGGGTCGGCAAGCTCGCCGCCGACTCCATCACCAAGAACGACCAGCCCGTCATCATGGGCGTCACGCTCCTCGCGGCATTCCTCGTCGTCGTCGGCAACATGGTCGTCGACCTCCTGTACACGGCCATCGACCCGCGGGTGCGAGTAGGGAGCGCGACATGAGCACGGCCACAAGGGACGAACAGCCGCTGCTGCGCGTCCGCGACCTCACCGTCGGCTTCACCACCGCCGCAGGCGAAACGAACGTCGTCAAGCACCTCGACTTCGACCTCGCCCGCGGCGGCGCCCTCGGCATCGTCGGCGAGTCTGGCTCCGGCAAGTCCATGACCAGCCTCGCCGTCATGGGCCTGCTCCCCAAGGGCGCCAAGCGAACCGGTTCCATCGAACTCGACGGCACCGAACTCACCACCCTGCGCGAGCGCCAGATGCAGGCCGTCCGCGGCGACCGCATCGCCATGGTCTTCCAGGACCCGCTCTCCTCGCTCAACCCGTACTACACCGTCGGGACCCAGATCATGGAGGCCTACCGCTCGCACCGCACCGGCGTCACCCGCCGCGCCGCCCGCAAGATCGCCATCGAAGCCATGGAACGCGTCCACATCAAGGACGCCGCCCGCCGCGTCGACCACTACCCGCACCAGTTCTCCGGCGGCATGCGCCAACGGGTCATGATCGCCATGACCCTCAGCATGGAACCCGACCTCATCATCGCCGACGAGCCCACCACTGCCCTCGACGTCACCGTCCAGGCCCAGATCCTCGACCTCCTCGCCGAGATCCGCCGCGACACCGGCGCCGGCCTCATCCTCATCACCCACGACCTCGCCGTCGTCAGCGAGGTCGCCGACCACATCGTCGTCATGCGCGACGGCGACCTCGTCGAACAGGGCCCCGCCGAACGGATCTTCTGCGACCCGCAGGCCGACTACACCCGGATGCTCCTCGACGCCGTCCCCCGCATCGACGACGAGATCGGCCTGCTCCGCACCACGTCCACTGAGGAGACCCGATGAGCGAACCGCTCCTGCGCGCGACGAACCTCGTCAAGGAGTTCACGATCCGCGGTACCGGACTCCTCGGCCGCGCCGCCCGCCTGCGCGCCGTCGACGACGTCTCGCTCGAAGTCCGCACCGGCGAGACCCTCGCGCTCGTCGGCGAGTCCGGCTCCGGCAAGTCCACGACCGCCCGCCTCATCGCCCGCCTCATCGACACCACCGGCGGCGCCATCGAGTTCGCCGGACGGGAAGTCCACGCCCTCACCGGAAAGGACCTCCACGCCTACCGCGGCGAAGTCCAGGTCGTCTTCCAAGACCCCTACTCCTCCCTCAACCCCAAGCACACCGTCGAGCGGATCGTCACCGCCCCGCTCATCTACCAGAAGCGCCCCGTCCCCGGCGGCGCCCGCGCGTTCACCAGGGAGCTCATGGAGCGCGTCGGCCTCAACCCCGACCACTCCGCGCGCTTCCCCGCCCAGTTCTCCGGCGGCCAGGCCCAGCGCATCGGCATCGCCCGCGCGCTCGCGGTCTCCCCGAAGCTGATCATCGCCGACGAGGCCGTCTCGGCCCTCGACGTGTCCGTCCAGGCCCAGGTCATCAACCTGCTGCGGCGCCTCCAGGACGAGGAGGGCTTCAGCTACCTGTTCATCGCCCACGACCTCGCCGTCGTGCGCCAGATCGCGACGCGCGTCGCGGTCATGAACGAGGGCCGCATCGTCGAGACCGGCGACCGCGACCAGGTCTTCGGCGACCCGCAGGACCCGTATACGCGCAAACTGCTCGCCGCGGTCCCGCGGATCCGGCCAGAATGGGACGCCGCGAGGCGCCGCAACGAGCGCGCCCGCCGAGAACGACAGGAGGCCGGAGCATGAGTCAGGTCGAGTATTCGATGCCGGGCATGCGGGTCAGCGAACGGCACGTGAAGGTCCCGCTCGACTGGGACGACCCCTCACGCGGCGACATCGAGGTGTTCGTGCGCGAACTCGTCGACCCCGACCGCCGCGACGCCGACCTCCCGCTCCTGACCTTCCTCCAGGGCGGCCCCGGCGGCGCGAACCCGCGCCCGCTCAAGGCCGACGGCTGGATCGAGGAGGCCCTCGCCGACTACCGGGTCGTCCTCGTCGACCAGCGCGGCACCGGCCGCAGCACCCCGGTCGACGCGCAGGTCGTCGCCGAGCTCGGCGACGGCGGCGCGGACTACCTCGCCTGCTTCCGCGCCGACTCGATCGTCCGCGACCTCGAACACGTCCGCACCACCGTCTACAGCGGACGGAAATGGACGACGCTCGCGCAGTCCTACGGCGGCTGGCTCACCCTCGCCTACCTCTCCCGCGCGCCCGAAGCCCTCAGCGCCGCATACGTGTGCGGCGGCATCCCCGGCAACCCGATGAGCGCCGACGAGGTCTACAAGCGCACCTTCGACCGCGTCGCGACCAAGACCGCCGAGTACTACCGCCGTTACCCCCACGACGCCGACACCGTCGCCGCCATTGCGGACCGGCTCGCCGCCGACCCTGTGCTGCTGCCCGACGGCGACGTCCTCACCGTGCGCCGCTTCCAGACCCTCGGCATCGACTTCGGCATGAAGCCCGGCTTCGAGCGCATGCACTGGCTCGTCGAGCACGCCTTCATCCGCGAGGGCCGCCTCTCCGAGGGCTTCCTCGCCGACGTCCTCGCCCGCACCTCCTCCGCCGCCAACCCTCTCTTCTGGACGCTCCAAGAGTCGATCTACGGCGACGGCCCCAACGGCCCCACCGCCTGGGCCGCCCAGCGCGAGCGCGACCGGCGCCCCGAGTTCGGCGAGGACCGGCGCCCGCTCCCCTTCACCGGCGAGATGGCCTTCCCGTGGATGTTCGAGGAGGTCAGGCTCCTGCGCGGCTTCGCGCCCGCCGTCAACGCCCTCGCCGAGCGTCGTGAATGGAGCCCGATCCTCGACGCCGAACGCCTGGCCGCCAACGAGGTCCCCGTCGCGGCCGTCGTCTACTTCGACGACATGTTCGTCGACTCCGGGCTGCAACTGGAGACCCTCAACGGCATCGGCAACGCCCAGGCATGGGTGACCAACGAGTTCGAACACGACGGCATCGGATCGGGCAAGGTGCTCACCCGCCTGCGCGACCTGGTCCGCGACCGAGGAGGAGAACGGCGATGACCCAACGACCCCCCTACGCCGGCACGCGCTACCCGCGGCTGGCCGAGACCCCCGCGTTCACCGCTTCCATTGCGGCGGGCTGGGACTCGGCCCCCGTCCCGGCGACCCCGGTCCCCGGCGCCCCCGAAGCCGCCGCGGCCCACCGCGACCGCCTCTCGGCTCGCCTGCCCGGCGCCGCGATCGTCGTCGCCGCCGGGACCGCGCCGGTCCGCAACGACGACAGCGACTACCTCTTCCGCGCCGACAGCGACTTCACCTGGCTCACCGGCTGCCAGATCGAAGGCGCCGTCCTCGTCATGACCCCGCGCCCCGGCGGCCACGACGCCCGCCTGTTCATGCCCCCGCCGTTCCGCCCCGGCGACACCGGCTTCTTCGCCGACGCCGCCCACGGCGAACTGTGGGTCGGCGCCTCCCCGGGCCTGCCCGAATGGGCCGACGCCCTCCAGCTCCCCGTCGAGCCTCTGACCGACCTCGACACTCAGGACCTCAAGGGCGCCTTGACCACCGAAGCCGTGAGCGACGCGGTCGTCGCCCAGCACGGCCTCGAACCCTCCCCGCTCCTTGAACGCCACCTCTCTACTTTGCGGATGATCAAGGACGCGTGGGAGATCGAGCAGCTTCGCGAGGCCGTCGACGCCACCGTCGCTGGCTTCGCCGCCGTCGCCGCCGAGATCCCGCGCGCCGTCAGCCACGGCCTCGGCGAGCGCTGGCTCCAAGGCACCTTCGACCGCCACGCCCGCACCTTCGGCAACGGCACCGGCTACACCACCATCGTCGGCTCCGGCCCGCACGCGCCGACCCTCCACTGGGTCCGGTGCGACGGCCCCGTCCTCCCCGACGAGGTCCTCCTCCTCGACATGGGCGTCGAGGCCCGCAGCCTCTACACCGCCGACGTCACCCGCACCCTCCCCGCCTCCGGCACCTTCAGCGCGCAGCAGCGCGAGGTCCACGACCTCGTCGAACAGGCCCACCGCGCCGGCCTCGCCCAGATCCGGCCCGGCACCGAATACCTCGACTTCCATTTCGCCGCAATGGAAGTCATCGCGACCGGCCTGCACGACTGGGGCCTCCTCCCCGTCTCCGTCGACGAGGCCCTCTCCCCGGCCGGCCAGCACCACCGCCGCTACCTCGCCTGCGGCATCGGCCACCACCTCGGCCTCGACGTCCACGACTGCGGCAAGGCCGAATACGAGGACTACATGGGCGCCGATCTGGAGCCGGGTGTCGTCATGACCGTCGAGCCTGGTCTCTACTTCCACGCCAACGACCTCACCGTCCCGCCGGAACTGCGCGGCATCGGCGTGCGGCTCGAAGACGACGTCCTCGTCACCGCGACCGGCTCCGAAGTGCTCTCGGCGGCCCTGCCGATCGACGCCGACGGCATCGAGGCGTGGACGAAGGCCCAGCAGCGATGACCGCTCCACTGCTGCAACCCTTCCCGCTCGGCTCCGTCCGCATCCACGACACGAGCGTCTTCGCCCGCGCCCGCGACGAACTCCTCCACCTCGCCCGCGTCTACCCCATCGACCGCCTCCTGGCCGTCTTCCGCCGCAACGCGGGCCTCGACACGCGCGGCGCCCTGCCGCCCGGCAACTGGGAGGACTTCGGCCACCCCAACGAGGACGCCTGGGGCGAGCTTGACTACCCCGGCCGCGAACACGCCCAGACCGCGAACCTCCTGCGCGGGCACTACGCGGGCCACTTCCTCTCCCTGCTCACCCTCGCCGCAGCGGGGGAGGGCGACCCCGCGCTCCACGCCAAAGTGGACTCGTTCGTCGCGGGCCTCGGCGAGGTCCAGACCGCACTTGCCGCGACCGGCCGCTACTCGCACCCGGGATTCCTTGCCGCCTATGGCGAATGGCAGTTCTCCCGCCTGGAGGACTTCGCGCCGTACGGGGAGATCTGGGCGCCGTACTACACCTGCCACAAGCTCATGGCCGGCCTGCTCGACGCCTACGAGCTCGTCGGCAACGCCCAGGCCCTGACGATCGCCACCGCGATGGGCCACTGGGTCCACGGCCGCCTCGCCCGCCTCGATCCCGAACGCCGCCAGCGCATGTGGTCGCTCTACATCGCGGGCGAATTCGGCGGCATGAACGAGACGATGGCCCGCCTGAGCGCCGCCGCTGGAGTGCCCCGGTTCCTGAAGACGGCGGCGTTCTTCGACCAGAAGGCCTTGCTCGACGCGGGCGCCTCGGGCACCGACGTGCTCACCGACATGCACGCCAACCAGCACCTGCCGCAGCTCATCGGCTACGTCGACGAATACGAGCAGACTGGCGACCGCCGCTACCTCGACGCCGCGACCGGCATCTGGAACCAGATCGTCCCCGGCCGCACCTACGCCCACGGCGGCACCGGCGAAAGCGAACTGTGGGGTCCGCCGGACACCGTGGCCGGCGACGTCGGCCACCGCAACGCCGAGACCTGCGCCAGCTACAACCTGCTCAAACTCGCCCGGCGGCTGTTCTCGCACACGCTCGACCCGCAATATATGACATATTACGAACGCACCCTCCTCAACCACATCCTCGGCTCCCGCCGCGCCGTCCGCTCGGACACCAGCCCCGAGGTCACCTACATGTTCCCGGTCCACCCGGGCTCCCTCCGCCAATACGACAACGTCGGCACCTGCTGCGGCGGCACCGGCCTGGAGAACCACGTCAAATACCAGGACACGGTCTTCCTCGCGGGCCCCAAGGCGCTCTACGCCAACCTCCCCCTCGACGCCGACCTCGAATGGACCGAGGCCGGCCTTCACGTGGTCCAGCGCTCCGGCTACCCCCTCGGAGAGTCGGTCACCCTCCGCTTCACGACCCTGACCAGTGCCACATCACATGCCACCGCAACGGCAAACGTCGAAGCCGCCAGTGCCACATCACATGGCACCAAGCCCGACGGGCCCGGCGATACCGCGGGCGCCGAGCGCACGGTCCATCTCCGCGTTCCCGCTTGGGCCGCAGGCGGACTCGAACTGCGGCTCAACGACGCACCGACCGGCATCGACCCCGTCCCCGGTGAATACGTCGCGCTGACCCGCGTCTGGCGCGCTGGCGACGAACTCGTCCTCACCACGCCCGCCTCACTCCGAGCCGAGCCGACGATCGACGACCCGCGCCAGTGCGCGCTGTTCCTCGGCCCGACCCTCCTGCTCGCCCAGTCCGAGGCGACCACCAACCTCGCCTTCGGGCTCAACGGCCGCCGCGCGTTCGATGGCAGCCTGATCACCGGCCGCACCGGCGCCGACCTGCTGGCCGAACTCGCCCGCGAAGGCGTGATCGAGCTCGACAACCCCGGTTTCGACAGCGTCGCTTCCGAACGTGCCGGCTCCGAACGCCTCTCATTCGAACCCTGCTGGTCGGGTGAGGACGGCCGCTACCACATGTACGTCCGCTCCTCCGACGCCGAAATCGCCTTCGGCGGCAATGGAACCGGCGTGCCCAACCGCCAACGCTCCGACGGCGGCACCTTCCTCGACGAACTGTGGGCGCCCGGGTCGTTCCCCTCCCGCGAAGCGTTCCTCGACCGCGTCGCGGCCGTCGCCGCCCGCGTGCGCGCCGAAGGGCTCCTCGGACGCGACGAACTCGCGACAATCCTCACCGCCGCAGCCGCCTTCGACGGCGCCACCGGGCAGCCGCGACCCTTCGCCGCCGGCGACATCCCGGTCGTCGCCGACCCCGGCCAGATCCCCCCGGCGGTCGCGATCGAGATCCTCGACGAGCCCGCCCCTTCCGGCTGGTTCACCACCGCCCCTCGAATCCGCCTGCGCGGCTTCGACATCGACAACTCCGGCGCCGAAGACCGGCTCCGCCTCGAACTCCGCGTCTCCGGCGGCGACTGGACCCCTTACTCGGAGCCGGTCGCGATCACCGACGAGGGCGTTCACCTCATCGAGGCCCGTGTGACCGACCCCGACGGCCTCACCGGCGCCGTCAGTCGCGAGATCAGCGTCGACACGACCCCGCCGGTCTCCCGCGCGACCGTGAAGGACCTCGGCGCGAGCGTCGAGATCACCCTGCACGCCGACGACGGCGTCTCCGGGGTCGAGCGCATCCAGTGGGAGGGGCCTGGCACGTTCTGGGGCACGTTCCAGGAGGCGTTCGTCCGCGCGATCGACGACGAGCCGCAGACCATCGAGTACGCCGCGACCGACCGCGCCGGCAACGAGGAGCCCCGGCGGCGCCTCGTCGTCCCGGGGAAGCGTGATCAGCTGTGAGCTGCGGATACAGGCACGATCAGGCGGTCATCGGGTACGCTGCACGCCGGTGTGGGACACGCGTTCATGAAGCGGCGTGTGGAGCACCCGTTCATGGCGTGACACGTGGAGTGCGTGTTCACACCGTGAAGCGCGGGCGCACGGAACTGGATGCACGCACCCGTGAATCGCTCGGATCGCGCGGCATCAGGAAGCTGGAGCAACATGTTGACCTCTGACAATCGACTCGAACCGGGTGAGAGCCTGCGCGTGCGCGTGGAGCGGACGCTGTCGCTGGCGATCATCTCCGGCGAGCTCGCGCCCGGGGCGCTCCTGACCGTGCCTCGCCTCGCCGAGCAGTTCGCCGTGTCGGCGACGCCGGTGCGCGAGGCGATCCTCGACCTGGAGAAGCGCGGGTTCGTGGAGCCGGTGCGCAACAAGGGCTTCCGGGTCACGGCCGTCAGCGACGACCTCCTTCACGACATCGTCGAGATTCGGCTCCTGCTGGAGCCGCCCGCGATGGCGCGCCTTGCCGCCTCGTTCCCGGCCGATCGGCTCGCATCGCTCCGTGAGCAGGCCGACGAGATCGTCGCGGGCGCCCGCGCCGGCGACCTCACCGCCTACCTGCTCGCCGACCAGCGCTTCCACCTCGAACTGACCGCGCTCCTCGGCAACCCGGTCCTGGTCGAGACGATCGCCGAACTGCGCGCCCGCACCCGCCTGGTCGGGCTCGTCTCCCTGGTCGAGACCAGCATGCTCGACGTCTCCGCCGCCGAACACCACCGCCTCCTCGACGACCTCGCCGCAGGCGACGCCGACGCAGCGGCGGACCTCATGCGCCAGCACATCCGCCACGCCATCGGCTGGTGGGCGGGCAAGACGGAGGATTCCGCGGCGGATTGAGCCGTTCTCCTGTAGGCCAAAGCACGTACACGCAAGGTGATACCTACAGGACCATCCGGTGCTGTAGAAATATGTGACATATTACTGAACGGATCGCTCGGCTTCGCCGACCGATCTGACCGAACCGAGAGAGAAGGAGGGACCGTGAACGCAGACGTCGTCGTCATCGGCGCGGGCATCATAGGCGCCGCATGCGCGCGGGCCCTCGCGCGCGCTGGGATGAACGTCATCATCGTCGACCGCGCGGCCCCCGCCAGCGCCACCAGCGCCCGCGGCGAAGGCAACCTCCTCGTCTCCGACAAGGCCCCCGGCCCCGAACTCGACCTCGCCCTGCTCGCCGCCGACCACTGGCCAAAGCTGGCAGCAGAACTCGCCGACGAGCTCAGCACCCCCGCAGGCATCGCCCTGGGCGGCGCATCAAGCTCTTCCGGCCGAAAGCCCGCACTCGGTGCGGCTACCAGCAGTCGAGCCGAGAGCGATGAGGCCTCCGGCGTCGCCGCGCGCATCGCGCCCTCCCACACCCCCTTCCCCGATATCGAGTACGACCGCAAGGGCGGCATCGTGGTCGCCACGACCGAGGAGGGGGCTGAGCCGCTTCGTGCGTTCGCCCGGAGCCAGGCGGCTGTCGGTGTGAAGGTCGAGCACCTGAGCGCCGCCGAGGCGCTTGCCCTCGAACCGCACTTGAATCCGGCGATCACCGCTGCGGTCCACTACCCGCAGGACGCGCAGCTTCAGCCCGTCGTCGCGACCGAGGCGCTGCTCGCCTCGGCACGCCGGGCCGGGGTCCGTGTGCTTGCGAACCGCGAGGTCATCGGCATCGAGCGTGAGGGCGACCGGATCACCGGTGTCCGCACCAGCGCCGGGACCATCGGTACCGATGCGGTCGTGGTCGCGGCCGGGCCCTGGTCCGGCGCGGTGGCCGAGGTACTCGGCGGCGACCTGCCCGTGCGCCCGCGCCGCGGGATGGTGCTGGTGACCGCCCGCATGGCCCAGCGCGTGTTCCACAAGGTCTACGACGGCGACTACTTCGGCGCGACCCAGTCGGCCGACGCCGACCTCCAAACATCGAGCGTCGTCGAGTCCACGCCCGGCGGGACCGTCCTCATCGGATCGAGCCGCCAGCAGATCGGCTTCGACGACCGTCTCCGCGTCGAGGTCCTCGCCCAGATCGCGCAGCGGGCGTTGCGCCTGTTCCCGTTCCTGGAGGGCACGCCCGTGATCCGCGCATACGGCGGCTTCCGCCCCTACGTCCCCGACCACCTCCCGGTCATCGGCGAGGACCACCGCCACCCCGGCCTCTGGTACGCCACCGGCCACGAAGGCGCCGGCATCGGCCTCGCCGGAGTGACCGGCGACCTGCTCTGCGCCCAGCTCACCGGCGCTAAGCCTGCGCTCGACCCGACCCCGTTCCTGCCCTCGCGGCCGTCCCTGGCTGCCTATTTGGTGCATGGCGACGACCGGTCTGAGGCGGCGCGGCCGCAGGCCGCGAAGTCGGTTGATGCAAAGGGAGGTGCGAAATGAGTGGCCTCGTCCCCTGGCAGACCGACTCGATCCAGCCCGAGCGCCCGGCACCGGTGCACATCACCGTCGACGGCATGAGTGTCGAAGGACTGCAAGGACAATCGCTCGCCGGCATCCTCCTCGCCCAGGACCGAACCGCGTGGCGGACCACGGTGGCGGGCCGCGGCCGCGGCGTCTTCTGTGGGATCGGCGTGTGCTTCGACTGCATCGCGACGGTGAACGGCGAGTCCGATGTGCGCTTGTGCATGCGCCGTGCCCGCGATGGTGACACGGTCGAGACCCAGGACGACACCGCGCAGCCCGACACCGGCCAAGCCGGCTCCCGCCGCGCGGTTGCTGCCACTGACGTCTCTCACCGCGCCGCTGCTCCCGCGGACGCCACTCATCCCGCGACCGGGACTGCGGGCACCGCCGCTCGAGGTGATGCCGTTGGGAGCGAAGACCCGCAAGGCGACTCCGGTGCGCCTGGCAATCCTCGGGACTTCGCGGTCTCGCCCGACACATCCGTGAAGGAGGAGCAGCCGTGAAGCACGTCCTTGTCATCGGCGCTGGCCCTGCAGGGCTTTCTGCTGCCGTCGCCGCCCGCGATGCGGGTGCTCGCGTCACCCTCCTCGACTCCGGCGACGGTCTTGGCGGCCAGTACTGGCGCCACCTGCCTCCGCAGCGCCCAAGTCGCCGCGAGTCCCGGCTGCATCATGGCTGGGGCGCATTCGAGCGCCTGCGTGCCAGCCTCGCCGACGACGCCATCGAGGTCCTCACCGAAGCCCAGGTCTGGGCGATCGAAACCACCGGAGCAGTCGGAAGCACTGGAGCGGTCGACCGCTTCGAGCGCCGCCCGGACCGCGGTACGAGCCCCATCCGGGTCAGGTCTGGCGACTCCGTCGCTGACCGCGAGCATTTCGGGCGGGGCGCGCTCGGCGACCGGGTTGGGCTCGGCAATGGGCTTACCGTCCACGTTCTCGTCGGGCCCGCCGACTCCGGTGGCCGTGAGGCCCGTGCTCTCACTGCCGATGCGATCGTCTTCGCCACCGGTGCCCACGACCGCACCCTTCCGTTCCCTGGCTGGCACCTCCCTGGGGTCTTTTCCGCCGGGGCCGCGCAGGCCCTCGCGAAGGGCGAGCGCATCGCTGTCGGGCGTCGGGCCGTCGTTGCCGGGGCCGGGCCCTTCCTTCTGCCTGTCGCTCAGTCGCTCACGGCCGCAGGCGCACACGTTGTCGGCGTCTACGAGGCCGCCCGGCCCGCCGCGCTCGCGCAAGGTTGGCTGCCCAAGCCTTGGCGGCTCCTCGCCGCCTCGCACAAGGGACCCGAGCTTGCGGGATATGTGACACATCACCTGGCACGCCGCGTGCCGTACCGCCTCGGCCGGGCCGTCAAAGAGGCCCGCGGGGACGGCCGGGTCGAGGAGGTCGTGGTCGCGCGCCTTGGCACTGACTGGGCGCCGATTCCGGGTACCGAGCGGACCATTGCGGCCGATGCCGTCTGCGTCTCGCACGGGTTCACTCCGCGCCTCGAACTTCCGATCGCCGCCGGGTGTGCGATCGGGCCTGACCGGTTCGTCACCGTTGATGCCGACCAGCGCACCAGCGTCGCTGGCGTCTACGCCGCAGGGGAGATCACTGGTATCGGCGGCGTCGATGCGGCGCTCGTGGAGGGTCGCATTGCCGGGCGCCGGGCCGCTGGAGGCGAAGCGGGACAAGCCGACCTACGGCGTCGCCGCGGCACCACCGATTTCGCGAGGCGTATCGACGCCGCTCACGGCATTCGGCCGGGGTGGGTGTCGTGGCTGCGTGATGACACCGTCGTCTGCCGTTGCGAGGAGGTCCCCTATGGACGCCTCCGTGAAACGGCCGAGGCGACCGACCAGACCTCGCTGCGCTCTGTGAAGCTCACGACCCGGGCGGGCCTGGGCATCTGCCAGGCGCGCATGTGCGGGCGCACCGTGGAGGACCTCACCGGAGCGGGCAGTGCCCGCGCCGAGGACAGTACCGACCGGCGGCCGCTGGCCGCCCCCGTCCGGCTCGGCGACCTCGCCGGGCTCGCCACCACCCTTGGGAAGGACCCCAATGTCTGAGAAGCAGTTCGACCTCGGCGGAGTCATCGTCGCCACGACCCTCGCCTTCAAGGAGGACCCGAAGGCGCCGGGCGGTCTCGCGGTCGACTACGACAAGTTCGCCGAGCACTGCGACTTCCTGATCCGCAACGGCTGCCGCGGCGTCGGCCCCAACGGGTCGCTCGGGGAGTACTCGTCGCTGACCGAGGAGGAGCGCCGCAAGGTCGTCCAGGTCGCGGTCGAGACGGTGGGGGACCGGGGCCTCGTGGTCGCCGGCGTCCACGGGGTCGGCTGGCACCAGGCCGTGCAGTGGGCCGAGTACGCCAAAGAGGACGGTGCCGACGGTGTGCTCCTGCTGCCGCCCACCATCTACCGCGCCAACCGCGGCGAGGTCCTGGAGCACTACGCCAAGGTGAACGAGGTCGGCCTGCCGATCATGATGTACAACAACCCGATCGACACCAAGGTCGACCTCGTGCCCGACCTGGTCGCCGAGCTCTACGAGCTGGAGAACGTCGTCGCCGTCAAGGAGTTCTCCACCGACGTCCGCCGCGTCCTGGAGATCAAGGAGCGCTGCGACATCGACGTCATCGCCGGGGCCGACGACCTCCTGTTCGAGTCGCTTGTGGTCGGTGCGACCGGCTGGTTCGCCGGGTACCCCAACGCGTTCCCGAAGGAAGCCGTCGAGATCTACACCCTCGTGCAGGAAGGCCGCATCGAGGAAGCCCGCTACCTCTACAGTGGACTGGTTTCAGTGTTCCGCTGGGACTCCAAGACCGAGTTCGTGCAGGCCATCAAGCTGTCCATGGACATCGCCGGCCACAGCTACGGCGGCCCCACCCGCCCGCCGCGCGGCCCCCTCTCCGAGGCGCACCGCGCCCAGGTCATCCGGGAGACCCGCAGCGCCCTGGACTTCGCGGCCGCCCGATAGCGCCCCGCCCTGTACGGTGGCACCGCCGTACAGGGCGCCCAGCGGAAGGACGAACATGAGAACGAACCGCCTCATCAGCGCCGTCGACTCGCACACCGAGGGCATGCCGACCCGCGTGGTCACCGGCGGCGTCGGCGTCATCCCCGGCGCGACCATGAACGACAAGCGCCTCCACTTCATCGAACACCTCGACGACCTGCGGCTGTTCCTCATGAACGAGCCGAGGGGCCACGCCGCGATGAGCGGCGCGATCCTCCAGCCCTCGACGCGCCCCGACTGCGACTGGGGCGTCCTCTACATCGAGGTCTCCGGCCTCCTGCCGATGTGCGGGCACGGGACGATCGGCGTCGCGACGGTCCTGGTCGAGACCGGCATGGTCGACGTGGTCGA
Organism: Glycomyces dulcitolivorans; assembly: GCF_003265355.1. Taxonomy (GTDB): domain Bacteria; phylum Actinomycetota; class Actinomycetes; order Mycobacteriales; family Micromonosporaceae; genus Glycomyces; species Glycomyces dulcitolivorans. The sequence continues at coordinate 16,292 of NZ_QFRW01000314.1, read as the reverse complement.
GCCGGTCACCGAGATCCGCCTCGACACGCCAGCCGGGCCCGTGACCGCGCGCGTCGCCGTCAGGGACGGCCGCGCCGAGTCGGTCACCATCGAGAATGTACCCAGCTATGTGGACGCACTGGATGTGAGCGTCGAGGTCCCCGGCCTCGGCACCGTCCCGTACTCGATGGCCTTCGGCGGCAACTTCTACGCCATGGTGAACCTCGATGACGTCGGCCTGCCGTTCGACCGCGCACGGCAGCAGGACATCCTCACGGCCGGTATGTCCATCATGGATGTGATCAACGCGACCGCCGCGCCCTTGCACCCGCACATCGCCGGGCTCGACCACTGCCACCACGTCGAGTTCATCGCCCCCGGCTCCGACGCGAAGCACTCGCGCCACGCCATGGCCATCTACCCCGGCTGGTTCGACCGGTCCCCTTGCGGCACAGGCACTTCCGCGCGCATGGCCGAACTGTGGGCCCGCGGCGAGCTCGCCCTCGACACCGACTTCGTGAACGAGTCGTTCATCGGCTCCCGCTTCGTCGGGCGGCTCATCGCCGAGACCACCGTCGGCGGCCGGCCCGCGGTCATCCCCACGGTCACCGGCCGCGCCTGGATCACCGGCACCGCCCAGTACACGCTCGACCCGACCGACCCGTTCCCGACCGGATTCCAGTTCTAGGAGCGCCCATGAACGCGATCGACACCACCGCCCAGGCCGCCGACGCCGCCGCGCGCGCCCTCGCCGACACCGCACCCGCCCTGCGCGCCAAGGCACTCGTCGCCTTCGCCGACGCGCTCACCGCGAACGCCGACGAGCTCGTCGCCCTCGCCATGGACGAGACCGGCCTCGCCGAGGCCCGCCTGCGCGGCGAGCTCAAGCGCACCGCCGTCCAGTTGCGCCTCTTCGCCGAGACGGTCGTCGACGGCACCTACCTCGACGTCCGCATCGACCGCGCCGACCCCGGATTCGCGCTCGGCCCCCGCCCCGACGTGCGCAGCGGCAACGAGCCGATCGGGCCCGTCCTCAACTTCGCCGCAGGGAACTTCCCGTTCGCGTTCTCCGTCGCGGGCGGCGACACCGCCTCCGCGCTCGCCGCCGGGAACCCCGTCGTCGTCAAGGCCCACCCCGGCCACCCGCGCCTCGCCGCCCGCACCGCAGAGATCGGCGCCGCCGCCCTCGAAGCCGCCGGACTCCCCACTGGCACACTGCAACTCGTTGAAGGCGTCGAGAACGGCGTCGCGATGCTCAAGCACCCGCTCATCAAGGCCGCCTCCTTCACCGGGTCCCTGCGCGGCGGCCGCGCCCTCGCCGACATCGCCGCCGCCCGCCCCGCCCCGATCCCGTTCTACGGCGAACTCGGCAGCGTCAACCCCGTCTTCGCGACCCCCGCCGCCATCGCTGCGCGCGGCCCCGAGTTCGCGGCCGGCCTCGCCGCCAGCGTCGGCGGTTCCGCCGGGCAGCTGTGCACCAAGCCCGGCCTGGTGTTCCTCCCCGCCGGGCACGGCCTCGACGAGGCCATCGCCGCCGCCGCGGCCGCCGAGGAGCACCGGATGCTCGACCCGCGCATCGCGGCGGGCTACCGCGACGGCCGCGACTCGATCCTGTCCGCCCCGGGGGTGCGCCTGGTCGCCGAGGGCTCGGTCCGCATCGACGACGACGGCCAGGGCTGGGTCACCCCCACGATCGCCGCCGTCCCGCTCGACGTCTTCCGGCCTCATCCCGACGCGCTCCTGGCGGAGTGCTTCGGCCCCATCACGATCCTCGTCGAGTCCCCTGAGGACGCCGACTACGCCGACCTGCTCGAAACGCTCTTCGAAGGCGAGCTTACCGTCGCCGTCCACCGCGCCGACGGCGACGACGTCACCCGCCTGGTCCGCGCCGCCGCCCGCCGCGCCGGACGCGTCCTCTTCGACGGCTGGCCCACCGGCGTCGCCGTCACCCCCGCGATGCAGCACGGCGGCCCCTGGCCCGCGACCACGTTGGGCGGCACCAGCGTCGGCACGGCGGCGATCGCCCGCTTCGTGCGCGCCGTCGCCTACCAGAACGCGCCCCAGGACGTCCTGCCTCCGGCCCTGCGCGACGACAACCCCTGGGACGTGCCCCAGCGCATCGCCCCGGCCGGAGAGTCAACGACCTGGGGGGACCGCATCAGCGCAGGCGCGTAGATCGCACTGGTACCACGGTCCCACCGGGGCGGCCAAGAGTCGCCCACGGTGCCAGGGCGCGGCCTGCGAATCCTCGTAGCTTCGATCCCGTGAGCCGCGGCGGTCGCCGCGGCCGAAAGGGAACGAGGAAACCCGTGATCGAAGCACGCGAACTGACGAAACGCTACGGGGACAAGACCGTCGTCGACCACCTCGACTTCACCGTCAAACCCGGCGAGGTCACCGGCTTCCTGGGCCCCAACGGGGCCGGGAAGTCCACCACCATGCGCATGATCCTCGGCCTGGACGCGCCCACGGCCGGATCGGTCACCGTCAACGGCAAGGCCTACGACCGCCACGCCGCACCCATGCACGAGATCGGCGCGCTGCTGGAGGCCAAGTCCGTACACCCCGGACGCTCCGCCGTCGGCCACCTGACCGCCCTCGCGCAGACCCACGGCATCGCCCGTACCCGCGTCGACGAGGTCATCGACCTCGCCGGACTGCACAGCGTCGCCCACAAGCGGGTCGGCGCGTTCTCCCTCGGCATGGGCCAGCGCCTCGGCATCGCAGCCGCGCTGCTCGGCGACCCCGAGGTCGTCATGCTCGACGAGCCCGTCAACGGCCTCGACCCCGAAGGCGTGCTGTGGGTGCGGAACCTGCTCGCGCAGCTGGCCTCCGAGGGCCGGGCGGTGATGCTGTCCTCGCACCTGATGAGCGAGACGTCGCAGATCGCCGACCACCTGATCATCATCGGACGCGGGCGCCTGCTGGCCGACACCACCGTGGCCGACCTGGTCGCCGCCGCCGCGGGCGGGGTGAAGGTCCTCAGCGACGAGGCCTCGCGCCTCACCGCGCTGCTCGCCGCACCCGACGTCGCCGTCACCTCCTATTCGAGCGAGGAACTGCTGGTCACGGGCATGAGCGCCCGCGAGATCGGGCAGGTCGCCATGCGCCACAGCGTCCCGCTCCACGAACTGACGCCGGTGGGCGTCTCCCTCGAAGAGGCGTTCATGGACCTCACCCGGGACGAAGTCGAGTACCACAGCGGCTCCGTCGAGAGCACCCGAAAGGCAGCGCGATGACCGTCATCGAAGCCGACACCGACCGCGGCGCCCTCGGCGGGCCCGGGCGCGAGCGGACCGTCGTCAAGAACGTCACCTTCGCGCGGGTGCTGCGCTCGGAGTGGACGAAGTTCATCACGCTGCGGTCCTCCTGGGTCACCCTCGACCTGGGGCTGCTCCTGCTGGGCTTGTTCGGCGCGGTCGCCGCCTTCACGTACAGCCCGGACGCCGTCGACGGCATGGGCGGGCCGCCCGGAGTCGGCGGCGGGACGACGGACGCGGTGAGCCTCGCGTTGACGGGCCTGTCGTTCGCGTCCATGGTCGTCGGCGTCCTCGGCGTCCTGCTGACGGCGGGGGAGTACTCGACCGGGATGATCCGCTCGACCCTCGCCGCGGTGCCGAAGCGCCTGCCGGTGCTGTGGGCCAAGGGCCTCATCGCCGGAGTGAGCGTCTTCCTCGTCACCGCCGTCGGCGCGTTCGCGGCGTTCCTCATCGGACAGTTCGGACTCGACGGCGAGTCGATCGCCTTGTCGCTCAACGATGACGGCGTCATCCGCAGCCTGCTCGGCGCCGGGGTCTACCTCGGCCTGGTCGCCATGTTCGGCGTCGCTATCGGCTCGCTGGTGCGCTCCCCGGCGGGCGGCATCGCCGCCGTCGTCGGTGTCCTGCTGCTCCTGCCCGGCCTCGCCTCGCTGCTGCCGGACTCCTGGTACGACACGCTCAGCCCGTACTTCCCGTCCACCGCGGGCGGCGCCGTCTACGCCCTGACCGAGTCCGCCGACGGGCTCTCGCCGGGCGCCGGCATCGCGGTCTTCGCCGGCTGGGTCGTCCTCGCCTTCGCCGCGGCGGCGCTCCGGCTCAAGCGAACCGACGCCTAGGCCCGCCGACGAGTGGGCACAATGAGGACCATGAGTCCCGAGCCCGCAGTCGCGGCCCCGGAGGCGGCCCCCGCCGCCCCGGGGCCCGACCCGCTGCTGGACCGCTTCATGCGGCACCAGCGGCGGGCGCGCGACTTCGACCTGCGTCGGCCCTGGGTGCTCGACACCGCCGTGTCGGCGTTCGTCTTCCTCGTCTCGCTCGCGGACCTGCTCCCGGGCGGCCGGGACGGCGACGGCGGGCCGTTCCAGGCGGAGTCGGACGCCCAGGCCGCGTTCCCGTTCTATGTGCCGCTCGCCTTCGCGCTCACGCTGGCGCTCGCCGTGTGGTGGCGCCGCAGGCACCCCACCGCCGTGTTCTTCATCGTCTCGACGCTGGTCTTCACGCAGTGGGCGATCGGCCTGTGGCAGCCGGCGGGCATGAGCGTCCTCATCGCCCTGTACGCGCTCGCCTCGCTCGGCTCGCTGCGGCTGCTGGCCTGGGCGGTGGCGATGGTGGTGGTCGAGACCAGCCTGCTCGTCCTCGTCCTCCAGGACATCGAGGAGCCGCTGCTGGGCCTGTTCTTCCTGCTGGGGACCGTGACGGCCGCGGTCGCGCTGGGCCTGACGGTTCGCGTGCGGCGCCTGTACACCGCGGCCCTCGAAGACCGGGCCCGGCGGCTCGAAGTCGAACGGGACCAGCGCGAGCGGCTCATCGCCTCCGCTGAGCGCGCCCGCATCGCCCGGGAGATGCACGACATCCTCGGGCACACCCTGTCGGTCATGGTCACCCTCGCCGACGGGGCGGCGACGCTCGCGGTCAAGCGCGGCGAGCCGTCGGCCGGGGCGCTGCGGATGCTCGGCGACACGGGCCGCGAGGCCATGGGCGAGCTGCGCCGCGTCCTCGGCGTCCTGCGCGCCGACGACCGCGATTCCCGCTCGCTCAGCCCGCAGCCGGGCGTCGCCGACCTCGACACGCTGCTGGAACGCGTCCGCGCGGCGGGATTGACGGTCACCTGCCAGACCTCCGGCCACCTCGACCGGTTGAGCCCCAGCGTCCAGTTGACGGTCTACCGGATCATCCAGGAGGCCCTGACGAACACGCTCAAGCACGCCGGCCTCCCCGCTTCGGCCGCGGTCACGCTGACCGCGAGCGCGGGCGAGGTCCGCATCCGGGTCGCCGACACCGGCGTCCCGCGCCCCGCCCCGGACGAGGACCGCGAGCCGGGCCACGGCCTCATCGGCATCCGCCAGCGGGCCGCGCTGTACGGCGGCACCGCCACGATCGGGCCCCGCGAGGTCGGCACCGGCTGGATCGTCGACGTCGTGCTCCAGCGACACCCGGCCCCCGACACAGAACAGGCACCGTCATGATCACCGTGCTCGTCGCCGACGACCAGCCCATGCAGCGCCTCGGCCTCCAGATGCTCCTCCAGGGCACGGACGGCCTGGAGGGGGTCGGCGAGGCCGCCAACGGCTCCGAGGCCGTCCGCATGGCCGCCCACCTGCGCCCCGACGTCGTCCTCATGGACATCCGCATGCCCGGCATGGACGGCCTCGAAGCCACCCGCCGCATCGTCGCCTCCGGCGGGCGCTCCCGCGTCCTCATCGTCACCACCTTCGACCTCGACGAGTACGCCTACGACGGCCTCCGCGCCGGCGCCAGCGGCTTCCTGCTGAAGGACGCCCGCCCCGAAGAACTCGTCGCCGGCATCCGCGCGGTCGCCTCCGGCGAAGCCGTCGTCGCCCCGACCCTCACCCGCCGCCTGCTGGACGCCTACGCCCACCAGGTCCTCGCCCCCGAGACCGACGCGACCACCGACCCCCGCCTGGCCGGCCTCAGCGACCGCGAACGCGAAGTCCTCATCCTCATCGGCCAGGGCCTGTCCAACACCGAGATCACCGAGAAGCTCGTCCTCACCGAGTCCACCGTCAAAAAACACGTCGGCCGAGTCCTCGCCAAAATCGGCGCCAGGGACCGCATCCAAGCGGTCATCATCGCCTACGACACCGGCCTGGTGAAGGCGCGCTCCTAAAAGCGCGCGCCGATTCCCTTGCGGCTGACTACCATCGGCGAACATCGCCACCCTGCCGCAGACCCTGCCCCCGACCGCCCTGACGGCGCGCGCCGCCGTCCGGTGGATGATCACCGGGTTCCTGCTGTCCTTCCTGGGCAGCATGATCGCCGAGGGCGCCCTGCCCGGCCTCATCGCCGCCGGGGTCCTCGCCGTGGCCTGGCAGGCGGTGTTCCGCACGGTCGGGATGCTCCTGGACATGACCACGCCGTGGACCATGCGGCTGTTGGAGCGCTTCAGCCCCGGCAGGCTGCTCGTCGCCGCCGAGGCGGCCGACGTCGTCGCGTGCACGGTCGCGCTGGTGCTCGTCTCGGTGCTCTCCCTGGACGTCGGGGCCGTCCTGATCGGGTACCTCCTGGTCGCCGCGGTGCTCCCGCTGGTCATCGACATCGCCGAAGAGCTCTACATTGCGCAGATCGTCACCCGCGACGAACGGGCCGCCGTCCGGTTCAACACCGTCATCTCCTCCAGCTCGGCGACCGTGGGGTTCGTGATCGCACAACCCTTGGGCGCGTTCATGGCCGAGGTCTCGGTGCCGCTCCTCCTCGCCGCCAACCTGGTGCTCTCGACGGTCGCGATCATCGCCCGCACCCGGGCCGACCGGCTCGTCCCCACCGTCCCCACGGTCGAGGCACCCGCAAAGTCGGCCCGCCGACCGCGCCCGTCACCGGCACGGACTGCGTCCTGGATCCGCGGCAACCTCGCCCTCGGCGCCACCTCGCCCTTCATCTCCGGCCTGCTGAGCTTCATCGGCGGCCTCTACGGCACCTACCTGGTGCTCTGGCTCGCCGGTACGACCGACCTGTGGCTCGCGTCGGCCGCCGCTGGCCTGGCGGCGTTCGGGATCGGCCGCGTCGTCGGCCCGCTGTGGAGCCCGTGGCTCGCCTCCCGCATCGGCGCCGCGAGAGGCGCCGCCCTCCAGGCCGGCGCCCAGACGCTCACCCTCCTCCTCGGCATCGCGACCGTCCTCGCCGACCGGCACCTCTCCGGGTATGCGCTCGCCGTCCCGGCCCTCCTGGTCATCGCCCTCCTCGGCGGCACCGGCGCCGGAGCCCGCACCCTCTACCTCGCCGTCCGCCAGAGCCGCCTCTCCGGCCGCGACCTCAGCCGCGCCATCGGCGTCGGCCGCTCCCTCGCCGCCTTCGGCACCCTCACCGGCGTCTGGCTCGGCCTCCTCCTCCACGTCGACACCGACCCGATCCCCGGCCTCACCCTCGCCGTCTGCGCCTCGGCCCTCCTCACCGCCTTCATGCGCGGGTCCGACCGGCCTGTCGCCGCATAGGGCGTTCCCACTCGGGCCGAGATTTGCTACTGTCGGGTAACTTGTTGGCTTCGATGTCCGGTGGTGGACCGATGAACTTGTACTTCCGACTGCTGGGGCTGTGGCTGCGTGCGAGGCGGCGGGGGCCGGTCGGGTTGTGGGATACGGTCGTGACGCCGTTCAGGGTGGTGCCGACCGATCTGGATCCGCTGGGGCACATGACGAACGGGCGGTACCTGACGATCATGGACGTCGGGCGCATGGACCTGATGCACCGCTCGGGATTCCTCGCCAAGATGCGCCGGGCCGGCTGGTACCCGGTCGTGGCCGGGCAGACGATCACCTACCGCAAGTCGCTCCAGCCGTGGCAGCGGTTCGAGGTCCACACCAGGGTCCTCGGGTTCGACGAGCGGTGGGGTTATACCGAGCAGACGTTCCGCGCCGGGACCACGGTGTACGCCCAGGCGTACGTGCGCACCCGGTTCCTCAAGCGCGGCGGTGGGTCGGTCGGGCACGACGAGTTGGAGCAGGTCGCGGGCGGGTTGCCCGACACGGAGCTCCCGAAGTGGCTCCACGACTGGACCGCGGCCAGCCGCATCGAGACGGCCGCCTGAGCGAACGCCGGTATCATCGGGGGCGTGGCGCACGAGCTGCCCGAAGACATCCCGGGGCTGGAGCACCGGCCGTCCGACTCCCCTTATGTCGAACGCGTCTACCAGGTGGAGGAGGACGGCGGCTCCGGCGCGCCCGCGCCCGCGCGGATGGTGTCGGTGGCGAACTCCAACTGGGAGCTCATCGCCTGGACCTCCGAGGGCGTCACCAACGTGTCGGTGCGAGGCCCCGAAACCCACCCGACCGTGGTTCCCATGGGCGGCAAGATGGACGGCGCGATCGGCATCATCTTCCGGCACGGCGCCTTCCTGCGGAACCTGCCCGTCGGGGGGCTGGTCGACACTGCCGTTCTGAGTCCGCACGCCACCTCGCGCACGTTCGTCCTCGAAGGCGACGAATGGGAGATCCCCGGGTACGAGAACGCGGAGGTCTTCGCCGACCGGCTCGTCCGCGCCGGACTGCTCGTCAGGGACCCGCTCGTCGCCGACGTCCTCGCCGGGGACACGCCACTGCTGGTCACGCCCAGGTCCGTGCAGCGGCGCGTGGCCGCCGCGACCGGGCTGACCCAGGGGACGATCCGGCAGATCGAGCGGGCCAGGCAGGCCGCGATGCTGCTGCGCCGGGGCGAGGCCGCCGCCGACGTCGTGCACCTCGTCGGGTACCACGACCAGCCGCACCTCGCCCGCTCCATGGCCCGGTTCGTCGGCCGCAAGGCCACCGAGCTCCAGAAACCGGCGGGCGACGAGATGATGTCGCTTCTGTACAAGACCGACGCCGAGGTCCGGCCGTAGATTCGAACCAGGCCGGAACGACCGGCCGCTCGAACCGAGGAGAGTCCGATGGCCTTCACGCAGATCTACATCAACCTTCCCGTCGCCGACCTCGAAGCCGCCAAGGCCTTCTACCTGGCACTGGGAGGCACGCTGAACCCGCAGTTCACCGACGAGACCTCCGCGCAGGTCGTCCTCAGCGACGCGATCGCCGTGCAGCTGATGACCCACGAGCAGTTCTCCGGGTTCACCAAGCGCGAGATCGCCACCGGCCCGATCGAGGCGATCAACGCCCTCGCGGCCGAGGCGAAGGACGAGGTCGACCGGCTCGTCGAGGCCGCGGTCGCGGCCGGCGGGACCGAGCCGCGGCCCGCGCAGGACATGGGCTGGCTCTACAACCGCGCCGTGGACGACCCGGACGGCCACTGCTGGGAGCTCATGTCCTACGACCCGTCGCAGATGCCCGGCGCCCCCGAATAACCCCCGGCGGCGCAGCGTCCCCGCGCTCGTGAGGACGACCCCGCCGATGACGATCGCTCCGCCGGCCACCTGGGCCCACGTCCACGGCTGGCCGGCGAGGATCGTGAAGACCGCGGTGAACAGCAGCGACCCGAGCGCGGCGACGGCGATCCACACCGCGCGCCGCGTCGGGGGCGCGGACTCGGGTGGGGCCGTGAGGGATTCCGTTGCCACGGCGCCACCCCACCGACTAGGCGAGGTAGTCGAGCACGGTCCTGAGGTTGGCGTCGACCGGATCGACCGCGTCGACCTGGAGGCGTTCGACGGTGAGCGGCGGGTACTCGGTGCGCATGCGTTCGACGTGGTCCCAGTCGATCTCGTGCCAGCCGGGGATGCCGCGGACCCGGCCGTCGACGCGCGAGCGGTGGAGGTCGAGGTCGCTGCACACGCATTCGACGATGCGGAGCTTCGCCCCGTGCTCGGCGGCGATGGCGCCCAGGCGCGCCGCGGTCGCGTCGTTGAGGATGCCGTCGGTGATGGCCGACTGGTCGAGCATGAGCTGGCGGACGACGAGGGTCTCCAGGATGCTGTCGTAGAGCGAGATGTAGGCGTCGCGGTCGAGGTGGTGCAGGATGCGGTAGGGCGTGATCGCGCCGAGCATCCAGTCCCCGGCGAACGCGGGGGCCCGGATGGTGCGGGCGAGGCGCTCGGACAGGGTCGACTTCCCGGTCCCCGGCAGCCCGGTGAACGCGATGACCTGCTTTGCGGGTGTTTCGGTCGCATGCATCCGTCCTTCATACCCTCCCAACACAACGCAACAAAAGGTTGCGCATTGGGATCGAGGGTGCTACCTTTATGGCAACCAAAGGTTGCGAAAGGAGAAGGACATGGAATACGCAAGCATCGAACGCGAGATCCGGATCGAGGCCGCCCCCGAGGTGGTCTTCGGGGTCGTCAGCAGCCCCGAGCACCTCAAGGAGTGGTGGCCCGACGAGGCCGAGTACCCGCCCGTCGAGGGCGGCTCCGGCCGGATCGGGTTCCACCAGGACGGCGGCGCCGTCCAGTGGGAGCAGTTCACGGTCGTCGACGCCCGGCCGCCGCGGACGTTCTCGTTCCGGTGGACCCACGCCGAAGGCGAGGAGGCCGCGCCCGGGAACTCGTTCCTGGTCGTGTTCGACCTCGAACCCGACGGCGAGGGCACGCTCCTGCGCATGACCGAGACCGGCTTCCGCGAGCGCGGCTGGACCGAGGCCGTCGCCGCCCAGGCGCACGCCGACCACGTCGCCGGCTGGGACTTCTTCCTGCCGCGGCTGCCGGTGTACGCCGCGAAGGTCGCCCGATGAGCACCCTGGTCGACGACGACCTGTGGTCGGCGGTCGGCGACCCGACCCGCCGTCGCATGATCGACCTGCTCCTGGCCGACGGCTCCGGCACCGCCACCGGCCTGAGCGAGCGGCTCCCGGTCACGCGCCAGGCCGTCGCCAAGCACCTCGCCGTGCTCGACCGCGTCGGCCTCGTCCACGCCGGCACCGCAGGCCGCGAGCGCCGCTACCGCGTCGACGAGCGGCAGCTCGCGCGCGCCGTCGCGCAGCTCAACGCCGTCGGCTCGGCGTGGGACTCCCGCCTGGAGCGCATCAAGCGCATCGCCGAATCCATCCAGCAGACCACCGAGGACAAGGAATAGCAGAGGGGTACGACACCGCCTCAGTCCTCTCTGGACCGCCTGGTGAAGATGTCGGCCAGCACGCGCAGGGCCATCACCGAGGCGATAAGGAGGAGCGAGAGGCCGAAGAACTGGTAGAGCGTGAAGTCGGCGGTGAGGACGGGCCCGGACTCGGTGCCCAGCAGCATCACCGACATCACGCCGGCGGCGGCCGCCAGGACCGTCAGGAGCGTCTGGTGCAGCCAGGCGGTGACGGTCCGGCGGTCCTCCGCCTTCGCGAAGAGCCGGAAGTTCACCGACAGCTGGCCCGACTCGACCGAGGCCAGCAGCCGGTCGAAGCGGCGGGGGAGCTTGCGCAGCACCGGGAGGAGGTCGTGGACCTCCTCGATGACCAGGTCCTGCACGGCCGAGGGGCGCAGGCGCCGCTCGGCGTAGCGCTGGCCGATGTCGCGGGCCTCGGCGATCAGGTCGAAGCCCGGGTCGATCGCCGTCAGGCAGCCCTCCAGCGTGGCGAGGGTGCGGAAGACGGCCGCGAGCTCGGGCGGGATCACGATGCGGTGCTTGGCGATGATGCGGAACAGCTCGGTGAACATGCGGATGCCCGGGGCCGCGCCGGGGACGAGGTGGCGGGCCATGAACGAGCCGAGGGCCCGCTCGAAGCCGGTCTGGTCGAGCTCGTCGGGGCGGCTGGAGACGCCGATCAGGGCGTCGGCCAGACCGGGCCCGTCCTGGCGGTCGACGGCCTGGAGGATCGCCTCGAACGAGGCCCGCAGCTCCCGGTCCAGGCGCCCGACCGACCCGTAGTCGATGAGGCCGATCCGGTCGTCGTCGAGGAGCATGAGGTTCCCCGGGTGCGGGTCGGCGTGGAAGATCCCGTCGACCATGATCTCGTCGAACATCTCCCGCAGCAGCGCCGCCGCCAGCTCGCGCCCGTCCAGTCCGCGGTCGCGCAGCCTCGCCGTGGCGAGCGGGACGCCCGGCAGGCGTTCCATCACCAGCACCTGCTCGTCCGACAGGTCCGCGTGCGGCCGCGGCACTCGCACTTCCGCCCGGCGCTTGTCGTGCGCGGCCGCGACCTGCGCGAGGTTGCGGGCCTCGACGGTGAAGTCGACCTCCTCGCGGAGCGCCTCGGCGAACCCGTCGGCCAGCCCGAGGACGTCCATCGAACGGCCCCAAGAGGTGTGCCGGTCCAGACTGCGCGCCAGGCGCCGGATGATGTCCAGGTCGCGCTCGACCGTCTGCGCCGCACCGGGACGCCGCACCTTCACCACGACGGCCTCGCCGCCGTGCAGGACCGCGGTGTGCACCTGCGCGATCGACGCCGCCGCAATGGGTTCGGGGTCGAAGCTCGCGAACAGTTCGTCGACCGGCGCTCCCGCGGCCGCCTCGACGAGGCGCACCGCGCTCGTCCCCGGGACCGGCGCGGCCTGGTCCTGGAGCTTCGCCAGCTCCGCGATGTACACGGCCGGAAGGAGATCGCGCCGCGTCGACAGGATCTGGCCCAGTTTCACGAACGTCACCCCGGCGTCGTCGAGCGCCCGTCGCAGCGCCCGCGCCATCTCGGCGTCCTGCGCCGCCTGGCGCCGCCCGCGCAGCAGCCCGGTGAGGCCGTGACGCGCGGCGATCGCGAGGATCTGGAGGTACCGGCGGGTGCGCCGCAGCCGCGTGCGCAGCCCCTTGAACCAGGTCCGCACCGGCGGCACCGCCCCGGTCGGGATCACGGCCTCCCACACCACCAGCATGATCATCGCCATGACCGGCGCGGTCAGGAAGACCAGGCCCCACAGGGCGACCGTGCCCGGCAGCTCGTCCGCGGTGGGCTGGCGGGACTGGTACGGCGCCACCAGCGCCGGCAGCAGCCCGTACTGCATGACGCTGTAGCCGCTCACACTCACCACGACCAGGCGCCACACCGTGTACCGCACGTCCAGCAGGCGCGTCGCCACGTACGCGACGGCCGCCGTGTTCACGGCGATGCCGAACACCGACAGGATCAGCTCGGTCATATGCGGTTCGGCCTTTCAGCGGACGGGACGGTGCTCGACAGCACAGGCTACGCCGCGGGGTCCATCCGGGACGGCCGCACCGCGCGTGTCACCACCGGATGTGGATCGGCGTCCCGGGCGGGCCCTCGGCCAGGAGGCGGCGCAGGAGGTCGGGGAGGCCGCGCGGGAGGATGCGGTCGGTCGCGGCGTCCATGGCGTCGGGGTCGAGCCAGGCGTGCCCGGCGGGTGCGGCGTGGTCCGGGGAGGTGAAGGAGACGTCTTCGGCGCTCGCGCTGAGGAGGAAGAACGTGTCGTCGGCGGCGACGAACGCGCCGGTGTCGATGCGCTGCTGGAGGCTGTAGCAGGACGCGACCGGCTCGCCCAGATCGCTTGGGGCGACGCGGAGGTCGAGTTCCTCGTGCAGTTCGCGGGCGGCGGCCTCGGCGGGGCTCTCGCCGGGCTCGATGCCGCCGCCGGGCGTGTAGAAGTAGCGGTCGCCGACGTCGCGGATCTTCGCCTCGCGGTTGAAGAGGAGGACGCGGCCGTCCCGGTCGAGGAGGAGGGCGCGGGCGGTGCGGCGGCGGATCGCCTTGGGGCCGGGATCGTCCGGTCCGGGGCGGGCCGCGGCCGGTCGCGGCTTCTCTGCGATGGTCATGGAACCGAGCGTAAACGCGGTGTCCGACATGCGGTCGTTCGAACCGCGCGTCCGATTGTTCGATTCCCAAGACCTGACCTCGACTTCAGCGCCCTGAGCGCCGCAGGCCTCGGACCGCCCACCAGGCCATCACAGGCAGGTGGAGGACGTAGCCGAGCTGTTCGAGCACCGGGCCCGGCCCGCTCGTCCCGGTCGTCCACGGCAGGACCACCGCGGCCAGCCCGGAGGCGGCGGCCGCGAAGCCGGTGCGGCGCATCGCTCCCGACTCGCCGAACGCGGCGGCCGCAGTGGCGGCGGTCCAGAGGAGCCCCGCGAGGTTCACCGTCCACTTCGCCGTCAGCAGCACCGCGGTCACGGCGGTCGTCGCGGCCGGGTCGGCGGCGAGCTGGGTGACGGCGAGATTGCCCGCGTCGTGGAGCAGTCCGGCCGCACCGGCGAGCGTGAGCAGTCCGGCCGGGACCGTGTGGCGGTCGTTGGCGCCCATGGCGAGTCCGGCGGTGGCCAGGGCCAGCCAACCGAGGACGTCGAGTGCGAGTTCCAGCAGGTGGAGAGCCGGTCGTGCATTCACCGCTGCAAGGGTCGCGGCCGTGTCGGCGGGATTGAGCGTCAGGCCGGTCGGGACGGCGATCGCGGCGCTGGCGGCCATCAGGGCGATCGAGGCGATGAGGAGGCGGGAGGCATTGCGGTCGTCGGTCATAGCCTGCGACGCTAGAACCCTGACGCAGGGAGAAGGTCAAGCCGGGAGGTGGACGACCATGTGGCGCATCGGAAGGCTGGCCCGCATGACCGGGGTCTCCGAGCGAACCCTCCGCTACTACGACCGGATCGGCCTCCTCCCGCCTGCGGCGGTCGGCCGCGAGACCGGCTACCGCTGGTACGGCGCAGCCGAACTCGTCAGGCTCGAACGCATCCGCGGCTTGCAGCGGCTCGGCCTCACCCTGCGGCAGATCGGCGAGGTCGTGGACGCCCCCGACGCGGATCTCCCTGCGCTGCTTGCCGATACGGTGGACGCACTGCGGCGCGACATCGCCGAGAAGACCGCCGCGCTGGCCGCCGCCGAGGACCGCTTGGCCGTCGCGGGCGCGATCCTGCCGCAGGAGACCGCGGTGGGGGAGTGGCGGATGCGCGTGCGCCGCATACAGGTCGACCACCCCGCGGAATTGGCCGCCGCGTGCGGCGAAGCCCCTGAGGCGCTGCTGACCTGGCTGACCGGGGAGCCGGACGGCGGGTTCGCGGCCGCGTTTGCCGACCGGTCCGGCGACGTGCTTACCCTCCCCGCCCGCCGGGTCGTCCGCGCGATCGTGCCCCCTGACCTCGGCCTCGTCCCCACCGGCCGGGAGCTCTTCGGCTGGCTGGGGCGCAACGGCCTCGCCGTCTCCGGGCCGACTCTGGAGGAGCGTCTGACCGATGAGGACGGTGTCGGCGTCACGGTCCTGGAGGTCCCGGTCAGGTGACCAGGCCGTGCCGGTAGGCGTAGACGACCGCCTGGACGCGGTCGCGCAGGCCGAGTTTGGCGAGGATGCGCGAGACGAAGGTCTTCACGGTCTCGGGGCTGATGACCAGGGCGGCGGCGATCTCGCTGTTGGACCGGCCGTCGGCGATGAGGCGCAGGACCTCCAGTTCGCGCGGGGTGAGCGGCAGCTCGGCGGGCGCGCCGCCGACCGGCCTGATGCGGGCCGCGTACTTGCCGACGAGGGCGCGGGTCACCCCGGGGTCGAGGAGCGCCGCGCCGGTGGCGCCGGTCCGGATGCCTTGCAGCAGTTGGGCGGGCGGCGCGTCCTTGAGGAGGAAGCCGCTGGCGCCGGCGCGCAGCGCCTCGTACACGTACTCGTCGAGGTTGAACGTGGTCAGCACCAGGACCTTGACCGGGTCGGCCGCGGCGTCCCCGGCGAGGCGGCGGGTCGCCTCGATGCCGTCGAGGACGGGCATGCGGACGTCCATGAGCACCACGTCGGGGCGCAGTCGCCGGGCCAGGTCGACGGCCGCCTGACCGTCGCCGCATTCGCCGGCGACTTCGAGGTCGGGCTGCGCGTCGATGATCGTCACCAGGCCGGTGCGGATGAGCATCTGGTCGTCGCAGACCAGGACGCGGATCGGCGCGGTCATGACGGGTTCCCCGTGGGGATCCGGGCCCGGACCGTGAACCCGCCGCCGGAGCCGGGGCCCGCGTCGAAGTCGCCGCCGAGAACGTCGACGCGTTCGCGGAGCCCGGCCAGCCCGCGGCCGGTGCCCGCGGTCGCAGTGGCCGCGCCGTCCGAGCTGACCTCCACGGCGATCTCGTCTTCGTTGCGGCGCACCAGGACCCTGGTGTTCGCGCCCCGGGCGTGCTTGAGGGCGTTTGTCAGTCCCTCTTGGACGACCCGGTAGGCGACGAGGTCGGCGCTTCCGGCCGCGGCCGCCGGCTCGCCCTGTTCGGTGAACTCGACGGGCTGCCCGGCCCGGCGCGTCTGCTCCACGAGGGTGAGCAGCCCGCCCGCCGACGGATTCGGCGGCTCGGTGTCGTGGCCGGGGTCGAGCAGGTCGAGGAGATGCCGCAGGTCGGCGGTGGCGCGGCGGCCGGTGTCGCCGACGGCCTGGAGCGCCTGGTCGAGGCGGTCGGGCGCGCCGGTGAGGTACCGCGCGGCCTCGGCCTGGACGATCATCGCGGTCACGTGGTGGGTGACGACGTCGTGGAGTTCGCGGGCGATGCGGGTGCGCTCGGCGGCCCGGGTGGCCTCGGCGACGCGGCGGCGGCGCTCGGCCTCGGCCGCGCGAGTGGCGC
>NZ_QFRW01000313.1 GCF_003265355.1 Glycomyces dulcitolivorans | reverse complement strand
GGGCGAGCTGCGGGCCCGCCTGGCGCGGCGCGGCGTCGGGGCCGCGGGCGGGCCGCAGCGGTGCCGGGCCCTCCTCGTCCTCCTGGCGGGTGCGCGTGACTCTGGGGGCGGGGCGTTGGCCGGGAGGCATGGGGGACTCCTTGCTCTACTCGATCCAGTCGATGAGGTCGGCGACCGAATCCTTGACGTGGTTGGGTCGGAACGGGTAGCGCTCGACCTCTTCCATAGTGGCAGTGACCCCCGACAGAACGAGGACGGTCTCCAGGCCCGCTTCGAGGCCCGACAGCACGTCGGTGTCCATGCGGTCGCCGATCATCACCGTCGACTCCGAGTGGGCCCCGATGCGCCGCAACGCGTTCCGCATCATCAGCGGGTTCGGCTTGCCGACGAAGTACGGGTCCGCCCCGGTCGCTGCAGTGATCATCGCCGCCATCGCGCCGCACGCCGGGAGGATGCCCTCCAGCGACGGGCCGGTCGTGTCCGGGTTGGTGCAGATGAACCGCGACCCGGCCTTGATGAGCCGCACCGCGGTCGTCAGCGCCCCGAAGTCGTAGCGGCGCGTCTCGCCGAGGACCACGTAGTCGGGGCGGTAGTCGGTGAGCACGTACCCGATCTCGTGCAGCGCCGTCGTCAGGCCCGACTCGCCGATGACGTACGCCGAGCCCTTCGGGCGCTGCGAGTGCAGGAAGTCCGCGGTCGCCATCGCCGAGGTGTAGATGTTCTCGGCCGGGACCGACAGGCCCGACTTCTTCAGGCGCGCATGGAGGTCGTTGGGGGTGTAGATCGAGTTGTTCGTCAGGACGAGGAAGCCCCGGCCCGCCGACTGGAGCTTCTCGATGAGCTTGTTCGCGCCGGGGACGGGTACCCCCTCGTGGACGAGCACGCCGTCCATGTCCGAGAGCCAGTTGTCGAAGGGTCCAGGTGTAGTCATGAACAACATCTTGCCATCGCATCCGCCGGACGACGAGGTGCGGACGTAAAGTGGTGCGCGTGGAGACGGCATTGACCGCCGTACTCGTCATCGCCGCAGGCGCCATGGCGGGTGCACTCGGCTACTGGACCATCCGAACCGCGAGGAACAAATGAGCGAGCGCGAAGTACCGGCGGAGTTCGCCTCGACCTTCGAGAAGGTCGAGCCCTACCCGTACGAGGAGACCGACGACCTGCGGCAGGGACCGAACCTGCACGACGACCTCCTCCCGCTCCTCCCGCTCGTCGGCCGCTGGCGGGGCCGCGGCCAGGGCGGGTACCCGGGCGCCGAGGACTTCCTGTTCGCGCAGGAGGCGGAGTTCTTCCACGACGGCCGCCCGTTCCTGCGCTACCGCTCCCGCTCGTGGATCATCGACCCCGACGGCAAGGCGATCCGGCCCGCCGCCCAGGAGACCGGCTGGTGGCGCGTCGTCCCCGGTGACGACCCCAAGCGCCCCGAGATCGAGGTCCTCCTCGCCCACCCGACCGGGGTCCTCGACCTCTACTACGGGCGCGTCGACGGCACCCGCATCGAGATCGCCACCGACGCGGTCGTGCGCAGCCCGCAGGCCAAGGAGGTCACCGCGGGCAAGCGCCTCTACGGCATCGTCGACGGCGCCCTCATGTACGCCCAGGAGATGGCCGCCGAAGGCCACCCCATGAGCCCCCACCTCAGCGCCAACCTCAACCGCGTCGCCGGCTAGCCGCGCCCTAGAAGTCGCCCGGCCAGAGGTCGTCCTCTTCCTTGGGGGGCTTGCGGTCGAAGACCTTGGACTCGACCGGGCCCTCGCCCGCTGCGAGGACCTTGCCGAGGAGGGTCAGGGCGCCGGGTTTGCTCAGGGGCTCGTTGCCGTTGCCGCACTTGGGGCTCTGGATGCAGGAGGGGCAGCCGGTCGTGCACTCGCAGCCGGAGATCGCCTCGCGGGTGGCGCGGAGCCAGTCGGTCCACTTGCGGAACGCCTGCTCGGCGAAGCCCGCGCCGCCCGGGTGCCCGTCGTAGACGAAGACCGTCGGCAGCTCGGTGTCCATGTGGGCGGCGGTCGAGAGGCCGCCGATGTCCCAGCGGTCGCACGTGGCGATCAGCGGGAGCAGACCGATCGAGGCGTGCTCGGCGGCGTGGAGCGAGCCCGCCAGGTCGCGCAGGCCCTCAAGCGATTCGGGGTCGACCGTCCACCAGACCGCGACGGTGCGCAGCGTCTGCGGCGGCAGGTCGAGCTGCTGCGTGTCGATCACCTCGCCCGAAGGCAGGCGGCGGCGCTGGTAGGAGATGACGCACGACGTCACCTCCACGTCGCCGAGACTGAGGGTCACGTCGCCCATCTCCAGGCGCTCGCGCTCGGCGAGGATCTCCAGGTGGGTGATCTCCTGCGCGCTCGTCGTCCACGGCGGCTTCGCCGCGTGCACCAGCGCCAGGCCCTCCTCCAGGTCGAGGTCGTCCACGAGGTACGACTCGCCCTGGTGCAGGTACAGGGCGCCGCGGTGGACGAGGCGGTGCGAGGCGGCCGCGTCGACCGTGCCGATGAGGCGGCCCGTGCTCGTCTCCGCGATGTCCACGCCCATCGGCCCGGACCCGCGCAGCGTCACCTGCGGGCGCTCCGAGCCGATCCAGTAGTAGCGGCCCCCGGCCCGCTTGCGCAGGAGCTTCTGCTCGCAGAGCTGATCGGCCACCTCGCGGCTGCCGGGGATCGACGCCAGGTCGGACTCCTTGAGCGGCAGCTCCTCCGCAGCCAGGCACAGGTGCCCGGCGAGGACGTACGGGTTCGACGGGTCGCACACGCTCGCCTCCACCGGGCGGTCGAAGATCGCCTCCGGGTGGTGCACCAGGTACGTGTCGAGCGGGTCGTCCTTCGCGAGCATCACCGCGAGCGCCTCGGTGTCCCCGCGCCCGGCCCGACCGATCTGCTGCCAGAACGACGCCAGGCGCCCCGGGTAGCCGCACAGCAGCACCGCGTCCAGGCCCGTCACGTCGATGCCGAGTTCGAGGGCGTTCGTCGTCGCCACCCCGAGCAGGCGGCCCTCGCGCAGGTCCGCTTCGAGGTCGCGGCGGTGCTCGCGCAGGTACCCGGCCCGGTAGGCCGCGATCCGGCCCGCCGCCGGGTCCGCGCCGAGGCGCGACTTCGCTTCGGCCGCAACGATCTCCGCGCCGCGCCGGGAGGGCACGAACGCGAGCGTGCGCACGCCGCGCCTCACCAGCTGCGCGAGCATCCGGGCCGTCTCGCTCAGCGTCGAGGCCTGCTGCGGCTCGCCGTCGATCTCGTACGTCACCGGCTCCCACAGGGCCACCGTGGCGCCCGGGGACGGCGAGGAGTCCACGGTGACCGCCGTGGCGGGCCGTCCGGTGAGGACCGACAGGGACGCGGCCGGGTCGGCGGCCGTGGCGCTGGCGGCGATCACCGTCGGGTTCGCGCCGTAGTGCTCGGCGAGGCGCAGGAGCCGGCGCAGGGTCAGGGCCACGTGGGCGCCGAAGACGCCCCGGTAGACGTGGCACTCGTCGACCACGACGTACTTGAGGTCCTTGAGGAGCGAGCGCCACATGCGGTGGCGGGGGAGCAGCGAGTGGTGGAGCAGGTCGGGGTTGGACAGGACCAGGTTCGCGAAGCGCTGCGCCCACTGGCGGTGCTCGAACGGGGTGTCGCCGTCGACGATCGCCGGGATCAGGCCCGGGATCGCGAACTCCGCCACCGCGCGGGCCTGGTCGGCCGCGAGGGCCTTCGTCGGCGCGAGGTAGAGCGTGCGGCCCGGTCCTTCGGCGGCCGCTTCGGTGAGGACCGGCAGCAGGTATGCGAGGCTCTTGCCGGAGGCGGTGCCGGTGGCGATGACGGTGTCGCGGCCCTCGAACGCGTGCGTGGCGGCCTCGGCCTGGTGCGGCCACGGGAGGGTGATCCCGGTGTCCTCCAAGGACTTGCGGACGTCCTCGGGCACCCACTCGGGCCACGGGCTGCGCACCGAGGCCCGGGGCGGGAGCTTCCGGAGGTGCCTGAGGCCGCCCTCGTCACTGTCGAGGGCGGCGATGAGCTGGTCCGCGGGCATCCTGCAATGATGCCGCAGCGGACCGACACAACGCCTCCGGCGCGGACCGCAAGCGGTCCGTCGGCACCCGTCGCCCGCAATCCGGTCATAAGCTCCCGGCTCCGGTCCACTCGCAACGCAGTACGCTTATGGGCCAAGACACACTCCAGCCAGGTAGGAGAGACGGCGTGAGGGGAACTTCAGGCGACGGTGCGCCCGAGCCCGAACTGGGACTGGGCCTTTCGACCGTCGGGGACTACGCGGTCATCAGCGTCACCGGCGAGATCGACATGTACACCGCCCCGCAGCTGCGCGAAGCCGTCCGCCAGCTCTCCTCCGAGGGCCGCATGCGGGTGGCCATCGACCTCACCCCCACCGAGTTCTGCGACTCGACCGGCCTGGGCGTCCTCATCGGTGCCCGGCGGCGCCTGACCGACGCCGGCGGCAGCCTCGTCGTCGTGTGCGCGAACCCCCGCATCCGCAAGCTCCTGGACCTCACCGGGCTCGACAAGGTCCTGGACGTCCGGGAAGCGGTGCCCGGCGAGTGAACGGATCCAGGCACGACCGCTCCGGAGGCAGGCGGCCCGAGCCCGCCACGGTCCGGTTCGCCTTCACCCCGGCCGCCGCGTACGTGCGGGCCGCCCGGCTCGTGGCCGCCGACGTCGCGGCACACGCGGGCGTCGCGACCGGGCTCCTCGACGAGGTGCGCCAGGCCGTCGGCGAGGCGTGCACGCGCGCGGTCCTGCGGCACCGCGACCGCGGACTGCGCGACCTCGTGCGCGTAGAATTTTCGATCGGTGATCGTTTTGTTGCGAAAATCACCGACAATGCGCAGGATCTGCGCGCGCGCTCCGGGGACCGGGTCGGTGCGGCCGCGGTCGGCGGCGATGCGCGAGCGAGCGATCACGACGCGCTCGAAGAGGACACCCTCTCCGAGGAGATCACCCTCATCGTCCTCGGCGGACTGGTCGAAGACCTGGTCGTGACCGGTCCCAGCGCCGACGGCGGGACCACGGTGAGCATGAGCTGGCCCCTCCCCGGGTCGGGTTCGCAGGCCGACCACTGAGGCCCCGGACACCCCGCCGAACAGGCGTGACCGAACCCACTCCGAAAGCCCTCACATCGTTACACTCCGCACGTTATGCCAGTCGCGTCGCCAAGCGCGGCACCGGCCGCGTCCACCCGTACGCGGCCCCTTACGTGTCTGTGAAGGGGCGCGCCCTGCCTGCGCTGCTTCTTTTCTATGGAGGAAATTCATGCATACGTTGCTCGCCAACGGCGACGAGGGCGTAGGCGCGCTTGAAGGCGCGAACCTCAGCCTCGTCGTGCTCGCGGCCGTCCTGGCGCTCATCGCGCTCGGCGGCGCCGCGGCGCTCGTCAAGAGCATCCTGAGCGCCGGGACCGGCACCGACAAGATGCGGGAGATCTCCGGGGCCGTCCAGGAGGGCGCCTCGGCCTACCTGAAGCGCCAGTTCAAGGCGCTGAGCATCTTCGTCGTCATCGCCGTGGTCCTGCTGTTCCTGCTGCCGGCCGAAGGCGGCAACGACGTCCGCATCGGACGGAGCCTGTTCTTCATCGTCGGCGCCCTGTTCAGCTCGTTCATCGGCTGGGCCGGCATGAGCCTGGCGACCCGCGCGAACGTGCGCGTGGCGTCCGCGGCCCGCGACGGCGAGCCGACCAAGGCGATGCACCTGGCCTTCCGCACCGGCGGCGTGGTCGGGTTCCTCACCGTCGGCCTGGGCCTGCTCGGCGCGGCGGTCGTCGTGTTCGTCTACAACGGCGACGCCCCCGTGGTCCTGGAGGGCTTCGGCTTCGGTGCCGCGCTCCTGGCCATGTTCATGCGGGTCGGCGGCGGCATCTTCACCAAGGCCGCCGACGTCGGCGCCGACCTGGTCGGCAAGGTCGAGCAGGGCATCCCCGAGGACGACCCGCGCAACCCGGCGACCATCGCCGACAACGTGGGCGACAACGTCGGCGACTGCGCCGGCATGGCCGCGGACCTGTTCGAGTCCTACGCCGTCGTGCTCGTCGCCAGCCTCATCCTCGGCCGCGCCGCCTTCGGCGAGACCGGCCTGATCCTGCCGCTGCTGGTCGCTTCCGTCGGCATCGTCGTCGCGATCCTCGGCGTGGTCATCACCCGCATGCGCGCCTCCGACGCCTCGGGCCTGACCGCGATCAACCGCGCGTTCTACATCTCCGCGTTCGCCGCGGCGGCGCTCACCGCCGCCGCCGTGTTCTGGTACGTCCCGTCGGCCTGGTCCGACCTCGGCGGCCGCGTCTCGGCCGAGGACATCGCGAACATCCCCGTGGGCCCGCAGGTCCTCGCCGTCGCCTCCGTCCTCATCGGCATCGCCCTGGCCGCCGCGATCCTCGCGCTGACCGGGTACTACACCGACACCCGCTACAAGCCGACCAGGACCGTCTCGGCCTCGACCCGCACGGGCGCGGCCACGAACATCCTCTCGGGCTTCTCGCTCGGCCTCGAATCGGCCGTGTACACCGCGCTCACGATCGCCGCGGCGATCCTCGGCGCGTACATGCTCGGCGGCGGGGTCTTCCTCGTGAGCCTGTTCGCGGTGGCGCTCGCCGGCTGCGGCCTGCTCACCACCGTCGGCGTCATCGTCGCCATGGACACCTTCGGGCCCATCAGCGACAACGCGCAGGGCGTGGCCGAGATGTCCGGCGACGTGGAAGGCGACGCGGCCCAGACGCTCACCGACCTCGACGCGGTCGGCAACACCACCAAGGCGATCACCAAGGGCATCGCGATCGCGACCGCGGTCCTGGCCGCGACCGCCCTGTTCGGGTCCTACACCGACGCCGTGGCCTCCGAGGGCCTCGCCGGCGGCGCCCTGTTCGAGACGCTGAACATCGCCGACCCGATCAACATCGTCGGCTTCATCATCGGCGCGAGCGTCGTGTTCCTGTTCTCCGGCCTCGCCGTGAACGCCGTCGCCCGCTCCGCCGGCGCCGTCGTCAACGAGGTCCGCGACCAGTTCGCGCGCTTCCCCGGGATCATGGAGGGCACCCAGCGGCCCGAGTACGGCCGCGTCGTCGACATCTGCACCCGCGACGCCCAGCGCGAGCTGGTCACCCCGGGCCTGCTCGCGATCACCGCGCCCATCGCGGTCGGCTTCGGCCTCGGCGTGGGCCCGCTCGCGGCCTACCTCGCCGGCGCGATCGCGTGCGGCGTCCTCATGGCCGTCATGCTCGCGAACTCGGGCGGCGCCTGGGACAACGCGAAGAAGGACGTCGAGGACGGCAACCACGGCGGCAAGGGCTCCGAGGCCCACGCCGCGGCCGTCATCGGCGACACGGTCGGCGACCCGTTCAAGGACACCGCCGGCCCGGCCATCAACCCGCTCCTCAAGGTCATGAACCTGGTGAGCCTCATCATCGCCCCGGCCGTGGTCGTCTACACGGTCGAGGGCGTCGGCTCCGAGTCCGGCGGCCCCGTCCGCTGGATCATCGCGGGCGTCGCGCTCGCGGCCCTCGTGGCCGCGATCCTCGTCTCCAAGCGCCGTTCCGCGGTGGTGGAGGCGGGGGAAGCCCGCGCCCCGGAGCAGCGTGAGTCGGTCGAGGTCGGCTAGCTTTCCGGGTCCTCATCTCGGCGTGTGCCCCGTTCCCTCGGAACGGGGCACACGCGTGTCATTTCCGTGAAACCGTCATTTTCTGTGATTGCCTTGGGGCCATGCGGCTTCGTTATCGCTACCGCCTCCACCCCAGCGCCGGCCAGGAAGCCGCGCTGGCGAAGGCGTTCGGGTGCTGCCGGGTGGTGTTCAACGACGTGATCGCACTGCGCAGGGCGGCCTTCGAAGCGGGGAACCCATGGGTCGGCGACGCCGAAGTCTCGCGGCTGGTGGTGACGGAGGCGAAGCGGCGGGAGGACCGGGCCTGGCTGGCGGAGGTCTCATCGGTGGCGCTTCAGCAGGCGGTCCGGGACGCCAACCGGGCCTATCGGGGCTATTTCGACGCGATGACCGGCAAGCGGGCGCGCGGTTCAGTGGGCATGCCGCGCTTCAAGTCCCGCCGTGACCGGCGCCAGGCGGTGCGGTTCACCCGGAACTCGCGTTTCAGGATCACCTCGGACCGGCGCCTTCGGCTGCCGGGAATCGGTGAGGTCAAGGTCGTCTGGTCGAGGGACCTGCCGGGTGAGCCGTCGAGCGTGACGGTGGTCAAGGACGCGGCGGGCCGGTACTTCGCCTCGTTCGTGTGCGAGGTCGAACCGAGCCCGCTGGGAGGTGGAGGGGCGTTGGGCCTCGATCTGGGGTTGCGATCCTTCCTCGCCGGATCCGACGGCCGCCGGGTCGCCGCACCGCGCTGCTACCGCGGCAAGGAGCGAAAGCTGGCGCGGGCGCAGCGGAGCCTGGCGCGCAAGCGGCCGGGTTCGGCGAACCGGAAGAAGGCCCGCAGGGCCGTCGCGGCGGTGCACGCCGAGGTCGCCGATGCGCGCTCGGACTTCCTGCACAAACCCTCGACGCGGACCTGCTCCGCCTGCTGGAAGGTCGGCGATCGTAAGCCGTTGCAAGTCCGATCCTGGGCGTGCAACCATTGCGGCGTCCTCCATGACCGGGACGTCAATGCTGCAAAGGTCATTCTCGCGGCGGGGCTCGCCGAGAGGGAAAACGCCTGTGGAGCGGTGGAAGACCTGCTAGCGCACCTGCGCGGGCGGGCATCCGCGCCATCCCAAGCCCGGCAGCCGGCCGGGGACTGGACAGAAGCAGGAATCACCACTGCCGCGAGGTAAGTGGCCACAGTATGGTGGAAACCGCTCTGTTTCAGAGCAGTGAAGGCCAACGTAACGATTCGAGTGCATTTTCCGAGTGGAACGGTGGGAGCAGTGCCGGACATCAAACGCCTGGTCATCGTCGAGTCCCCGGCGAAGGCCAAGACGATCGCCTCGTACCTCGGTGCCGGGTACATCGTCGACTCCTCCCTCGGGCACATCCGCGACCTCCCTCGCAGCGCGAAGGAGATCCCGGCCAAGTACAAGGACAAGGCCTGGTCCCGGCTCGGCGTCGACGTCGACAACGACTTCGCGCCCCTGTACATCGTCAACCCCGACCGCTCCGCCCACGTGAAGAAGCTCAAGGGCTACCTCGCGGAGGTCGACGAGCTCTTCCTCGCCACCGATGAGGACCGCGAGGGGGAGGCCATCGCCTGGCACCTCCTGGAGACCCTGAAGCCGAAGATCCCCGTCAAGCGGATGGTCTTCCACGAGATCACCCCGGCCGCGATCGCCGAGGCCGCCGCGAACCCGCGCGAGCTCAACCAGGACCTCGTCGACGCCCAGGAGGCGCGGCGCATCCTCGACCGCCTCTACGGCTACGAGGTCAGCCCGGTCCTGTGGAAGAAAGTGATGCCGCGCCTGTCGGCCGGCCGCGTCCAGTCCGTCGCGACCCGGCTCATCGTCGAGCGCGAGCGCGCCCGCATGGCGTTCCGCTCCGCCGACTACTGGGACGTCACCGCGAACCTCGCCACGGCCGACGACCAGCGGTTCAAAGCGACCCTGATCGCCGTCGACGGCGACCGCGTCGCCACCGGCAAGGACTTCGACGCCGCCACCGGCACCACCAGGAACAACGTCGTCCACCTCGACGAGGCGGGCGCGCGCGGCCTCGCCGGGCGCCTCGAAGGCCGCGACTTCACCGTCCTCAAGGTCGACAAGAAGCCGTACCGGCGCCGCCCCTACCCGCCGTTCATCACCTCGACGCTCCAGCAGGAGGCCGGGCGCAAGCTCCGCCTCTCCAGCGCCCAGGTCATGCGGGTCGCCCAGCGGCTCTACGAGAACGGCCACATCACCTATATGCGGACCGACTCGACGAACCTGTCCGCGACGGCCATCAACGCCGCCCGGGCCCAGGCCGCCGAGCTGTACGGCGCCCAGTACGTGCCCGCCGAGCCGCGCCACTACGCGCGGAAGGTGAAGAACGCGCAGGAGGCGCACGAGGCCATCCGGCCCGCCGGGGACCAGTTCAAGACCCCCACGCAGCTGCGCGGCCAGCTCTCGGCCGAGGAGTACCGCGTCTACGAGCTCATCTGGCGGCGCACGCTCGCGTCCCAGATGGTCGACGCCACCGGGAACTCGACGTCGGTGCGCGCCCGCGCCGTCACGACCTCGGGGGAGGAGGCCGACTTCGGCGCCTCCGGCAAGTCGATCACCAACCCGGGCTTCCTGCTCGCCTACGTCGAGTCCATCGAGGAGGGCGACGCCGACGACGCCGAGAAGCGCCTCCCGGAGCTGGCCGAGCGCCAGCACCTCGCCGAGAAGGGCCTCGAAGCCGCCGGGCACACCACCCAGCCGCCCGCCCGCTACACCGAGGCGAGCCTGGTCAAGGCCCTCGAAGAGCGCGGCATCGGCCGGCCCTCGACGTACGCGTCGATCATGCAGACCATCCAGGACCGCGAGTACGTGTTCAAGAAGGGCCAGGCCCTCGTCCCGGCCTTCCGCGCGTTCGCCGTCGTCGGGCTCCTGGAGCGCCACTTCCCGCGGCTGGTCGACTACGACTTCACCGCGGGCATGGAGGACGAGCTCGACCAGGTCGCCGCCGGGCAGGAGTCCCGCGAGGAGTTCCTGCGCAAGTTCTACTTCGGCGGCAAGGACAAGGAGGGCACCGTCGCGGCCTCCGGCGGCCTGCGGCACATGGTCGAGGAGGAGCTCGCCAAGATCGACGCCCGCCAGGTCAACTCGATCCCGCTGTACACCGACGAGCAGCAGCGCCAGGTCGTCGCCCGCGTCGGCCGCTACGGCCCGTACCTGGAGCGGACGACCAAGGCGCAGGCCGAGGCGGGTGAGCCGGGCGAGCGCGTCTCGGTGCCCGAGTCCGTCGCGCCCGACGAGCTGACCCCGGCCAAGGTGGAGGAGCTGTACGAGCTCGGCTCCGCCGAGGGCGAGCTGGGGACCCATCCGGAGACCGGGGAGCCGGTGTTCGCCAAGAGCGGCCGCTACGGCCCGTACGTGACGTCCGGGGAGAAGTCCTCGTCGCTGCTGACCGGGCAGAAGCTCTCCGAGGTGACCCTCGCAGACGCCGTGCAGCTCTTGACGCTGCCGCGCCTGGTCGGCAAGGACGCCGAGGGCGAGGAGATCCGCACCGGCCTGGGCCCGCACGGCCCCTACGTCAAGAAGGCCCGCGACTACCGGTCCCTCGACCGCGAGGAGCAGCTGTTCACGCTGACCCTCGAAGAGGCCGAGAAGCTGCTCGCGCAGCCGAAGACCCGCGGGCGCCAGCAGCGCGCCCAGACGCTCCTCAAGGAGCTGGGCCCCGACCCGGTCACCGGCAAGGAGGTCACGCTCAAGGACGGGCGCTTCGGCCCGTACGTGACCGACGGCGAGACCAACGCCTCGATCCGCAAGACCGACTCGATCGAGGACCTGACGATCGACCGCGCTGCCGAGCTGCTCGCCGAGCGCCGCGAGAAGGTCGCCTCGGGCGTCGTCCCGGCCAAGAAGACCGCGAAGAAGGCGGCGGCGAAGAAGACCGCCGCCAAGAAGACTGCGAAGAAGGCCGTCGCGAAGAAGACGGCGGCCAAGAAGACGACCGCGAAGACCACCGTGAAGAAGGCCGCGAAGAAGGCCGCATCCGGGGAGTAGGACGCTGTTTCGGCCCGGTTGCGCCAGAGGCGGAACCGGGCCGTTTCTTTGCCCGAATTTGTGGCTTGTCTGACATCCGGATGTCACAGGCCACGCCTAGCCTCGGCGTGTCCCCCTACGGTTCAGCCGTTCGTAAACTATTTTCTGCTTGGATGCAACCTGGTCGCGGGCCGGACGCGTCAAGGCTTTGCGGACACGGCTCAGTGCGGAGCCGCGAGCGTCCGATGTGGCCCAAGACGGCAATTCTTCGAAAGCGGGTTTCGAGTACATGCGCATCACATTCCTGGTCCGGAACATCTGGGGCATCGGCGGCACCATCAAGACCACCCTCAACACCGCCGAAGCGCTGGCAGGGCTCGGTCACGAGGTGACGATCGCATCGTGCATCAGAAGCAAGAAGAAGGCCGACTTCCCCGTCGACAAAAGGGTGAAGGTCGTCAATCTCTGGGACACCAGAAAGCCCGAGAACGGCGGCGAGAAGCTCAATTTCCTTGAGCGCTGGCAGGCCAAGTCGAAGTCGGTGCTCGACGCCGACAAGGTCAACAACATGGGCGAGTCGTCGAAACTGCTCGACGTCAGGGTGAAGAAGTTCCTGCGCAGCCTGGATACGGACGTCCTCGTCGGCACGCAGATCAGCGTGAATCTGTACATGGCGATGTTCGGGCGTCCCGAGCGGTACGCGATGGTCGCCCAGGAGCACCTGTACCTCGACCACTACGCCGAGCGCCACCGCGAGCTGATCCTGGAGAACTACCCGAAGCTCGACGCGATCGTCACGATCACCGACGCCGACAAGCAGGCCTACCGCGAGGCGCTCCCGGAGGCCGCCGACAAGATCGCGTGCGTCTCGAACGCGATCCCCGCGAACCCGCTGCCGCCGTCGGAGCTCACCGAGCCGGTCATCATGACCGCCGGGCGCCTGACCGGCATGAAGGGCTTCGACATCCTCGTCCACGCGTTCGCGCAGGTCGCCGACGAGTTCCCCGAGTGGAAGGTGAAGATCTTCGGCCGCGGCCGCGACCGCACCAAGATCACCAACCGCATCAAGGACCACGGCCTCGAAGACCGCATCCTGCTGCCCGGGCCGAAGACCCCGCTCGACGCCGAGTGGCAGCACGCCTCGATCGCCGCGATCCCCTCCCGCTTCGAGCCGTTCGGGCTCGTCATCGTCGAGGCCATGGCCGCGGGCCTGCCGGTGGTGTGCACCGCCGTCAAGCACGGGCCGCTGGAGATCGTCCGCGACGAGGAGAACGGCCTGCTCGTCGAGCCGAAGAACCCGACCGAGCTGGCGGGCGCGCTGCGCCGCCTCATGGGCGACCCGAGCCTGCGCCGCAAGCTCGCCGACGCCGGCCGGGAGACCGCCAAGCGCTACGAGCCGCAGAACGTCGTCGGCGGGCACGTGGACGTCTTCGAGAAGGTCCTCGCGGCCCGCGCCTGAGGGCTCCGCCGATCCGGGCCCGACGGACCGTAGATTGGGGCGGCATCGATCCGCCGACCTCAGGAGACGACCGTGACCACCGATCAGCCGACGATCGCGGCCGTGCTCGCCGGAGGGACCGGCGCCCGCATGGGCGCCGCCCTCCCCAAGCAGCTGCTGGAGGTCGCGGGCAAGCCGGTCCTCCAGCACACGCTGGAGGCGTTCCAGGCGAGCGGCGCAGTCGACCGGATCGTCCTCGTCATGGCCGAAGGCCACCACGAAGCGGCCTGGACCATAGCCAAGTCCGCAAATGTGACAAAACTCTCGGCAGTGATCGGCGGCGGCGCCACCCGCGCCGACTCCTCCGTCGCGGCCATCCGCTGGGCGCAGGCCCGGGACGGCGTCGGCGACGGCGCGAAACTGCTCATCCACGACGCCGCCCGCATGCTCGTCACCGGCCGCATCATCGCCGATGTCGTTGCGGCCCTTGACGACGGCGAGGCCGTGACCGCGGTGATCCCCTCCTCCGACACGGTCGTCGAAGTCCACGATGGACAAATCGTCGCCGTCCCCGACCGCGCCGCCCTCGCCCGGGTCCAGACCCCCCAGGGGTTCCGCCTCGGCCTCATCGCCGCAGCCCACGCCGCCGCGGCGGCCGACCCGGCCTTCACCCCGACCGACGACTGCTCGGTCGTCCTGCGCTTTCGCCCCGACACGCCGGTCCGCACCGTCGCGGGCGCCGAACGGAACCTCAAGGTCACCTCGCCCGCCGACCTCGTGCTGGCCCAAGCCCTGCTCAGGGCCTGAAACGGGCCGCGGGCCGCACTGCTGCGGCCCGGTTCGGCACCGTCGCCGGAACGTGTGACGCCCGGGTCCACCGCGCGTTGGGCTATGCGTCATCGACCGTTCAACTAGGTAAACTGCACCAATCCAGCATCCCAACCGAACGAGGTGGCTCTCGACATGTCCACGAACATCGTGATCCTCGCGGCCGGCGTCGGCTCCCGGCTCGGCAAACCGCACCCCAAGTCCCTCACCCCCCTCAACACCGGCGAGACCATCCTCGGACGGTCGCTGCGCCTACTCACCTCCCGGTTCAGCCGCCACTCGATCCACCTCGTCGTCGGCTACAAGAAGGAGATGATCATGGAGGAGGTGCCCGACGTCGGCTTCATCTACAACCAGGCCTACGGCGACACCAACACCTCCAAGAGCCTCCTGAAGGCCTTCAGCATCCTCGGCCCCGGCGGCGTCCTGTGGCTCAACGGCGACGTCGTCTTCGACCCGCAGGTCCTCGACGTCCTCCTGCCGCACATCGCGATGGACCACTCGTTCGTGGCCGTCAACACCGCGAAGGTCTCCGACGAGGAGGTCAAGTACACGCTCGGCGCCGACGGGTACATCAACAAGCTCTCCAAGCGCGTCTCCGAAGGCGCCCTTGGCGAAGCGGTCGGCATCAACTACGTGTCCGCCGACGACCGCGCCCTCGTCGCCAAGCGCCTCGCCGAGGTCGACGACAACGACTACTTCGAAGGCGGCATCGAGCTCGCCATCGCCAAGGACGGCGTCAAGTTCGAGGCCGTCGACATCTCCCAGCACAACGTCATCGAAGTGGACTTCGCGGAGGACCTGAACTCCGTTAACCAGCACTTCAAGTAATTGGAACCGGAAGCGTCGAACCGGCGAGTTAGAACTACTGGCGACACAGCCACGCGAGACCGAATCCGAGGCACGGCGAGTTGAAGAGACTGCTGAAATCCTGGCCCATCCGAACGAACCTGCTGGCGGTGGCGGCGGTGGTCGCCGCCGTCGCGGTCACCGACGTGCCATGGCTCACCACAGCGTTCTCGCTCGCCGTGTTCGGGGTCGCCGCCTGGCAGGACCGGACCGGGGTCGCCGGCTTCCGCATCCCCCGCACCCTCGCCGCGCTCGCGCTGCTCATCCTCGCCTGGTACTCCGGCGGCCTCGACCGCTGGCCGATGCTCCTCGCCGGGTTCGGCGTCACCCTCTTCATCGCCTACGCCGACATCTTCAACCGGGCCCTGAACGTCGGCTACCTCCAGACCCACAACCTCGACATCGTGCGGACCCGCCGCTCCCAGCTCACCACGCCCGGAGCGGTCGGCCGCCTCGTCGACGCCGTGTCGATCCTGTACGTCCTCGGCTCGATCCCCTTGGGGGAGTTCCGCCTCGGCGCCGACCTGGTCGTCCTCGCGGCCACCGCCGCCGCGTTCGGGTGGATCGCCTCGGCGGTGCTCCAGAACTACCTGCACCGCCGCAAGGTCTCCCACCCCGTCGACATCCAGGTCATCAGCGCCGTCCGCAGGCTCCAGCCGAAGTACGTCGTCCACTTCGCCGGGGCCCGCGAATCGGAGTACCAGCTGACGATGTGGCTCGACTACTTCGAGGCCGTCGGCGACCCGTACCTGATCATCATCCGCGACCGGTACCTCCTCGACGGGATCGCCGCCCGCACCAAGGCCCCGATCGTCCTCGCCCCGGCCCAGTCCGTGCTCGACACGCTGCTGCCCTCCAGCGTCCGCGCCTGCTACTACGTCAACCACGCGGTCAAGAACGCGCAGCTGATCAAGCTCGACAAGTACCTCCACGTGCAGCTCATGCACGGCGACTCCGACAAGGCCATCAGCCGCAGCCCGGTCTCGCTCATGTACGACCGGGTCTTCGTCGCCGGGCAGGCCGGCGTCGACCGGTACCACCGCCACGGCGTCGACATCCCCAACTACAAGTTCCGCCGCATCGGCCGCCCCCAGCTGCACGCCATGCAGGTCGGCCACCGCGACAAGGCCGACGAGGACCGCCAGACCGTCCTCTACACGCCCACCTGGACCGGCCTGACCGCCGACGTCAACTACTCGTCCCTCAAGCAGGGCAAGAAGATCGTGCAGGCGCTGCTCGCCCGCGACGTCAACGTCATCTTCCGCACCCACCCCTACACGCGCACCAACGCCGCCTACCAGGCGCTCGCCGACGACATCAAGTCCGTCATCGCCGAGGACGCCGCGAGGACCGGCCGCCCGCACCTGTGGGGCGACCAGGCCGAGTCCGCCGTCAGCCTCACCGACTGCGTCAACGCCGCCGACGTCGCGATCTCCGACATCAGCGGCACCGCCTCCGACTGGCTCTACTCGGGCCGCCCCTTCGCCATGACCGACCCGAAGGGCTTCAACGAGCGCTACCTCGACGAGTTCCCGCTCGCCAAGGCCGCGTACCTCCTGGAGCCCAAGGCCGGGAACATCGAGGCCGTCCTCGACGAGCTGCTCCTGCGCGACTCCAAGGCCGACCTGCGCGCCGCCGTCCGCGAGTACTACCTCGGCGACATCAAGCCCGGCGACCTCGTCGAGGTGTTCGCCGCCGAGGTCCGCGACACCTACGCCCGCCAGGTCCGCAAGACCGCGACCGGCGAGTCCGCGCTGACCCAGGCCGCCTGACCGCTTCGTCTTCGGGGCCCCGCCGGTACCGGCGGGGCCCCGCGGCGTTCCCCGGACTTCGCGATTGCGGTGATCCCTGCCACCGGAGGCAAACGAACGACGTGTTTACTTCATCTTGGGTTAAGAGCCCGTTAACTCGTTCACCCGATGGAGCACACATGTCCCGACTGTGGAGACAGCGGTACGAGATCGTCGCCATCGCGGCGGTCATCGCCGCGACCGCGGCGCACACGCACCTGCTGGCGTACGCCCTCGCGGCCGCCGTCCTCGCGATCACCGCCTGGTACTACCGCGACGACCTCTCCGCGATGCGCACCGCGCGGCTCATCGCCGTCATCGCGGTCCTCGTCGCGGCCTGGTCCGACAGCCCGCAGCGCTGGGAGCTCATCACCGGCTGCGTCCTCGTCGCCGGCTTCCAGGCCGTCGCCGGGGCCATCCGCATCGCGCTCTCCCTGTCGCACCTGGAGACCGCGAACCTGGACGTGCACCGCGGCTTGCGCAACCGCGCCGCCGCGCCCGTCCCGATCGCCCTCGTCACCGGCTTCACCGCCGTGGCCCTGCCGCTGGCCGCCGCCGTCCCCGCAGGCTTGCGGCCCGTCGCCGACTGGGCCGCGCTCGTCATCGTCCTCGCCTCGCTCGTGTGGGCCGGCGACGCGGTCGTCGCGAACCTCCTGCGGCGCCGCCGCGAGTCGCACCCCATCGACGAAGCGGTCGTCGCCGCCGTCGAGCGCCTCCAGCCGAAGTACGTCGTGCACTTCGGCGGCGCCCGCCTCTCGGAGTACCAGATCGAGATGTGGCTGCCGTACTTCGACAAGATCGGCGACCCCTACCTCGTCCTCGTCCGCGACGCCTTCCTCATGCGCGGCACCGTCGCGTGCACGAGCGCCCCCGTCGTGCTCGCCCCCGGCCAGTCCGTCCTCGACAAGCTCCTGCCCGAGAGCGTCCGCGCCTGCTTCTACTCCAACCACGCGCAGAAGAACACCGCGCTCATCCGCCACGGCGAGCTCCTGCACATCCAGCTCATGCACGGCGACTCCGACAAGGCCATCAGCCGCAGCGCCCTCTCGCTCATGTACGACCGCGTGTTCGTCGCCGGGCAGGCCGGCGTCGACCGCTACCACCGCCACGGCGTCGACATCCCCGAGCGCAAGTTCCGCCGCATCGGCCGCCCCCAGCTCCACGGCATCAAGGTCGGCCCCCGCGAAAAGGGCCCCGACGAGCCGCCCGTGCTCCTCTACGCCCCCACCTGGACCGGCTTCACCGAGGACGTCAACTACTCGTCCCTCAAGGAGGGCAAGAAGATCGTCGAGGCCGCCCTCGCGCGGGGCGTCGCCGTCCACTTCCGGACCCACCCGTACACCAGCACCAACGCCGCCTACCAGGCCCACGCCGAGGCGATCCGCGCGCTGCTGGCCGCCGACGCCTCCCGCACCGGCCTGCCCCACCGCTGGGGCGCCGCCGCCGAATCGCAGGTGTCCCTCGCCGACTGCGTCAACGCCGCCGACGCGGCCGTGTGCGACATCAGCGGCGCGGCCTCCGACTGGCTCTACAGCGGCAAGCCGTTCGCGATGACCGACCCGCGGGGCCTGCGCGGCGGCTACCTGGAGGAGTTCCCCGTCGCCGCCGGCGCGTACCTGCTCAAGCCCGGCGCGAAGAACGCCGAAGCGGTCATGGCCGAGCTGTTCGACACCGACTCCAAGGCCGGGCAGCGGGCCGCCACCCGCGAGTACTACCTCGGCGACCACGCGCCCGAGGACCTGTTCGAGGTCTTCGCCGACGCCGTCCGCGAGACCTACGCCGAACCGGTCGTCAAGACCGCGGGGGTCGCCGAGACCGCCGCGTAACACCGTTCCCCGTGCCCCGGTTCAGATCCGCCGGGGCATGGGGAGCAGGTTCGGAGAGCGCACGCTCGCCGGGTGCGGGGCCACCAGGCCCTTCTTCTCCCGGTCCGCGCACAGGTCGGCCAGCCGCTCGTACGCGGCCGCCCCCAGCAGCTCCGTCAGCTCCACCGCGTACGACAGGTACACCGGCTCCGAGGCCGTGTGCGCCAGCGGCGAACTCGTGCACCACCAGTCGAAGTCGTGCCCGCCCGGACCCCACGAGGCCCGGTCGAACTCGGTGATGAGCGTGACCGACACGTCGGTGCCGTCCGCGCGGTGCTCGGTCTTGAAGTCCCGCTTCACCGGCAGCTGCCAGCACACCTCGGGCTTGTACTCCATCGGGTGGACGCCGTCGCGCATCGCCTGCTGGTGCAGGGCGCAGCCCGCGCCCGTCGCGAAGCCCTCGCGGTTGTGGAACACGCACGCCCCGTCGACCACCGCGGTCTTGAGCGCCGGCTCGTCCTCGCCCTCGTCGTTCTCCAGGGTGTCCTCGACGATCGTGTGCCGCCACTTGCGGTGCAGCTGCCACGTCTCGGGCGTCAGCTTCTTCACGACCTCCTTGGTGCGGCGCACGTCGGCGGCGTCGGTGTAGAACGCCCCGTGCAGGCAGCACCCGTCCGCGCTCTGCTTCGCGTCGATCCCCGGGCAGCCACCCTGCTCGGGATGCCTCCCGAAGATGCAGCCCCACCTGGACAGCAGCCAGGTCAGGTCGGCGCGCACCATCGTGTCGGAGTCAGCGGGATCGAAGAACTCGACCCACTCGCGGTCGAAGCCCGCGGGCACCTCGTCGGTCATCCGTCAACGGTACCTGCACCGCACGTTCAGACCCGGTTCACGCCGCGCGCACCCCGAAGCCCGCGCCGCGTTTTGAGCACGGCGTACCCTGGGGACCGTGACCCAGTCCGTCCCGGTTCTGCTGTCGACCACGTCCGTGTACCCCGAGCCCACCGCGGTCGGGTTCGAGCTCGCCGCCGAGCTCGGATACGACGGGGTCGAGCTCATGGTCTTCACCGACCGGGTCTCCCAGGACCCCTCGGCCGCCGCCAGCCTCGCCAAGCACTACGGCGTCAAGATCGGCGCCGTCCACGCCCCCTGCCTGCTGGTCACCCAGCGGGTCTGGAGCGCCGACCCCTGGACCCGGCTGCGCCGCTCCGTGCAGGCCGCCGAGTACCTCGGCTCGCCCACCGTGGTCATCCACCCGCCGTTCTCCTGGCAGCGCGACTACGCCGCCAAGTTCTCCACCGTCCTCGACGGCCTCGCCGTCCGGTACCCGGGCATCACCGTCGCCGTCGAGAACATGTTCCCCCTCAAGGTCGGCAAGCGGAATCTCGTGCCCTACCGCCCCCACTGGGACCCCACCCGCCACGGCTACGACGCCTACACCCTCGACCTCTCCCACTGCGCCGCCTCCGGCGCCGACGCCGTCGCCATGGCCGAGCGGATGGGCAAGGGCCTCAGGCACATCCACCTGTGCGACGGCACCGCCCCCGGCGCCGACCAGCACCTCGTCCCCGGCCGCGGGACCCAGCCGTGCGCCGAGCTCCTCGGCTCCCTCGGCGCCGCCGGATGGGACGGCTCCATCACCGTCGAGGTCTCCACGCGCAAGAGCGGCAACCGCACCCGAAGGGCCGACGACCTGCACGAATCCCTCAAGTTCGCGAGGGACGCGCTGGGCTCCCAGTTGCCCACGTGACACCTCCTCGCCAGCCGGAGTTCTCCGTGTATTAACTGGAGGTGTCCTCTGTATGATCGATCGCGCACCCACCCAGTGCGAAGTCCAGACCGTTCCGGAGAACGCGGAGAGACACGTGCCTGACCAACAGCGGGAGTTCATCCCCCCGGCGAAGCCGCACATCGGCGAGGCCGAGATCGAAGCGGCCGTAGCGGTACTGCGCAGCGGCCGGGTCGTCCAGGGGCCCGAGGTGGCCGCCTTCGAAGCGGAGTTCACCAAGGTCTCCGGGACCGCCGAGTGCGTCGCCGTCAACTCCGGCACCTCGGCCCTCCAGCTCGCCCTCCTCGCCATGGGCATCGGCCCCGGCGACGAGGTCATCGTCCCCTCCTTCTCCTTCGCCGCCAGCGCGAACGCGGTCCGCCTCGTCGGCGCCGAACCGGTCTTCGCCGACATCGAGCCCGACACGTTCTGCGTCGACCCCGACGCCGTCGCCGCGCTGATCGGCCCCAAGACCGTCGCGATCATGCCGGTGCACCTGTACGGCCACCCCGCCGACATGACCCGCCTGACGGCGCTGGCCGAGCGGCACTCCCTGGCGATCCTCGAAGACGCCTGCCAGGCGCACGGGGCCCAGGTCGAGGGCCGCCCCGTCGGCTCGTTCGGCGTTGCCGGGACGTTCAGCTTCTACCCGACGAAGAACATGCACGCGCTCGAAGGCGGCATGGTCTCCACGGACGACCCGAAGCTGGCCCGGACGCTGCGGCTGCTGCGCAACCAGGGCATGGAGGCGCGGTACCAGAACGAGATCGTCGGCGCGAACATGCGGATGACGGACGTGTCGGCCGCGATCGGGCGGGTCCAGCTGGGCCGGCTCGACGAGTGGACCGAGCAGCGCCGTTCGAACGCCGCGCACCTGGACAAGGGGCTGGCCGGCGCCGCGGGCGTCGTCGTCCCGCCGGTCGCGCCGTGGGCGCGCCACATCTACCACCAGTACACGGTGCGGGTGCCGGTCGGCCGCGACGCTGCCCTGGAGCAGCTGAACGCCGCGGGCATCGGCTCGGCCGTGTACTACCCGATTCCGATCCACAAGCTGGCGCCGTACGCGCACGTCGAGGCGGACCTGCCGGAGACGGACAAGGCGGCGGCCGAGGTGCTGTCCCTGCCGATCCACCCCGCGTTGAGCGAGGGCGACCTCGACCGCATCGTCGAGGCGGTCCACTCCCTGGAGCTGCCGCAGTGAGCACCGAACGTCTGCGCGCCGGCCTGGTCGGCATGGGGGCGATGGGCCGCAACCACGCCCGCGTCCTGAACGCCCTCGACGGGGTCGACCTCGTCGGGGTCGCCGACCCGGTGGCCGATGCGGCCGCGGTGCCCGCGGGGCGCCTGGTCGAGAACGTCGAGCAGCTGATCGGCCTCGGCGTGGACTACGTCGTGGTGGCCTGCCCGACGGCGTACCACGAGCAGGTGGGCCTGGCCCTGGCCGAGGCCGGGGTGCATGCGCTCATCGAGAAGCCGTTGGCGCACACCACGAAGGCCGCGCGGATCCTCGCGGAGGCGTTCGAGTCGCGCGGGCTGGTCGCGGGCGTGGGCCACATCGAGCGGTTCAACCCGGCGGTCATGAGCCTGCGCGAGCGCCTGGAGGCGGGTGAGCTGGGGGAGGTCCTCCAGATCGCGACGCGCCGCCAGGGTCCGTTCCCGGGCCGGATCGCCGACGTCGGGGTGGTCAAGGACCTCGCGACGCACGACATCGACCTGACCGGGTTCGTGACCGGGCAGACGTACCGGACGGTCACGGCGCACACGGTGTCGCGGTCGGGCCGGGAGCACGAGGACATGATCGCGGCGGTCGGGCAGCTGTCCGGTGGCGCGATCGCGAACCACTCGGTGAACTGGCTGAGCCCGTTCAAGGAGCGCACGGCGGTCGTCACGGGCGACCGCGGCTGCTTCATCGCCGACACGCTGACGGCGGACCTGACGTTCTACGCGAACGGGGTCGAGGTGACCGAGTGGGAGGCGATCAGCAACTTCCGCGGGGTCTCCGAGGGCGACATGGTCCGGTACGCGATCCGCAAGCGCGAGCCGCTGCTGGTCGAGCACGAGCACTTCCGGGACGCGGTCCTGGGGAAGCCGAACGACATCGTGGACCTGGCGCAGGGCGCGAACACCGTTGAGGTGTCGGAGTCGATGCTCCAGTCGGCGGCGACGGGGGAGACGGTCGTTCTCGACGGAAGCCGAGCATGAGCGCGGCTGTGGACGTCACGGTCGTCATCCCGGTCTACAACACGATGCCGTACCTGACGGCGTGCCTGGATTCGATGGTGGCGCAGACGATCGGCGCGGACCGGTTCGAGGTCGTGGCCGTGGACGACGGTTCGACGGACGGGTCCGGCGAGGAGCTGGACCGGTTCGCGGCCGAGCACCCGGGCCTGGTCCGGGTGGTGCACCAGGCGAACTCGGGCGGTCCGGCGGTGCCGTGCAACGCGGGCTTGGAGATCGCGCGGGGCCGGTACGTGTTCTTCATCGGCTCGGACGACTACTTCGGGCCGGAGGCCCTGGAGCGGATGGTCGACCGGGCGGACGAGCTGGGCTCGGACGTGCTGCTGTGCAAGATGGTGGGCGTGAACGGGCGCAAGGCGCCCGACGTGTTCGCCGAGGACGTCGCGGACGCGCCGTTCCCGACGCCGGAGCTGGCGTGGGCGCTGTCGAACACGAAGCTGTTCCGCCGGGAGCTGGTGGAGTCGGAGGGGCTGCGGTTCCCCGAGGGGATGGCGGTCTGCTCGGACGTGCCGTTCACGCTGCGCGCCATGGCGAAGGCGTCGAAGATCACGATCCTGTCGGACTACGACTCGTATTACGCGGTGAAGCGCGAGACCGGCGGGAACCTGATCTACTCGACCGGTCCGGTCGAGTGGGTGCACGCCGCCGAGCAGATCGTGGCCGCGATCGAGGAGCTGTACGAGCCCGGGCCGGAGCGCGAGGCGCTCATGTACCGGGTGTTCTCGCGCGAGATCGCCAAGTGCGTGCAGCCGCAGTTCCTGAGCGCGGACAAGTCGTCGCGCGAGAAGTTCTGGGAGGCCGTCGCGGGGTTCTGCGACGCGTACCTGACCGAGGAGATCCGGGAGCAGCTGCCGACGGAGAAGCGCGTGAAGGTCTCCCTCGCGCAGCGGCGCGAGTGGGACCTGCTCGAAGCCGCGATCGGCGAGGACGCCCCCGGCTTCCTGGTGGAGGACGGGCGCGTGTTCGTGCGCTACAGCGGGTTCCGCGAGGGCTGCCCGGACGAGTGGTACGAGGCGACCGCCGAGCGCGTCGTCGGCCGGCTCGCCAAGGGCGTCGACCCGATCGACCTGACGTGGGCGGGGGACCGGGCGACCGGGTTCTTCCTGGAGTACTGGTTCCGCGTGCCCGTGGCCGGACTGGAGCCTGACGCGGTCGGCGTGAGCGCCGAGCGCCTGGTGAAGGCCAAGGGCCCGGCCGCGCGCCGGTCGGTGCCGGTCGGGGAGTTCCACGTCCAC
The DNA here is from genome assembly GCF_003265355.1 of Glycomyces dulcitolivorans. Taxonomy (GTDB): domain Bacteria; phylum Actinomycetota; class Actinomycetes; order Mycobacteriales; family Micromonosporaceae; genus Glycomyces; species Glycomyces dulcitolivorans. The sequence continues at coordinate 9,409 of NZ_QFRW01000313.1, read as the reverse complement.
GACGTGGTCGCCGAGGTCGAGCTGCGGCCCGACGGCGACACGACGGTGGTCGCGGCGCGGCTGCCGGTCGGCGGCATCGCCGAGACCGCGGGCCGCTGGTCGCTGCGCGGCCACCTCGCGATGGGGCCGTTCGTGTACGACCTGCCCCTCAAGACCGTCAAGGGCCCCGTCGAGCGGCAGGGCCGCCCCGGTAGCGTGACCGTGGACTGGGGGCAGAAGTCCCTCCTCGTCGTGCATTCGGCGGGCAAGCCGTCGCTGAAGCGCCGCGTGGCGAGCCTCGTCGGCCTCAAACCGAGCAGGAAGTGAACATGAGAGTCTCTGTCGTCGCATTGGGCAAGATCGGGCTGCCGCTGGCCGTCCAGTTCGCCGCGAAGGGCCACGAGGTCGTCGGCGCCGACGTGAACGCGAAGGTCGTCCAGGCCGTCAACGACGGCGTGGAGCCCTTCCCCGGCGAGCACCTGCTGGGCGAGAAGCTGAAGGAGGCCGTGGCCGCGGGGAACCTGCGGGCCACCACGGACACCGCGGCCGCCGTCGCCGAGTCCGAGGCCGTCGTCATCGTCGTGCCGCTGTTCGTCGACGCCGAGGGCGTCCCGGACTTCGGGTGGATGGACGCCGCCACGAAGGCGGTCGCCAAGGGCCTCAAGCCGGGCACGCTCGTCTCCTACGAGACGACGCTGCCGGTGGGGACCACGCGCGAGCGGTGGGCGCCGATGCTGGAGGCCGGTTCGGGCCTCACCGCCGGGGAGGACTTCCACCTGGTGTTCAGCCCCGAGCGGGTCCTGACCGGGCGGGTCTTCGCGGACCTGCGCCGCTACCCGAAGCTCGTCGGCGGCATCAACGAGTCGTCGGCCGAGGCGGGCGTGCGGTTCTACGAGGCCGTGCTCGACTTCGACGAGCGCGACGACCTGCCGCGGCCCAACGGCGTGTGGGACCTCGGGTCCGCCGAGGCCTCGGAGATGGCGAAGCTCGCCGAGACCACGTACCGGGACGTCAACATCGGCCTCGCGAACCAGTTCGCGCGCTTCGCCGACAAGCAGGGCCTGGACGTCATGAAGGTCATCGAGGCCTGCAACTCGCAGCCGTACAGCCACATCCACCGCCCGGGCATCGCCGTGGGCGGGCACTGCATCCCGATCTACCCGCAGATGTACCTGTGGAACGACCCCGACGCGACGGTGGTGCGCGCGGCCCGCGCCGCGAACGCGGCGATGCCGTCGTACTCCGCGGACGTCCTCGACGCCGCCTACGGGGGCCTGGAGGGCGCCTCGGTGCTCGTCCTCGGCGCGGCCTACCGCGGCGGGGTCAAGGAGACCGCGTTCTCCGGGGTGTTCCCGCTCGTGGAGTCGCTGAAGGCGAAGGGCGCCACCGCTTATGTGAGCGACCCGATGTACACCGACGCGGAGCTGGAGGCCGAGGGGCTCACGCCGCACCGCGGCGAGACCGTCACCGCCGCCGTCGTGCAGGCCGACCACGCCGAGTACCGGTCGCTGTCGGCCGCGGACCTGCCGGAGGTCACCGTCCTCCTCGACGGGCGCCGCATCACGGACCCGGCCGCCTGGGAGGGCCGCCGCCACATCGTGATCGGCCAGTAAGGCCGAACGAAGCGCCCGCCCGGTCATGGACCGGGCGGGCGCTGTCGTGTTGTCGCTCAGGCGAGTTCGAGGCCCGCGGCCGTCTCGCGGTAGCGCTCGCCGGTGGCGGGGCACTCCCACAGGCCGTCGCCGGACTCCTTGAGGCGCTCGCCGGAGCGCCCGACCCAGCCGGCGCGGCGGGCGGGGACGCCCATGACGAGCGCGTGGTCGGGGACGTCCTTGGTGACGACGGCGCCCGCGGCGACCATGGCCCACCTGCCGATGCGGACGGGGGCGACGCAGACGGCGCGCGCGCCGATCGAGGCGCCCTCGGCGATGTCGACGCCGACGGCCTCCCAGTCGGAGGCGCCCTTGCGGCCGCCGTCGACGCCCACGGCGCGCGGGTTGTGGTCGTTGGTGAGGACCACGGCGGGGCCGATGAACACGCCGTCGGCGAGCCGCGCGGGCTCGTACACGAGGGCGTAGTTCTGGATCTTGACGTTGTCGCCGATCTGCACGCCGGTGCCGATGTACGCCCCGCGCCCGATGACGCAGCCGGTGCCCAGGGACGCGTCCTCGCGGATCTGCGCGAGCTCCCACACGCTGGTGCCGTCGCCGATCGCGGCGCTCTCGTGAACCTGGGCCGTCGGTTGAATCCGGTGTGCCATTGATCGCCTTCGCGTCGTCCGTTGAACCTGCGCCTCGATCATACGGACGGCCCTGTGCGGGCCCGCCGCGGCGGGAGTCCACGTTTGGGAGAGCGCCCAGGTTGCACGATGTGCCCAAGCCTTGCGAAACCGGGCCGACATGCGAATATAAGGCGGAGTTCATGTAATCTCCTATGTGCCGCCGCGGCCCCCAGCCCGTCTCTGCCGCGGCCCGGACAGGAGACGCAGGACAGCAGTGGTGACCCAGGACCAGGACCGGCACGTGGCCGTGCTCACGCCGTGGTACCCCGACGCCCAGATCCCGTTCGCCGGGGCGTTCGTGGAGCACATGGCCGCGGCCGTCGCGCCCGGCCTCGACCGGCTCGACGTGTTCCACACCGACGAGTGGATCGTCAACGCCTCCGCCGAGCGCCGCGAGCGCATCTGGGACGTCCAGGCCGGGCTGCTGCCCCGGTCCGTCCCGCCCGTCAAGGCGGTCGCGGGCGCGCGCCTGTGGCGGGTCCCGGTGATCCTCCCGAAGTCCAAGTGGCGCGACTTCGCCGAGCGCGCCGAGCACCACGCCCACTGGCTGAAGGCGGCCCTCGGCGGGAAGCCGATCGAGGCGCCCGTCATCCACGCGCACGTCCCGATCTACAGCGCCTGGGCCGCGCTCCAGAACTGCCGGCCCGACGCGCGCGTCTACGCGACCGAGCACGCCTCGTTCCTGGTGAAGATCCTCCGCCAGCCGCGCGCCCGCGCGATGTACGACGAGATCCTCCACCGGCTCGCCGGGTTCTTCGTCGTCGGCGACGTCCTCCACGACGTCGTCGCCGGGACGTTCCCGCACCACGCCGGCAAGATCCGGTACATCGCCAACCCGATCGACTTCGGGTCCCGCCGCGCTGCGCCGCCGACGGCGCTGCGCCGCTGGCTGTCGGTCGCGTCGTTCAAGGCCGGGAAGCGCCACGACCACCTGCTGCGCGCGTTCGCGGCCTGCCGCGCCGAGGACCCGTCCCTCCAGCTGACGCTCGCCGGCGACGGCGTCCTGCGCCCCGAGATCGAAGCCCTCGTCGACGAACTGGGGGTCCGGGAGGCGGTGACGTTCCTGGGGATCGTCCAGCCGTCCGAGGTCCCCGGGATCATGGCCGCGCACGACCTGCTCGTCCACCCGAGCGCCTTCGAGACGTTCGGCGTGGTCGCCGTCGAGGCCCTCGCCGCGGGCATCCCGGTGCTCATCACCCGCTGCGGCGGGCCCGAGCTGGTGCTCGACGGCATCGAGGACGCCGCGGGCGTCATGATCGACGTCGTGGACGACCCGCAGGCGCTCGTCGACGGCTACCGGCTCCTGCGCGAGCGCTACCCGTCGAAGACCGACCTCGAACACGCCCGCGGGCACCTCGAATCGAAGTACGGTTATGAGGCCATCGGCGCGCAGCACCACCGGATCTGGTTCGGAGAGAACGGAGCCGAGCGATGAACGTCCTGTTCGTGGCGCCTTCGGGCGCCCGGGCCAAGGCCCTCGCCACCGAGACGCGCCGCGCCGCCGACGCCGGGCACCGGGTCCTCCTGGTCGCCGAGTCCCAGGCGAAGCTCGCCGGGCACGACCTCGACGGCCGCGTCGAGACGCACTGGATCGGCTCCTCGAAGCTGAGCTACACCGAGCCGGCGACCACCCGGTTCTTCCGCCGGAAGGTCCCGCTCGGGCTCCTGCGCCGCGTCGGCCGCGGACCCTTCCGCAAGCGCGCCCGCAAGGCCGCGAAGAACTATCGCGCCACGGTCATCGCCGGGCTCGACGCCGACAAGAAGACCCGCACGCAGCGCCTGCGCCGCGACCGCCGTGACGCGGTCGTCCGCGAGCAGGTCCAGGGCTGGGCCCCCGACTGGGTCGTGCTCCACGAGCCGCTCGCCGTCGAGGCCGTCGCCGGTTTCCTGCCCGCGCTCATCGCCGAGCGCCCCGCGCTGCGCACCACGTACGCCTTCGAAGAACTGTGGGACGAGACCGATGGCTGAGCGACCGCGCCTGCTGTACCTGGCGTTCTTCTTTCCCCCTTCGCGCGCCAGCGGGGTCTTCCGCGCCCGCGCGACCGCGAACTACTTCGTCGAGCAGGGCTGGGACGTGACCGTGCTGCGCGGCCCGGACCGGTTCTTCGACGAGATCACCGGGGCCCGCGACGACGCCATGACCGCCACCGTCGACCCGCGCATCGAGGTCGCCGAGGTCGAGATGGACTACTTCCGGTGGGAGACCGACGTGCGCCGGTACGGGCGCTTCCGCGGGAACTTCCCCGCGGCGGCCCGCAACTGGTTCAACTGGAAGCAGGACCACGTCTTCCCCGACAAGTACCAGGGCTGGGGCGCCAATGCCCTCCGCGAGGGCCTCAAGCGGCACCGCAGGCAGCCGTTCGACCTGATCGTCGCGACCGGGAACCCGTTCGCGTCCTTCGGGTCCGCGTGGGCGCTCTCGAAGCTCATGCGCCGCCCGTTCGTCGTGGACTACCGCGACGCGTGGACGCTCGACCAGTTCGAGAACGCCGACATGTTCCCGCCCGAGCACCCGGCGTGGAAGTGGGAGAAGCGCATCCTCGGCTCGGCCGCCGCGTCGCTGCACGTCAACGACGCGCTGCGCGTGTGGCACGCCCGCAAGTACCCCGAGGCCGCCGACCGGATGCAGGTCGTCCTCAACGGCTGGGACCCCGACGTCGTCTCCGACGACCCGCCGACGGTCGACGAGAACCGGCCGCTGTCGTTCTCGTTCGTCGGCACCCTCACCCACGTGCAGCCCATCGGCTCGCTCCTGGAGGGGTACCGGATCATGACCGAGCGCGGCGCCCACGCGGGCGCCCAGCTGGACTTCTACGGCCACATCGGGTTCTTCGCGAAGACCGAGGGCGAGCTGCGGGCCCAGCTCGGGCTCGACGAGGAGCTCCCGGGCGTCACGGTTCGCGGCCCGGTCCCCAAGCCCGCCATCGCGACCGCGTACGCCGCGAGCGACGTCCTCGTGTTCATGACCGGCGGCTCGAAATATGTGACCACCGGCAAGGTCTTCGAGTACATGGCGACCGGCAAGCCGATCGTCTCCGTGCACGAGAAAGGCTGCGCCGCAGAGGAACTGCTCCGCGGGTACCCGCTGTGGTTCGAGCCCGAGAGCCTCGACCCCGCGCACGTGGCGGCCGCGATGGCCGACGCCGGGGACGCGGCCCGCAAGGCCGACCCCGACACGGCCGCGCGGGCGCGGGCCTACGCCCAGTCGTTCACCAGGTACGCCGCGCTCGAACCGTTCGAGCAGTGGTCCCGCGACCTCGTCGCGAAGCGGAAGGGCTGACCGTGGACACCAAGCGCAGCGCTGTGGGCACTGCCGAGCGCGAAGCGACCGCCACCCGCCGCGAGGTCGCCGTCGTCTTCAAGAAGGGCGTCCTGCCGCGCCTCAACGAGTACCTCGCCGAGGTTGCCCCGAGGGGCGTCGAGGTCACCGTGCTCGTCGCCAACGGGCCCGGCTGGCGCAAGGCCGAGAAGGTCGACGGCCGCGCGAAGGTCCTCAGCATCGGCCGGCGCGAGAACCGCCAGCCCGGCGTGTGGCTCTACCTCATGGTCGTCGAGCGCGCCCCGCGCGCCGTCCTCAAGCGCCTGGAGAACCGCCTGCCCGGCAAGGCGGGACGGGCCGCCGGACGCGCCCGCCGCATCCACCGCAAGGCCGCCGGGAAGCTCCGCACGTGGGTGTTCTGGCCCGTGTACCGGCCGCTGCGCCCGCAGGCGATGCGCCGCATCGCGGCCCGCCGCCTCGACGCCCTCGACCTGGCCCGCGCCGACCGCGTCTTCATCGTCGACGAGGCCGCCGTCCCCTTCGGATGGATGCTCGCCAACCGGTTCCCCGAACTCGAAGTGACGCGGCTGCTCGACAAGACCCGCCACGAGGACCTCCCCGTCACCGGCCCGACCGAGGTGCCCGAGGTCAGGGACCCGTACACCCGGATCTGACCGCCGCCTCCGGGAAACAGCGGCTGAACACTTCGGCGCGGGGTGCCCAACGTTAGGGAAACGCCAGGTGACGCAGTTCGTCTCGTACGATGTGCCCGCCGGGAACCCTCGATTGCCCGGCTGTCGTACGGTGAACTCGGAGGAACGATGGCGGAGCACCCCCTGCGGATCGTGATGCTGGTGCAGAACGGCGTCACCGGCGATTCGCGCGTGCAGAAGGAGGCCGAGTCGGCCGCTGCGGCCGGCTACGAGGTCTTCCTCCTCGGTGCGTCCACTTCCGGGAAGGCCGAGGAGTGGGCCCTCGGCGGCGCCACCGTGCGGCTCGTCCCCGTCAACCGCGTCTTCGACCGCCGCCGCCACGAGGCCCGCCGCGGCTGGCTGCGCTCCCCGCTCGCCTACCCGCCCGGGCCCGTCGCGGCCTACCGGCAGCGGCAGGCCAAGGCCTGGCGCGCCGACCTCGACACCGCCCGCGCCTCCGGTGCGTCCGCGTTTTCGCTGGCTCCCCGCGAGGCCGCGTACCGGGCGTTCTGGGGCTGGACCGGCCTGCGCCGCAAGGCGACCCGGAGACTCGAAGCCGACCGGGCCGCCGCCAAGAGCGGTGTCGACCGGCTCGCCGCGTCGTTCTGGAAGGCGACCATGGGCGACCGCGCCTGGCGGCGCCTCGACCCGGCCCTGTGGGACCTGGAGCTGTCCTTCGGGCCCGTCGTCGACGAGCTCGAACCGGATCTCATCCACGCCAACGACTTCCAGATGCTCGGCGTCGGCGCCCGCGCGAAACTGCGCGCGAACGCCAAGGGCCGCACCGTGAAGCTCGTATGGGACGCCCACGAGTACCTGCCCGGCATGAAGGCCTGGAAGAACCACCCGTGGTGGAAGGACGCCCAGCTCGGCCACGAACGCGAGTTCGCGCCGCACGCCGACGCCGTCGTCACCGTCTCCGAGACGCTCGCCGACCTGCTGAAAGAGCGCCACAAGCTTCCCGAACTGCCCGAGATCGTCATGAACGTCCCCGACACCGGCGGCACCGTTGAACAACCGGAACCGGGCCTGCGGGAACGCTGCGGCATCGGGCCCGAGACGCCCCTCATGGTCTACAGCGGTGCGCCCCTTGAACAGCGCGGCCTGCACATCCTCGTCGAGGCGCTCCCCGCGCTGCCGGGCGTCCACGCCGCGTTCATCGTGTCCTACCCGCAGTGGCGCTACGTCAAGCGCACCCAGGAGCGCGCCGCCGAACTCGGCGTCGCCGACCGCGTCCACGTCCTCTCGTACGTGCCGCACCGCCAGGTCGTCCCCTTCCTCGCCGAGGCCGACCTCGGCGTCATCCCCATCCACCACTGGGGCAACCACGAGATCTCCCTCATCACCAAGTTCTTCGAGTACTCCCACGCGCGCATCCCCGTCGTCGTCTCCGACGTGAAGACCATGTCGGCGCTGGTGCACCGCACCGGGCAGGGCGAGGTCTTCACCGCCGAGGACACCGCCGACTTCACGCGCGCCGTCCGGAGCGTGCTCGACGAGCCCGAGACGTACCGCAAGGCCTACGCCGAGCGGGTCCCCCTCGACGAGTGGACCTGGGACTCCCAGGCGAAGCGGCTCACCGACCTCTACGCGCGCGTCCTCGGCACGTGAGAAAGGAAGTGGCAGTGAAAGACCGGCACGTCGCGGTGGTGACGCCCTGGTACCCGGACCCGCAGGTCACCTACGCGGGGGCCTTCGTGCGGGCCCAGGTGGAGGCCGTCTCCGGGGGCTGCGCGGACCTGGAGGTGTACCACCTGAAGAGCTGGCCGGTCGGCGCCGTCGGCGAGGCGCTCGACGCGAACCCGGCGGTCCTCGACCTCCACGCGCGCCTGCTCGCCCGCTCCGACGCGCCGCTCGCCACGGCCGGGGGCGCGGTCCTGCACCGGGTCCCGACCCTCACGCCGCGCGACCCCGAGTGGATCACCCACTCCGACGCGTCCGCGCGCTGGCTGCGGACCTTCCTCGGCGGCGCGCCGCTCAAGGCGCCGATCGTCCACGCGCACGTCCCGATCACCGGCGGCTGGGCCGCTTTGGAGAATGCCGCGCCCGGCGCTCGCGTCTACATGACCGAGCACTCGTCGTTCCTCGCGCAGCTGCTGGAGCAGCCCGCGGCCCGTGCCCGCTACGAGGAGGTCCTGGAGCGCGCCGACGGGTTCTTCGTCGTCGGCGAACCGCTCCACGAGCTGATCTCCGCCGAGTTCCCGCACCACGCAGGGAAACTCGAATACATCGCGAACCCGATCGACTTCGGGACCCCGCGCGAGTCGGCCCCGACTCAGCTTCGCCGCTGGTTGTCGGTCGCAGCCCTGAACGAGCGCAAGCGGATCGACTACCTGCTGGAGGCGTTCCGCCGCTGCTGCGAGGAGGACCCGGGCCTGACGTTGACGCTCGCGGGGGACGGGAAGCTGCGCGCGACCCTGGAGGCCCTCGCCGGCGAACTCGGCGTCGCGGACTCGGTCGAGTTCCTCGGGTCGGTCGACCCCGCCGAGGTCCCGGGCCTCATGGCCTCGCACGACCTGTTCGTCCACACCAGCCGCCACGAGACGTTCGGCGTCGTCGTGGTCGAGGCCCTCGCCGCCGGGACCCCGGTCCTGGTGAGCCGCTGCGGCGGCTCCGACCAGGTGCTGCGCGGCATCGAGGACGCCGCCGGGAGCCTCTACGACGTCGACGACGACCCCGAGGTCCTCGTCAACGCGTACAAGGAACTGCGCGAGCGGTACCCCGAGGGGACCGACGTGGCCGCCGCGCGGGAGCACCTGCGCGCCAAGTACTCCTACGAGACCGTGGCCGAACGCCACTTCGAGGTCTGGGACCGGGAGGTGAACCGGTGAACGTCCTGTTCGTCGCGCCCAGGAGCGCCTGGCGCCAGGCGCTCGCGACCGAGACGCGCGCCGCGGCCGACGCCGGGCACCGCGTCCTCCTCCTCGCCGAGGAGGACCCCGACTGGGAGCTGACCCCGCTCGACGAGCGCGTCGAGGTCACGTGGACCGGCGCGTCCGAGGTCCGCGCCCCCGAGCCGGCGTTCGTCGCGGTCTTCCTGCGCCGCATCCCCCTCGCGATCCTGCGCCGCGTCGGCCGCGGGCCCCTGAGCGGGGCCTCCGGCTGGTGGCGACGGACCGTCCTCGGCCCGATCACGCGCCGCCGCTGGCCCGCCACGCAGGCCCTGCGCGAGGTGCGCCGCCGCGAGGCCGTCGAGGC
>NZ_QFRW01000312.1 GCF_003265355.1 Glycomyces dulcitolivorans | reverse complement strand
CGGGGGTCGCCGGGCGAAGTGGGGCGCCCGCGCCAGGCGAGGACGCGCAGCGGCGAGGCGGTGTAGGCCGGAGCCGGGTCGAGCGGGTGCGGGGCGTTGGCGAGCATGACCAGCAGCGGCGCCTCGGCGACGAGGCGGACGCGGCGGCCCGGCCCGGCGCCGCCGAGCCAGTGCAGGCGCCCGTCCCCGTCCGCCTTGAGGCCCTTGAAGAGCGCGATGGTGGGTGGCAGGTCGCGGGCGGTGAGGTCGTGCTTGGCGGCGGCGAGCTTGAGGAGCTCGCGGGCGGCCGGGCTCGGCCCCCACGGCGAGCCGTCGCCGTAGCGGTCGCGGTTCTGGGCGGCGGTGGAGGCGCCGCAGAACACGTCGTGGCGGCCGGACTCGTCGAGGACGACGCTCGCCAGCGCGCGTCCCTGGTCGGACAGGAGGAGGGCGCCGTCGCCGAGGTAGGCGTTCCACTGGACCTTGATCGTGTCGGCGACGCACAGGCGCTCCCATTCCCTTCCGGCCCAGGCGAGGGCGAGGTGGGCGCAGGCGAGGCCGTCGAGGTCGGCGAGTTCGAGGACGGTGCCGGGGGCGAGGACCTGGTGGGCGTAGCCGCCGCCGGGGACGGTCTCGGCCCAGGTGAGGTCGGCGGCGTCGGCGGGCGGGTCGGGGTAGGCGGTGGCGGGGATCCAGGCGCGTTCGGTGGCGGTGGCGGCGGCCTCCTGGGCGCGGGCGTGGTCGCGGGCGGCGGTGGGGGTCGCGGTGGCCGAGGCGGGTGGCGGCGCGGGGATCTGGGTCATCGGAGTGCTCCGTTCCGGTAGGCGGGAGGGGGCTCAGGCGGCGGCGGGGACGGGTTCGCGGACGGCGGTTGCGGCGCGGTAGGCCTTGGCGGGGCGGGCGAGGGCGACGGTGATGTAGGCGAGGGCGCCGGCGGCGAAGGCGATGAAGGTGGGCCAGCCGTCGAAGGCGGCGGTGATGACGTCGTTGTCGAGGTAAAGGAGGTCGTTGGGGGCGCCGTAGACGGTGGGGGTGAGGGCGAAGAGGGCGAGGCGGACGGTGAATCCGGCGGCGATGGAGGCGGCGGCCGCGGCGGCGCCGCCGCGCTTCCACCACAGGCCGAGGGCGAAGGGGACGACGAGTCCGGCGAGCATGAGGTCGAAGGCGAGGGTGAGGAGGATGCCGGTCTGGGGGACGCGGAGGGCGACCAGGACGGCGAGGCCGACGATGGGGAACATGGCGATGCGGCTGGCGCGCAGGAGGGGGTCCTTGCCGGCGCCGAAGATCTTGAGTTCGGGCAGGCGCCCGGCGTCGGTCTCGCGGATGCCGGCGATGTTGCGGGCGGCGACGGCGCCGGTGCCGAGGATCGCGCCGTTGGCGGTGGAGCAGGAGGCGGCGACGATGGCGGCGAGGACCATCATGGCGAGCCAGGCGGGGGCGTGGTCTTCGAGGAGGGTGAAGAGGACGGCGGCGCCCGCGTCGGGGCCGACGATGTCGACGGCGGAGAGGGCGACGTAGCTGAAGGGGATGCCGATCATGAGGGTGCCGGCGGCGCCGAGGAAGCAGGCGTTGCGGGCGGTGCGGGGGCTCTTGGCGGAGAAGATGCGCTGCATGAAGTCGATGGCGACGATGTCGCCGACGCCGAGGGCGATGAGGGTGGCCCAGTTGACGGTGGCGCCTTGGGCGGGGTCGGTGAGCTGGCCGAGGTCGAAGGCGCCCATGCCTTCGGGGACGGTGATGCCGTGGGTGAGGGCGACCCAGGTGAAGAGGCAGGCGGTGCCGGCGATGGTGATGACCATCTGGGCGGCGGCGGTGTAGGAGTCGGAGAACATGCCTCCGGCGACGGTGTAGGTGAGGACGACGGCGACGATGAGCAGGACGCCGATGGAGTAGTCGATGCCGAGGAAGTGCTCGAAGAGGAAGCCGCCGGCGACGAGGTTGCCGGCGAGGAGGAGGACGTAGGCGCCGATCATGGCGACGGAGGCGGCGAGTTCGATCTTGCGGCCGTAGCGGCGGGCGTACCAGTCGGGGAGGGTGAGGAGCTTGGCGGCGTTCATGCGGGCGGCGAAGAAGACGCCGGTGAGGAGCAGGCAGAGGGCGAGGCCGATGGGCAGGCTCGCGCCGGCCCAGAAGCCGAAGCCGTAGGTGAGGTCGGTGTTGCCGAGGGTGGCGTTGGAGTCGACGGCCTGGGCCATGAGCCCGGCGGCGACGAGGGGGAGGCCGAGGGTGCGGCCCGCGACGAGGTAGCGGCCGGAGTCGCCGTCGACCTTGCGGGCGACGGCGAGGCCGATGAACAGGACGACGACGATCGAGAGCCCTACGCCGAGGAGAATCATCGGGCACCTTCCAGGGGTTGTTTTCTATCGGTTGATAGAAATTAAGCGCCCCCGGATTTCGATCACTCGATAGAATTTGTTTCCCGGGGGTGAACACCTCCGCACGGCCGCAACGCGAAGCGGCGGATCCGTCCACTGGGGCCGAGCCGACCTGCGCGTCGGGGGCGGCGATTACACTTGGGCCCGCACCCCGGACCAGGAAGGCGGACCGATGCCCGCGACAGCGAAGGAGCCCGTGGCCGACCGGCCCAAGCGCCGGGTGGGGCGGCCCCGCGTCGCCCCCGCGGGCGGCGACGCCGACCCGCGCGAGCAGCTCCTCGCCGCCGCGGCCGAGCTGTTCACCGTCCAGGGCTACACCGCGACCTCGACCAGGGCCATCACCGCCCGCGCCGGCCTGCGCCAGGCCAGCATGTACTACTACTTCGCCTCCAAAGAGGAGCTGCTGCGCAGCCTCCTGGAGACCACGGTCGCCCCGTCGCTGGAGTTCGCCGAGTGGGCGCTGGCCGAGCAGGACGCGGCCGCCGAGGCGCGGCTGTGGGCGCTGGTGCGCATCGACGCCGCCCAGCTCGCCGGGGCCCGCCACAACCTCGGGGCGCTGTACCTGCTGCCGGAGATCCGGCAGGAGTCCTTCGCGCCGTTCCGCGCCATGCGCGCCCACCTGCGCGAGGCCTACCGTGACCTCCTCGGGCGCACCGGCGCGGCGCGCGGCTACGCGCCCGGGGAGCTGGAGCGGCGCGCGCACCTGGTGTTCGGCCTGGTGGAGGGCGTGATCCTCGCGCGCCTCGACGACGGCCCCGTGCTCGACCCGGCCGGGTACTCGATCGAGGTCGCCGACGCGGCCCTGCGCCTGGCCGAGTGCGACCGCCTCGCCGAGGCACGCCGCCACGGCATGGAGCTGTCGGCCGACTGGCTGGTCCGCTCCGAGCACCTGCCGAGCCTCGCGCGGCAGGAGGAGCAGTCGTGAAGACCGCCTTGATCACCGGCATCACCGGGCAGGACGGCTCCTACCTGGCCGAGCTGCTGCTCGCCAAGGGCTACACGGTGCACGGGATCGTCCGGCACGCGTCCTCGCTCATCGCGAACACCTCCCGCCTCGACGGCGTCTACCAGGACCCGCACGAGTCGGGGCGGCGGCTGTTCCTCCACAAGGGCGACGTCACCGACGCGGGGCTCCTCTCCAACCTCATCCGCGACCTCGGGCCCGACGAGATCTACAACCTGGCCGCGCAGTCGCACGTGCGCGTCAGCTTCGACCTGCCCGACTACACCGCGAACGTGACCGCACTGGGGGCGATCCGGCTCCTGGAGGCGGTGCGCGCCAGCCGGATCGACGCCAAGATCTACCAGGCGTCCACTTCGGAGATGTTCGGCACGACCGCGCCGCCCCAGAACGAGGACGCCCCGTTCCACCCGCGCAGCCCCTACGGGGTCGCGAAGCTGTTCGCGCACTGGGCCACCGTGAACTACCGGGAGTCGTACGGGATGTTCGCGGTCAACGGGATCGCGTTCAACCACGAGAGCCCCCGCCGCGGCGAGACGTTCGTGACCCGCAAGATCACCCGGGCCGTCGCGCGCATCGCGGCGGGCCTTGAGAAGACGGTCTACCTCGGCAACCTCGACGCCGTGCGCGACTGGGGCTACGCGCCGGAGTACACCGAGGCCATGTGGCTCATGCTCCAGCACCGCGAACCGGTCGACTACGTGATCGCCACCGGCCGCGCCGCCACCGTCCGCGACTTCGCCGAGGCCGCCTTCGCCCACGCCGGCCTCGACTGGCGCGACCACATCGAGCACGACGACCGCTACGAGCGCCCCGCCGAGGTCCCCGAACTGGTCGGCGACCCCGCGAAGATCGAACGCGAGATCGGCTGGAAGGCCCGCGTCCACTGGCACGAGCTCGCCGCCGTCATGGTCGATGCCGACCGCAAGGCCCTGCGCGACGGCTCGTGACGCGGTTACCATCGCGGGCATGACTGATCTCAGCGAACCGGTGAAGCTCAACGACGGCGTCATCATGCCCCGCATCGGCTACGGGACCTACAAGGTCGGCGACGACGAGGCGCAGGAGGCGGTCGAGGCGGCCCTGGGGGCCGGGTACCGGCTCATCGACACCGCCGAGATGTACGGCAACGAGGTCGGCGTCGGGCGGGCCGTCAACGGCTCCGGCGTCCCGCGCGGCGAGGTGTTCCTGACCACGAAGGTGTGGAACGACCACCACGGCGCCGACAAGGCCCGGGCGGCGCTCGAAGCGTCGCTGGAGCGCCTCGGCACCGACTACCTCGACCTGTACCTGATCCACTGGCCCTCCCCCAAGCAGGGCCTGTACGTCGAGACGTTCGCGGCCCTGCTCAAGGCCCGCGACGAGGGCCTGATCAAATCGGTCGGCGTCTCGAACTTCCTGCCCGAGCACCTGGAGCGGGTCCACGAGGGCACCGGGGTGTGGCCCACGGTCAACCAGGTCGAGCTCCACCCGTACTTCAACCAGGCCGGGCTGCGCGCCTGGCAGGCCGAGCGCGGCATCGCCACCGAGTCGTGGGGCCCGCTGGGCCAGCGCACCGGCTCGGTCCTCGCCGAGGACGCCGTCACCGCGGCGGCCGCGGCGCACGGGAAGAGCCCGGGGCAGGTCGTCATCCGCTGGCACCTCCAGAACGGGTGCATCGTGATCCCCAAGTCCTCCAAGGCGAGCCGCATCGCCGAGAACTTCGACGTGTTCGGCTTCGAGCTGAGCGAGGCGGAGATGGCCGCGATCGACGCCCTGGAGACGGGCAAGCGCCAGGGCATCGACCCCGGCGGCAACGAGCGCTAGGGAACGCGAAAGGGCGGCCGGAGTGATCCGGCCGCCCTTTCGGCGTCTAGTCGGTCGGGACGCCTTCGGCGAGGCGCTTGAGCTCGGCCACGTGGGCGGCGAAGGCGGTGCGGCCCTCGTCGGTGAGAGCGGCCCAGGTGCGGGTGCGGCCGTCGAGGGGCGACTTGCGGACCGTCAGGTACCCGGCGTCTTCGAGGGCCTTGAGCTGCTTGCTGAGCACGGAGTCGCTGACGGCCAGGCCTTCGCGCAGGGCGGCGAACTCGACTTCGCTCATGCGCGAGAGCATCGAGCAGATCCGGAGCCGGTTGGGCGCGTGGATCACCTCGTCGAAGCGGGGTTCGACGCTCATGCGGTCTCGCGCAGGTCGGCGCGCAGGAGCGTGTCGTAGTGGCGGCCCCACACGACGGTGAGGACGGCGATGATCCCTCCGGCGACCGTGGCGGGCCACCACAGGTCGAAGCCGAGGCCGACGGACGCGCCGGTGGCGGCGATGATCACGCCGACCGCGAAGGCGACCTGGGCGCTGCGCCGCGAGCGGGGCCCGGCCGAGTAGTCGGCCCACACGCCGGCGATGCGGCGGTAGGCGGTGGCGAGCAGGAGCACGCCGAGGGCGAAGGCGGCCACGGCGCCCCACACGATCGCCAGGCGGGCGCCGGAGCCGGCGACGGCGATGAGGCCGCCGACGAGGAGGCCGAGGATCGGGTGGTACCACCAGGGCGTGTAGAGGCGGTCGGCGATGCCGGAGCGGGACTCGTCGACGGCGTCGAGGGCGGCGCGGGCCTCTTGGGGGTTCATCTGACTTTCCATACCGGAAAGTCTAGCGGACGACTTTCCATCGCGTCAAGTCCGGACTTTCCGCGGCGGCAAACCGCGCCGCTGGGCAATCGGTCCCCCGGTGAGTAGGTTTGCGCGCATGAGCGAACTGAGCACCTCCATCAAGCTGACCGGCGGCGCCGCGATCCCGCGCTTCGGCTTCGGCACCTTCAAGATCGAGGACGGCGACTCCCAGGCCGCGGTCGAGACCGCGCTGGAGACCGGCTACCGCCTGGTCGACACCGCGACCGGCTACGGCAACGAGGTCGGCGTCGGCCGCGCCCTCGCCGCCTCGGGCCTCGGACGCGACGAGGTGTTCCTGACCAGCAAGGTCTGGGACCACGGCTACGACGACGTCCGCAAGGGCCTGGAGGAGTCCCTGGAGCGCCTCGGCACCGACCACCTCGACCTGTACCTGCTCCACTGGCCGCGCCCGGGCGTCGGCAAGTACGTCGAGTCCTGGCAGGCGCTCCTGGACGCCCGCGCCGAGGGCCTCATCCGCGCCGCCGGCGTCTCGAACTTCACGATCGAGCACCTCGAAGCGGTCGAGACCGAGACCGGCGCCGCGCCCGAGATCAACCAGGTCGAGCTCCACCCGTACTTCAGCCAGCCCGAGCTGCGCGCCTACCACGCCGAGCACCTCATCGCGACCGAGTCGTGGGGCCCGCTGGCGCTGCGGGGCGGCGGCCTGTTCGACGAGCCCGCCGTCAAGGCCGCCGCCGCGGCCCACGACCGCACCCCCGCGCAGGTGGCGCTGCGCTGGAACCTCCAGCGCGGCAACGTGGTCATCCCCAAGTCCGTCACTCCCGACCGCATTCGCGAGAACTGGGCGACCCTCGACTTCACCCTCACCGCAGAGGAACTGGTCGCCATCGACCTCCTCGACACCGGCGTCCGCCAGGGCGGCGACCCCGCGGTCGTCGGCAGCTAGACGCACGAGGGCCCGGGGCGGAACCGCCCCGGGCCCTTGTGTTTCCGTGCCCCGCCCACCACAATCGAGACGTGGACGATCCGCTACTGGTACTGGTGCACAGCCCGATGACCGGCGCTCTCGCATGGGAGCCGACGGCCCAGGCGCTGCGCTCCCTCGGCCACGTCGTCGCCGTCCCCGACCTGGCCCTGGTGTTCGCGAATGAAGGCCCGTTCCACCTGGCCGCGGCCGCGCGGGTCGCGGAAGCCTTGGGCGAGTACGCCATGCACGAGTCGGTCGTCCTCATCGCCCACAGCGGCGCCGGCGCGCTCCTGCCCGCGATCGCCGAAGCCGTGCCCCGCACCACCGCCGCGGTCTTCGTCGACGCCGAACTCCCCCACGCGGGCATGACCTGGTTCGACACCGCGACCACTGACCTGGGCGACCGCCTGCGCGGCCTCGCGGACGGCGGCGTCCTTCCGAAGTGGAGCGAATGGTTCCCGCCCGAGGCCATCACCGAGCTCCTACCCGACGACGGCCAGCGCAACGCGTTCGTCGCGACCCTCCCGCGCATCCCGCTGACCTACTTCGAGGAGACCGCCCCCCACGTCCCGACCTGGCCGCCCGGCCCCTGCGCCTACCTCCGTCTGAGCGCCGCCTACACCGCCCAGGCCGCCGTCGCCCTCGAACAGGGCTGGCAGGTCACCGAACTCCCGACCGACCACCTCGCCATCATCACCCAGCCCGAGAAGGTCGCCCGAATCCTGAGCGCCCTGCTGCACGAACTCGCCTGATCAGAACGCGAGTTCGCGCTCCGTCGCCGCGAGCGTGTCGACGAAGGCGTAGCCGTCGCCGCCGTCGAGGTTCTCCAGATCCCCGACCAGGGTGAAGACCAGCGTCGCGGCCGCGGCGTCCGCGGGGATCGCGAAGAGGGCCGTGTACCGCATCGTGCCGTCGGTGTCGGCGAGCTCCTCGGCGTTCCAGGAGAGTGCGGCGATCGGATCGCCGCCGGCCTGCGCGGTCAGGGCCGCCTGGCCGAGGTTCCAGCGCAGGGCGGCGTCAGAACTTCGCGGTCCAGACGGTCGGGTCGGGGTCGTCGCGGAAGTCCCATTCGCGGCCGTCCTGGTCGACGACCTCGCCTACCGGGGTGAACGCGATGGTGACTTCGGCGTCGTAGTCGGGGATCTCGAAGACCGCGGTGACCTCGATGCCCATGCCGTCGAGGCCGGTCTCGTTCCATGCCACCGGTTCGGCGGCCTCGCCGCTGGTGAGGGCGATGGACCGCTGGCGGTCCAGGTTCCAGGTGAACTCGTCGAAGTCGCGGCACCATCCCAGGCCCACGGTGAGGAACACGTGGCCCTCGCTGGCCCAGCCGAGCTCCTCGTCCCAGACGTTGCGCCAGGCGCCGCCGCCGTCGGATTCGCAGGCCAGCCAGGTGTACTCGGAGCCGTGGTCGAACTCGACCTTGTCGTACTTGTAGCCGGGGAAGCCGTCGGTGGTGGTGGCGACGCCGTTGTAGAAGGCGAACACCGGGTCGACCCGCTCGCCGGTGCGCATGTCGACGCCCTGGGCGCGGCCGTCGTCCTCGACCCAGAGCACGGCGGCCTCGTCGGCCGGGGCGGTCAGGACCACCCAGTCGCCGGCCTCGGGGGCCTCGTCGAGTTCGAACTCGCGGTCGCCGATGGTCACCCAGGCCCGGGTGGGGGCGTAGCCGTACTGGGTCTGCATCTGGTCGCGCGAGACTTGGTTGATGACGAACTCGCTGCCGTCCTCGGCCTTGGGCATGTCGGCCAGCGCGCTCGACCGCGCGGCGACTTCGCTGGGCAGCTCCTCGCTGACGAAGCGGCATTCGACGGTGGTCGAGAAGTGCGGGCCGAGGACGTGGATACCCTCGTCACCGGTCCAGGACTCGTCGCCGCTCTGGCACCAGGCGTCCGAGTCGCCGCCGAAGAAGAACTCGTAGGACTCGGTGCGCTCCATTCCGGGGATGGGCACAAAGCCGCAGGCGCTGCTTGCCAGCAGGAGTGTTACGAGAGGGGCGAATATGATCTTGTGTTTCAGGGGCACGAGAAGACTGTAGGAAATCACTCAGCGTGACAGCACAAGAGACGGTCACGTTCTGCAATCATCCGATACCGTGGCGAACCGCCCAGAGGGCGGCCTGGGTGCGGTCGGCGGCGCCGATTCGGCGGAGGAGGTTCGTGACGTGGGTCTTGACGGTCTTCTCCGAGACGCCGAGGGCGCGGGCGATCTGGCGGTTGGTCTGGCCCTTCGCGATGAGGCCGAGGACCTGGCTCTCGCGCGGGGTCAGGGTGGGGGCCGCGGGGCCGGTGGAACCGTTCATCAGGCCGCGCATGGCGACCGGGGAGAGCAGGAGCTGTCCGGAGTGGACGGTGCGGATGGCGCTGGCGAGGGCGTCGGGGTCGATGTCCTTGTAGACGAAGCCGGCCGCACCGGCGGTGATCGCGGCGGGGACGCGTTCGGCGTCGGTGGCCGAGGTGAGGACCAGGACGCGGGGCCGGGCGCGGTCGGGGCCGAGGCGGTCGAGGACGCCCTGGCCGTCGAGGCCGGGCATCTTGAGGTCGAGGAGGACGACGTCGGGGTCGAGGTCGTCGATGGCTTTCAGGGCCTCGTCGCCGTCGCCGGCCTCGCCGACGACGGCGAAGTCGGGTTCGAGTTCGAGGTAGCCGCGCAGGCCGCGGCGGACCACGGGGTGGTCGTCGACGAGGAGGAGGCGGATCGGGTCGGTCATCGGCCGTCCCTTTCGGTGTCGAGGAGGAGGGCGACGACGGTGCCCTCGCCGGGGGCGGTGGTCAGGACGAGGTCGCCGCCGAGGGCTTTGGCGCGCTCGCGCATCGACAGGAGGCCGAGGCCGCGGGTGGCGGCCTCGTCGGCGTCGAAGCCGCGGCCGTCGTCGGCGACGGTGATGCGCTCGGACTCGATCGTGAGGGACACGTTGCGGGCCTTGGCGTGCCGGAAGGCGTTGCCGAGGGCCTCCTGGACGAGGCGGAGCACTTCGACCTCGCCGTCGCGGGAGAGGTCGACCGGGGAGCGGACCGCGAAGTGGACGCTGGTGTCGTGGAGGCGGTCCAGGAGCGTGACGTGGCGCCGCAGCGTCTCGACCAGGCCGTGGATGTCGAGGTCGGCGGGCCGGAGCTCGACGATGACGGCGCGCAGTTCGGCGATGGCCTCGGCGGCGAGCTGCTCGACCTCTTCGAGGCGGTCGCGGGCGGCGTCGGGGTGGTCGGGCAGGAGCTTGCAGGCGGTGCGGGCCGACAGCCGCAGGGAGAACAGGCGCTGCATGACGGCGTCGTGGAGTTCGCGGGCGAGGCGGTTGCGCTCCTCGACGACGGTGAGTTCGCGGCTGCGCTCGTACAGGCGGGCGTTGGTGATCGCGATGGCCGCGTGCGAGGCGAGCAGTTCGATGAGCTCGGTGTCGGCCTCGGTGAAGCCGGGGCGGCCGAGGTCGTTGGTGAGGACGACGATGCCGAGGGTCTGGTCGCCGTCGAGGATGGGGACGCCCAGGAGCGCGGTCATCGCGGGGTGGGCCTTGGGCCACCAGCGGAAGCGCGGATCGCGGCGCAGGTCGTCGAGGCGGATCGGCTCGGTCTCGGTGAGGATCGCCGCGAGCATGCCGTGCTGGCGCGGGAGCGGGCCGATCTTGAGGCGCTGCTCCTCGCCGATGCCGTCGGTGATGAACTCGGCGAAGCCGCCCTCGTCGTCGGGGATGCCGATCGCGGCGTAGTCGGCGCCGACCAGGCGCCGCGCGGAGGACACGATCACTTCGAGGACCTGGTGGACGGACAGGTGCCGGGTGATCGCGCCGACGGCCGCCGACACTTCGTGCAGCAGCTTTGCGGGATCGGAATGCGAGGCGGTCACGGCATGAATCTATCCCGGAACGGGGCCGCCGCGTCTCGGTCGCTGGTCTTAGGACCTGCGGACCGGGACTACCGCGACTTCGGCCCGATGTGCGGGTGTGGTCCCGGCAATAGCGTTTCCGGCATGACCACTGAACGAATGCGCACCGCCGTCGTCACCGGAGCGACCGCCGGCCTCGGGGAGGCCCTCGCCGAGCGCCTCGCCGCCGACGGCTGGAACCTGATCCTCACCGCCCGCGGCGAAGAGCGCCTCGCCAAGACCGCGGCGCGGCTCGGGGCGTCCTACCTCGCAGGGGACCTCGCCTACGACGCCGGGCACCGCGAGCGGCTGATCGCCCTCGCCGACGGGCGGATCGACCTGCTCGTCAACAACGCGTCCACGCTCGGCGAGACGCCGCTGCCGACGCTCGCCGACTCCGACCTGGACCGCTGGCCCGAGGTGTTCGAGCTGAACGCCCGCGCCCCGATCCACCTGGTGCAGCTGGCGCTCCCGTCGCTGCGCGAGCGCGGCGGCGCGGTCGTGAACATCTCCTCCGACGCCGCGACCGGGCCGTACCCGACCTGGGGCGTCTACGGGGCGTCGAAGGCCGCGCTCGACCAGCTTTCGAACGTGCTCGCCGCCGAGGAACCGGACGTGCGCGTCTGGGCGGTCGACCCCGGCGAGATGCGCACGCGGATGCTCGCCGACGCGGTCGGTGAGGCGGAAGCGGCCGGGGCCGGCGACCCCGCCGACGCGGCGGCCGCGATCGTGCGGCTCGTCGAGGCGCGGCCCGACAGCGGCCGCTACGAAGCCAAGGCGTTCGCCGCGGGCGGCGCCTCCGAGAAGGGAACCGGGGAATGAGCACCACCTTGACCGAGCCGTTCGCGTTCGCGCTCGACGCCGCCCTGGAGGCGCGCCGGCCCGCCGAAGTCCGCGGCACCGGCCGCTCCGACGTGCGGCTGCTGGTGACCGACAAGGCCACCGGGCAGATCACCCACCAGCACTTCGAGGACCTCCCGGCGCTCGTGCGCCCCGGGGACCTCTTGGTGGTCAACAACTCCGGGACGATGCCGGCGGCGGTCCTGACCCGGCAGGGCCTGCGCGTGCACTTCTCGTCGGTGCGGCCCGACGGGTCGTGGCTGGTCGAGCTGCGCGACAAGGACAAGCCCTACCTCGGGGACGTCATCGGCCGGACCCTCGACCTGCCCGGCGGCGTGCACCTCTACTTGGAGCGGCGCTTCGGCAAGCGGCTGTGGGTCACCCGGCCGCCGGTCAAGTCCGTCGCGGACTACCTGGCCCGCTACGGCCGGCCCATCCGGTACTCCTACGTGGACCAGCAGTGGCCGCTGAGCGCCTACCAGACGGCGTTCGCCACGGTGCCGGGTTCGGCCGAGATGCCCAGTGCGGCAAGGCCGTTCACGCCCGAGATCGTCACGCGCCTGGTGTCGGCCGGGGTCGGGATCGCCCCGATCACGCTCCACACGGGGGTCGCGTCGCTGGAGAGCGACGAGGACCCGTACCCGGAGTGGTTCGAGGTCGGCGAGTACACCGCGCGGGTGGTCAACTCGACGAAGGCCGCGGGCGGGCGCGTCATCGCAGTCGGCACCACGGTGGTCCGGGCGTTGGAGACGGCCGCTCAGGACGGCCTGGTCGAGGCCGCCTCGGGCCACACCGAGCGGATCATCTCCACTGCCGAACCGGTCACGGTGGTGGACGGCCTGCTCACCGGCTTCCACGAGCCGCGCTCGACGCACCTGTCGATGCTGGAGGCGATCTGCGAGACCGGCCTGCTGCGCGACTCCTACACCGCCGCGATCGACGCGCGGTACCTGTGGCACGAGTTCGGCGACGTGCACCTGATCGCATGAGGCGCAGCCTGTTCGGGCACCGGGACGCCCGCCGGCTCTGGCTGGCGGGCGCCTTCCTGTCCGCGGCCATGTGGATGCTCAACATCGCCGCCGCACTCCACGTGCTCGCCGCGGCCGGGACCGGCCGGCTTGCACTCGTGCAGCTGGCCGGGACGCTCCCGGCGCTGCTGCTCATGCCCGTCGCGGGCCTGGCCGCCGACCGGCTCCCGGTCCGGGGCCTGGCGCTCGGCTCGGCCGGCGTGCAGGCGGCGGCCGCCGCGGGCATGGCGCTCTCCAGTCAGGCCGGGGACCTGCGGGTGTTCGCGGCGCTGTTCGCCTTGCAGGGCACGGCGATGGCGTTCTGGGCCCCGGCCCGCCAGCAGTGGCTGTACGGCGTGCTCAAAGACAGCGTGGCCGAACCAGAACTGCGGCAGCGGGCGAACGCGGCGATCGGGTCGGTGAACGGCGCGATGATCGTCGTCGGCGCGGTCGGCGCGGGACTCGTCTCGGTGTGGTCCCCGGCCGGTGCGATCGGCGTCGCCGCGGCGCTCACGGCACTGGCGTTTGCCGTCCTGACTCGCGTCCGGGCACCGGAGCCGACCTGGGCAGGGATGCCGAACGCGGGCCTGCGCGCGCACCTGCGGTCCTTCGCCTCCGGCGTCGGCGAGGGCTTCGCGGCGGCCCGGCGGCACCGGCTCGCGCACTCGGTGATCTGGATCGGGATCGCCTGGGGCTTCATCGGCGGCGGCTACACGGTGATGGTCAGCGGCCGCATCGTCGAGGACCTCGGCGCCGGGTCCCTCGCGGTCGCGGTCGCCTTCACCTGCGACGGCCTCGCGGTCCTGGCCGCGACCATCTTCGCCGGGCGCCTGCCGCGGCGGCTCCACCTACCGGCCTGGGCCCTGGCCTACGTCGTGCAGGGCCTCGGCTGGGCCGCGTTCTTCCTGGCCCCGGGCCTGGCGGGCGCGCTCGCGTGCCTGGTCGTGATGCGCCTGGCGAGCGGCATGATCATCGCCCTCGACACGACGCTCCTGCTGGAGACCGTTCCGGCCGAGTTCCGCGGCCGGGTCACCTCAGTGCACTTGACCACGTACAACGCGATGTCGCGCCTCTCGCTCGCCGCCCTCGGCGCGGCCCTGGGCTGGGCGGGCCTGACCGTGCTCGGCACGGCGACCGGCCTGCTGTCGGCCGCGTTCGGGGCGGTGTGGTGGTTCGCGGCGGGCCGCCGTGTCCGGGGCGACTATCTGGCAGCGGCGGGGACCGTGCCCGCACGAGCTGCGCGTTAGCATCGAAGCGACGGCCGAGGTCCGGCCGCCGCTCGCGAGAAGAGGCCCGAGTTGCTCAGCCCCCAGTACGGCCCGGGTAGCCAGTTCACCGGCCCCGACGGCCCGAAGCGCCGCGGGCGGTTGTCGCTGCCCGACTCGCCGCTCACCTCGGTCGTCACCGCCACGGTGACGCTCGCGCTCGCCGTCGTCCTGTTCCTGACGGCGATGCCGGACGACGAGCGGGTCCTGGTCTACCGGGGCGAGCAGGTCGCCCCGACCGACCTGTGCGAGACCGTCGACGCCGACGGCGACACGGTCCTCGGCGCCTGCGCCGAACTCGGCGAATGGGAGACCTACCGGTCCGGGTGGAGCGCCGTGCCGCTCGTGTTCTCGGTGGTCCTCGCCGCCGGCGGCGCCGTCGTCGCCTACGGCATCCCCAAGCAGGTGCGCGAGCGCCGCCAGAAGGAGCTGCGGGAACTGGAGCTCCTCACCGACGAGGACCACCCGCGCCTCTAGTCGACGTAGATGTCCGGCTGGAAGTCGGTCGTGCCGGGCACGACCGAGTACCCGTCGAGGTCCGTGACGCCCTCTTCGGCGAGGAGGTCCTCGACCATGACCGCGTTGCCGGTGTAGGCGTTCGGGTCCCGCTTGAGGATCGCCAGCGCGGCGTCGGCGACGATCTCGGGCTTGCGGGAGCGGTCGAGCATCGGCTGCCCGCCGAGGGCGAACTCGACGGCGGCGGTGGCGATGGTCGTCTTGGGCCACAGGCAGTTCGCGGCGATGCCGGGCTCGGTCTCGGAGGCGCCGAGGGTCATGATCGTCATGCCGTACTTGGTGGCGGTGTAGGGGCCGCCGGAGAACCAGCGCACGTCGGTGTTCAGCGGCGGGCTGACGGTGAGCAGGTGGGCGTGGTCGGAGCCGCGCAGGTACGGGAGCGCGGCGCTGATCGAGGCGAAGGTGCCGCGCAGGTTGACGCCGGCGATGAGGTCGAACTTCTTGAGCGAGAGTTCGCCGATGCCGGTGAGGTCGAGTGCGGAGGCGTTGTTGACGCAGACGTCGAGTCCGCCGAACGCGGCGGCGGCGGTGTCGACCGCTTCGCCGACGGCTTCGGCGTCGCGCAGGTCGCCGACGATCGGGAGGGCCTCGCCGCCGACGGCTTCGATGGCCTTGGCGGTCTCGTAGAGGGTGCCGGGGAGTTTCGGGTGCGGTTCGCCGGTCTTGGCGAACAGCGCGACCTTGGCCCCCGCGGCGCCGAGCGCGACGGCGATGGCCGCGCCGATGCCGCGGCTGGCGCCGGTGACGAACGCGGCGCGCCCCTTGAGGGGGTGGTCTTTGACCAGGTCGGCCCTGACGGCTGGCTCCATTGCCCTAACCTCCGTAGATTCGGTGTCCCCTGATATTACTGGAAAGTAACTTCAGGGGGAAGCAGGGAACGCCCCGACACTCCGATCCGATCCTGAACGTCCGCTGGGAGCGGGTGCGGAAGTCGCCTGGAAACGGTCGTGAACCCTGTCAGCGCCGCAAACGGTGGAATACGCTGGGCAACCGACAGACGACTTGCACGAGTACTTAGGAGCGGTGGATGACTTCGACCAGCGGGCCAGCCGGTGCCGTACCGCCTGCGGTGCCGCTCCGGGGCGACGGGTCCCCGGCGCGACTCCTGGTCGTCGATGACGAGGAGAGCCTGGCAGACCTGCTGGTCGAAGCCCTCTCGTTCCAGGGCTACACCGTGACCGCGGCGCGCTCGGGCACCGAGGCGCTGACGGCCGTGGAGTCGGTGCGCCCCGACCTGGTCATCCTCGACGTGAACATGCCGGGACTCGACGGCTTCGGCGTGGCCGACCGCATGCGCGCCTCCGGCGACGCGACCCCGATCATCTTCCTGACCGCCCGCACGGCCCCCGACGACCTGCGCGACGGGTTCGGCTCCGGCGGCGACGACTACCTGATGAAGCCGTTCCGCCTGGAGGAGCTGTCGCTGCGCGTCTCGGCGGTCCTGCGCCGCACGATCGGCCGCGAGGCGACCACCGGCCAGGCCGCCGACACGGTCTCGGTCGCCGACCTCATCCTGGACCTGGCCGCGCACCAGGTGACGCGGGACGGCAAGACGATCGACCTGTCCCCCACCGAGTTCCGGCTCCTGCGCTACCTGGCGGCGAACGCCGGCCGCGTGGTGTCCAAATCGGAGCTTTTGAAGCAGGTGTGGGGCTACGACTTCGAGACCGAGTCGAGCCTGGCCGAGACGTACGTGTTCTACCTGCGCCGCAAGCTCGACAAGCTCGGCCCCCGCCTGATCCACACCGTGCGCGGCGTCGGCTACATGCTGCGCCCGCCGCAGGAGTAGCCGTGGCGATCAGGACCAAGATCGCCGCGGCCATGGCGGTCCTGCTCATCATCGCCGTGGCCGTGATCGGCTTCGTGACCGTGCAGATCGTGTCCGACAAGCTCACGGTCCAGGTCGACGACCAGCTTCGCAAGGCCGTCAACGAGAACAACCTCACCATCTGGATGAACTCGGTCGACTCCCTCGGCGGCGGCGCCGACGCCAGCTCCGGTCCGGACGGGCGGGGCCTGGTCTCGCCGTACGCGCTGCTGCTGTTCAATGCGGACGGCGAGATCGTGGCCGAGCAGCAGGCCGGCACCGCCGACGACCCCGAGCCGCTGCCGGACATCTCCTCGACCCCCGAGTCCGACGTGTACTTCAACGTCGCCTCCGCCGACGGCGCCGTGACCTACCGCGCCTACGCGAAGCAGTTCACCGACGGCACCGGCATCTACACGTTCGTCGTGGCCACACCGCTGACCGAGGTGCAGGCGTCGATCTCGACGCTCACGAGCACCGTCATCATCACCGGCGCGCTCGTGGCGATCATGGGCATCCTCGCCGCGTGGATCATCACCCGGCGCGGCCTGCGCGTGGTCGACCACATGGTCGCCGACGCCGAGACCGTCGCGTCGGGCCGCCTCGACCACAACATCTCGGTCGCCGACCCGCGCACCGAGATGGGCCGCCTCTCCTTGGCGCTCAACCGGATGGTGTCACGCCTGACCGATGCGATCACGCAGCGGGACCGCCAGCACGAGCGGCTGCGGCAATTCGTGGCCGACGCCGGGCACGAGCTGCGGACGCCGCTGACCGCCATCGGCGGCTACGTGCAGCTGTACCAGAACGGCGCTGCGGCGCAGGGCGAGAAGCTCGACCGCGCGATGGACCGGATCGGCTCCGAGAACGCGCGCCTCGCGAAGCTCGTCGACGACCTCATGGTCCTCTCGCGCCTCGACGAGGAGGTCGGCGGCGACCGCGAGCTGGTCGAGCTGGCCCAGCTCGCGCAGGACGCGGTCGACGACGCCGAGGTCGCGGACTCGACACACCCGGTCGGCCTCACCGCGGCCAAGGCGGTCACGGTGGTGGCCAACGAGGGACAACTGCGCCAGGTCCTGGTGAACCTGCTGACCAACGCCCGCGTCCACACCCCCGCGGGCACCGCGATCGACGTCTCCGTCGCGACCGACGGCGACTGGGCCGTCCTGCGCATCGCCGACCGCGGGCCGGGCATCCCGGCCGAGCACCGCCAGAAGGTCTTCGACCGGTTCTACCGGGCCGACCCGTCGCGCTCGCGCGCCACCGGCGGCTCCGGCCTCGGACTGTCCATCGTGTCCTCGATCGTGGCCTCCCACGGCGGCCGGATCAGCCTCGACAGCGAAGAGGGCCAGGGGACCGCGATCGAAGTGCGCCTGCCGGTCGCGCACCTCGAATAGCAAGGCGCCCTAAGCCACCGTGGTGCCGGCGATCGCCAGGGTCCCGGGGTCGTCGGTGAGGCCGGAGGCGGAGACGGTGCTGACCGTCGTCCAAGTCCCGTCGGTGCGGCGGATCGAGTACCTGACGACCTGGCCGGAGGTGGCGAGGTCGATGATCCCGACCTGCAACTCGCCCGCGACGTTGGCGGCGCTGACGACGAACGGCGAGTAGTTGTTGAAGACACCAACCTTCTTGAACGCCTGCCAGGTGGCGTCGGCCTTGCGGATGGCGTGGTAGACGTCGCCGGAGCCGCTCACCGCCAGGACGTGGAGCTGCGAGCCGATGCCCGCCAGCGCGACGTGGAGCAGGTTCTCGATGTCGCCGGCCGCGCTCTCGATGTTGCCCCAGCCGGTCCAGGTCCCGTCCGATTTGCGGATGGCGTGGAGCAGTTTGCCGTCGGCGACGACGGCGGTGTCGATCGTGGTGCCGACGCGGGTGGTGGCGATCTGGGTGATGCGCCCGAAATTGCGGAGCGCCTTCCAGCGGAGCTGCCAGGCGCCCTGCACGCCGCGGACGGTGTGGTACAGGGTGGTGCCGGCCTCGTCGGCGCCGAAGATCTGCAGCTCGCCGTCGAGCGCGGTCACCGCGACATGGACGGCGCCCGCGGTGGGGCCTCCGAGGGAGGGGATCGGCGCGAACTCCGTCCAGGAGTCGTCGGCGCCGTGCCGGACGCCGTAGTCCGGAGTCCCGCTGTTGAGCGTCGCGACGACGTGGAGGTCCTCGGCAACGCCGACGCAGGAGACGCGGTACAGCGTCCCGCCGGGCGTGTCGACCGGGTCCCAGGCCGGACCCATCGATCCGTCGACCCGCCGCCAGCGGTGCTTGAGCTCGCCGTTCGCCTGGCCCGCAAGGAACTGCGTCTCCCAGCCCGCGGCGGCCGAGGCCGCCGCGGGGGCGAGCGCCCCGAGTCCGGTGCCGACCAGGGCGGCGGCGGGGACGGCGAGGAGCGACCGGGTGAACTGCCGGCGGTCGAGTGCGGTCATGCGTGACTCCAGGATCGTTGAACGAGGTCGCGGGCCGAGGGCCGCGCAGGTCACGACCATTCTGTTGACCGGAGGCGCCGGGTTCAAGGCGGAACACCGGCGGGGCGGAGGCGGGACTCGGGCCTAGGACAGGCGTGCGACTAAGCTCTGGTCTCGTGACACGACTCCTCCCCGACTGGTTCGTCGAGCGCATCAACCCCGTGCCCGACGAGGACGACCTGCCGGTCTCCGCCTTGGAACTGTTCTTCGACCTGATCTTCGTCTTCACCGTCGCGCAGTTCACCGCGATCATCGCCCACGACCCGCTCGTCGGCCTGCTCCAGACCGTGCTCATGTTCGGGTTCCTGTGGTGGATGTACGCGGGCTACTCGTGGCTGACGAACGTCATCCCGCCCCAGCGCCCGGCGCGGCGGATCCTGCTGCTGTGCGCCATGGCCGGCTGGCTCGTCGTCGCCCTGACGGTGCCGGCCGCGTTCGAGAGCGGCAGCGTGTGGATCGCCGTCGGGATGCTCGCCGTGGTCCTCGTGCACGGCCTCATGTACCTCCAGGCCGCCCGCGCGTTCGGGCCGGTGTTCATCGCCAACCTCGCCGCGGTCGCGGCCGTGTTCGCCGCCGAACTCGGACCCGAAGGGGCCTGGCGCTACGCGTTCTGGGCCCTGGCCTCGGTGATCGTGTGGTCGGTGCCGATCTGGCACGGCCAGCGCGGGCTCAACCTGCACCCCGCGCACATCACCGAACGCCACGGCCTGGTCGTGATCGTCGCCCTCGGCGAATCGGTGGTGGCCATCGGGATCGGCGCCAAGGGGCTGCCGATCGACGCCGACCTGCTCATCGCCGCCGTCCTCGGGCTCGCGATCGCCGCGTGCATGTGGTGGTCGCTGTTCGTGCGCGACATGCCGGCCACCGAGCACGCGCTCGCCGCGACCACGGACTCCGTCAAGCGGGTCCGGAAAGTCCTCGCGGGGCTGTCCTACTCGTTCATCCCGATCCTCATCGGCATCCTCGTGGCCGCCGCGGGCGTCAAGCACGCGGTCGGACATGCCTTGGACCCCTTGGACGCCGAGTCGACCTGGCTGCTGTCGGGCGGCGTCGCGGCGTTCATGCTCGGGACGGCCGGACTGCGCCTGGCGATGGGCCTGCCCAGGCCCTGGGAGCGGGTCGTCCTGGCCGTGGTCGTGCTGGCGCTCGCGCCGGTCGGCCTGGTCAACACCGCACTCCAGTTGGCGGCCATCGTGGTCGTCCTC
Organism: Glycomyces dulcitolivorans; assembly: GCF_003265355.1. Lineage (GTDB taxonomy): Bacteria > Actinomycetota > Actinomycetes > Mycobacteriales > Micromonosporaceae > Glycomyces > Glycomyces dulcitolivorans. The sequence continues at coordinate 12,796 of NZ_QFRW01000312.1, read as the reverse complement.
ATCGCCGCGCTCGCCCTCGAAGCACGGGCTACCGGGGCGCTGAGGCCAGCGCCTTCGGAATGACCAGGGGCGTCCCGGATTCGGGGTCGTCGATGATCCGGCACGGCAGGTCGAAGACCCGCTCGACGTTCTCGGCGGTCACGATGTCGGCCGGGGGCCCCTCGGCGACGACCGCGCCCTCGCGCATCGCGATGAGGTGCGTGGCGTAGCGCGCGGCCTGGTTGAGGTCGTGGAGGACCGCCACGAGGGTGCGGCCCTCGCGGTGGAGCTTCGCGCACAGGTCGAGGACCTCGATCTGGTGCGTGATGTCGAGGTACGTGGTGGGCTCGTCGAGCAGGAGCAGCGGCGTCTGCTGGGCGAGGACCATCGCGATCCACACGCGCTGGCGCTGGCCGCCGGAGAGCTCGTCGACGCCGCGGGACGCGAGGTCGCGGATGTCGGTGGCCTCCATGGCCTCGGCGACGACGCGCTCGTCGTCGGCCGACCACTGCTTGAGGATGCCCTGGTGGGGGTAGCGGCCGCGGGCGACGAGGTCGGCGACGGTGATGCCGTCGGGGGCGGTCGGCGACTGCGGCAGCAGGCCGAGGCGGCGGGCGACGGCGCGCGTGGGCTGGGAGTGGATGTCCCGGCCGTCGAGGAGGACCGTCCCGGTCGAGGGCTTGAGCATGCGCGCCAAAGCCTTGAGGAGGGTGGACTTCCCGCAGGCGTTGGGGCCCATGATGACCGTGAACTCCCCTTCGGGGATGTCGACGGTGAGGTCCGCGCTGATGACGGTGCGGCCGTAGCCGAGCGTGGCCTCGCGTGCGGCGAGCGGGCTTGCGGTCACGACAGGACCCCCTTCTTGCGGTGGGCGATGAGCAGCCAGATGAGGTAGGCGCCGCCGACGACGCCGGTGACGACGCCGGTGGGCAGTTGGCGGTCGCCGACGCCGGCGACGGCGATCATGTCGGCGGCCGTCACGATGAGCGCGCCGACGAGCGCCGAGACCAGGAAGCTGCGGGAGGACCCGGTCAGGCGGGCGGCGATGTGGGGCGCGGCGAGGGCGACGAACGCGAGGGGCCCGGCGACGGCGACGGCCCCGGCGGTGAGGACCGAGGCGGTGACCAGGGCGGTCACGCGGGTCGCGCCGACGCGGACGCCGAGTCCGGTCGCGGTGGCCTCCCCGAGGCGCAGCGAGTCGAGGCCGCGGGAGAGGAGCGCGATGACGAGAATGCCTGCGGCGAGGATGATCCCGACCGCGGCGGCCTGGCCGAAGTCGCGGCCGGAGAGGTCGCCGGTGAGCCAGTAGACGGCCCGGAACGCGTCGATGATCGTGGTGCGGGTGAGCAGGTATCCGTTGATCCCGGCGAGGATCGCCGAGACGCCGATGCCGACGAGGATGAGCCGGTATCCCGAGGGGTCGCCGCCGCGCGTCAGGGCCCAGATGAGCAGGCCCGTCGCGAGCGAGCCGACCGCGGCGAGGACGGTGGTGACCTGCAAGGAGGAGCCGGTGACGATGATCGCGATGAGCGCGCCGGTGGTGGCGCCCTGGGTGAGGCCGAGCAGGTCGGGGCTGCCGAGGGGGTTGCGGGTGAGGTTCTGGAACAGGGCCCCGGCCAGGCCCATGCACGCGCCGACGGCGAGGCCGGTCGCCAGGCGCGGCAGGCGCAGCGTCCACAGGATGAACTCGTCTCCCTTGGTGCCCTCGCCGATGAGCGCGTACCAGACCCGTTCGAGCCCAAGGGAAGTGGAGCCGGTCGCGGCCGACCACATGGCGAGGGCGATGAGCGCGGCCAGGGAGCCGAGGACCGCGGCGAGGACGCGGTGGCGCAGGCGGATCGAGTAGCCGCCCAAGCGAAGGACGGTCATAGCCGGGCCACCTTCCTGCGGCTGACGAGGTAGATGAAGAACGGCCCGCCGACGACGGCGCAGACGATGCCGACCTGGACTTCCGCCGGGCGCGCGGCGACGCGGCCGATGACGTCGGTCAGGAGCAGGAACGCCGCGCCGGTGAGCATCGAGTACGGCAGGACCCAGTTCTGGTCGGGCCCGGTGAAGGCCCGCACCACGTGCGGGACGACCAGGCCGACGAACACGATCGGGCCGCACACGGCCGTCGCGGTCCCGGCCAGGACCGTGATCGCCGCGATCCCCGCGACGCGCAACACGCGCGGGTCGACGCCGAGGCCGGTCGCGGTCGCGTCCCCGAGCGCCAGCGCGTTCAGGGGCCGGGCCAGGAGGATGCCGACGACGCTCGCGAAGCCGATGAGGGTCGCGACCGGGACGATCGGCACGGTGTGGGCGTTGACGAGGGACCCGACCGACCAGAACCGCATGGTCTCCAGGGAGGCGGCGTCCATGAGCTGGATCGCCGAGACGTACGCGTACCCGGCGGCGGTGACGGCCGCGCCCGCCAGCGCGAGGCGCGCCGGGGTCGCGGTGGCGGCGCCCGCGATGAGGTAGGTGGCGACCGAGGCGACCGCCGCGCCGAGGAACGCGAACATGATGGTCTGCGTGAAGCTGGAGAAGCCGAGGAAGTAAGCGGCGGTGACGACCGCAGCGGCCGCGCCGGTGTTGACGCCGAGGAGGCCGGGGTCGGCGAGGGGGTTGCGGGTCATGGCCTGCATGAGGGCCCCGGCGAGGCCGAGCGCGGCGCCGGCGGCGAGGCCGAGGGCGGTGCGGGGCAGGCGCAGCTCGGTGACGACGGGGTAGGCGTTCGAGGCCGGGTCGGTGAGGCCGGCCCAGACTTCGCCGAGGTCCATCGCGCGGGCGCCGAGGGCGACGGAGAGGACCGTCAGGACGGCGATGGCGGCGACGAGGACGAGCAGTCCGGTGACGCGGCGTCCGGTGCGCCTGCGCGGGACCGGTTCGCTTGCGGCCCCGACGGAAGCGCGGCCCGCCGCGAGCGGCTGGGCCAGGTCGGGGGCGCGGTGCGCGGTTGACAAGTGCGGACTCCGGCGGGATAGTGGCTGCGGTTTTGTTTAGGCTAACCTAACCATCGCCCACCCCGCCATGACCGATCACCCCCGAAGGAGTTCGCCGTGCCACTCCGCGCGTATCCCGCCCTCTCCCGCCGCCGCCTCCTCGCCGCCACCGGCACACTCGGCGCCGCCTCCCTGCTCGCCGCCTGCACCGACGGCGCGGAGGAGGACCCCGAGGGGACCGGCGGCGCCTCCGGTCCGTTCTCGTTCCTCGACGAGCGCGACGGGGAGGACGTCGAGCTGGAGTCGGTCCCGACCAAGGTCGTCGCGTTCACCGGTCTCGCCGCGGCCCTGTACGACTACGGGGTCGAGGTCGCGGCGGTCTTCGGGCCGACCACCCTCGCCGACGGGCAGCCCGACCTCCAGGCCGGGCGGATGCCGGTGGCGGACCTGACGGTCCTGGGCAACGCCTGGGGCGAGTTCGACGTCGAGAAGTACGCCGAGCTCGGCCCCGAGCTCATCGTCTCCCACTACTACGACGGCTTCGACCTGTGGTTCGTGCCCGAGGACCGGCTCGAAGAGGTCGAGTCGCTCGCCCCGGGCATCGGCATCGAGGTGTCGCTGCCGAGCCTCGACGAGATCATCGACCGCCATGCGGCCCTTGCCGTCGCGCTCGGCGCGGATCTGGACTCGGAGGAGAACGCCGCGGCCGTGGAGCGCTTCGGCGCCGCCGCCGGGGCCGTGGCCGCCGCGTCCGGCGAGAAGGCCCTCAAGGCCGTCGCCGTGGGCGCGTGGCCCGACGGGCTCTACATCGCCAACCCGCCCACGTTCAACCTGCTCGCCAAGAGCGCCGAGCTCGGCGTGGACTTCGTGACGCCCGAGAACCCCGATCAGAACAACTACTGGGAGCTCCTGTCCTGGGAGAACGTCGACAAGTACGAGGCCGACGTGATCTTCCTGGACCTGCGCACCGGCAACCTCACCGCCGAGCAGCTCCTCGCCGAGCAGCCGACCTGGGCCGCGCTCCCCGCGGTGGCGGCCGGGCAGGTCTACGGCTGGAACGCCGAGCCGGTGTATTCGCACGTCGGCGGGGCCGTGGAGCTGGAGAGGATCGCCGAGGGGCTGACGGCCGCGCAGCCGCTCTAGTGGCTGACGCCACGTGAAGGCCCCAGGTCAGGGGGTCGGAATCTGGTTAGGCTAGCCTAACCTCGGTTCGGCCGGGCGTTGCCCATTCCGACCGCTCAGTCCGGCCCCCCGCCCCTTCACGAAGGAGAAAAACACATGGCTTTCGATGCCGACAAGGTAAAGTTCGGCCGCCGCGGCCTGCTCGCGGGCTGCGGCGCCCTCGGTCTGACGGGCGCGCTCGCCGCCTGCGGCGGCGGCGATGACGACGCCGACTCGACCGAGGAGTCGACCGGCCCCTGGAAGTTCACCGACGACCAGCCCGTCACCTCCGAGCTCGACCACGTCCCCACCAAGCTCGTGGCGTACACCGGCATGGCCGCCGCCCTGTACGACTTCGGCGTCGAGGTCCCGGCCGTCTTCGGCCCCACCACCAACGAGGACGGCTCCCCCACCGGCCAGGCCGGGAACCTCCCCGTCGCCGACCTCGAAGTCTTCGGCAACACCTACGGCGAGTTCGACGTCGAGGCCTACGCCACCTGGGGCCCCGAGGTCCTGCTCACGCACTTCTACTACGACCCGGCGACCCTCTGGTACATCCCCGCCGAGTCCCAGGAGAACATCACCGGGCTCGCCGAGGTCGTCGCCCTCAGCGCCGACGACGGCGCCAACACCCAGGACCAGATCATCGGCCGCCACGCCGAACTGGCCGAGAGCCTCGGCGCCGACCTCGCCTCCGAGCAGAACGCCGCGAACAAGGAGGCGTACGACGCCGCCGTCGCGGCCCTCACCGAGGCCGCCGCCGCCAATCCCGTCACCGTCCTCGCCTGCTCCGCGGCCGCCGAGATCTTCTACGCCTCGAACCCGGCCATGGGCAACGACATGCGCTTCTTCACCGAGCTCGGCGTCAACTTCGTCGTCCCCGACAACCTCGACGCGGACACCGGCTCCTACTTCGAGTCCCTCTCGTGGGAGAACGCCGACAAGTACCCCGCCGACATCCTCTTCCTCGACGCGCGCGTCCAGGCCCTCCAGCCCGACGCGCTCACCGAGTTCCCGACCTGGACCGCCCTCCCGGCCGTCCAGGAGGGGCAGATCGTGGCGTGGGACGCCGAGCCGATGTACTCCTACGGCCTGGCCGCCAAGTCGATCCAGGCGCTGGCCGACGCCATCGTGAACGCGAAGAAGCTGGTCTAAGGCAGACCACTTCTTCCTCCTCTAAAACTGAATGCAAAGTGCCGAAAGGGCGGGGATCTGCGTGGACCCCCGCCCTTTCGTTATACGCGCCTAGCTACTTGATGTCGAACACCACGACGGACGGGTCGTGGTCGGAGACCCCGTAGCGCCCGTACGCGGGCTCCTCGCCGAAGTCCCACGCGTCGGCCGGGTAGTCCGAGTTGATGTGCGCGGTCGCCGCGGACTCGATCTCGCGCAGCAGGCGCGGGGACGCCCACATCTGGTCGAGGGTCTGCGTCTGGCCCATGTACGTGTAGGAGTAGGCCGCCTGCGGGTGGTCCTCCACCATCACGTCGTACAGCGGGCACAGCCCCGAGTCCTCGTAGAGCCCGGCGAGCTGGTCGGACGGGCCGGTCCAGTCCCCGGAGATGACCTGGCCCTCGGCGAACGGGTCGTCGGGGCGCGGGAAGACGTTGAGGTCGCCGCCGGCGAGGACCTTCGCCTTCCAGCTGTTGTCGAGGATCGCCGCGCTGATCGCCGCCAGGTAGTTGGCCTGCTCGGTGCGGTGCAGCACGCGGGTGTTCGGGCTCGACGAGAAGTGGTTGTTGATCAGGAAGATCTCGCTGACGGGCCGGCCGTGCTTGTCCTTGAAGTAGAACTTCGCGGCCTGCGCGGCGCGGCTGAAGACGTCGTAGCCGTTGCAGGCGTAGACGCCCGAGTTCGTGCACTGGTCGATGACCTCTTGCGGCAGGGCCGCGTTGAGGGCCTTCGGGTTCTGCACGTCGGCGTTGATCGCGTCGGGCTCGGTCGGGTAGTCGATCTCGGGCGAGTCGCCGAAGACCGGGTCCCACGACTTCACGTTCGACAGGCCGGCCAGCTTCGGCTGGTACAGGAAGCCGGTCATGATGCCGCGCGTGTCGGCCGAGTCGAGGTCGCCGACGGCCTTGTAGGTCGGGCCGCCGTACTCGGCGATGACGAGCGCGAGCTCCTGGATGGAGTCGGGGGCGCCGTCGCCGCCGGTGTTCGCGTCACCGGTGTTGACCAGGTCGCACACGAGGCGGTCCTGGCCGAGGTCGGAGTCCTTGGTCCACGCGGGGTTGACCGAGCAGACGTCCTGGGCCTCGCCCTCCTGGGTCATGAGGATCGCCGGGCTCTTGAGGTCCTCCACGATCTGCGCGGCCTGGCGCTGGAGCTGCGCCTCGTACTCGTCGTAGGTCGCGGGCACGTAGTCGAACGGCGGGCTGACGTTCCCCTCGGGGTCCTCGGGGTCGGTGCAGCCGGTGTTCCCGGTGAAGTCGCAGCCGGAGTTCGGGTTGTCGCGCGTGTCGTACAGGTTCTCGATGTTGTACGAGGCCACCGAGGCCTCGTTGCGGCCCGCGGCCTCGACCGGCTCGTTCTCGGCAGGCTCAAGGCCCCCTTCGAGGACCAGGTCCTCGGAGACCTCGACGGCGTACTTCGCGAACGACAGGTAGATGCCGCCGGTCGCGGCCTCGGTGATCACGTCGTACGTCTTCGCCGGGGCGATGATCGTCTCGGTCGTGCCCTCGGTGGCGCGCAGGCCCAGGTCGCCGATGACGAACAGGTAGCCGTTGCCGTCGTCGAACGCGCCCTCGACCGTGTCGAGCGGGTGCGCGTCGCGGTAGGCGCGGGCGGCGTAGCCGTCCTGCTGGGCCGCTTCGCTGTCGCCGCGCATGGCCCAGACCTCGCCGCCCGAGGAGTAGACGTCGCGGCCGGCGGTGACCACCGAGTCGGCCGGGACGGTCATCTGCATGCCCAGGTGGCGGCGCATGTACTCGGTGGAGGACTTGGCGTTGTCCGGCGGGTCGATCTCGACCGACTCGACCTCGGCGAGCGGGTCCAGCCCGGTCTCGACCAGGTCGTAGACGTAGGCTGAGCCGCCGGAGAACTGGATGTTCCCGAAGTAGGAGCCGACCACGCCGCGCAGGACGATCTCGTCGCCGACGTTCACGGTCCAGTTGGCGCCCAGCTCGGTGCGCGCGGGCGAACCGGCAAGCGTGCGCAGCGTCGAGTACTGGTTGTTGAAGACGAAGATGCCGTCCGAGGAGTTCGGGTCGCCGTCGGTGGCGCCGGTCTTCTCCTGGACGAAGAAGCCCTTGTTGCCGGAGGGGTCGAGGGTCTCCTGGGTGACCACGCCCTGGACGAACACGGTCTGGCCGGCGAGGGGGGACGCGAAGCTCGTGTCGCCGTCTTCGATCGAGCCCTGCACCGCGCCGATGTGGACGATGTCCACCTGGGCCTGGGCCTGGGACGCGAAGAGGAACCCGGAGGCGCCGATGATGACCGCACCCGCGGCCGCCGCCGCGAGTCGGGCACGCCGTCTGAGGGACTGCACGGGGTAGCTCCAATGCTTTAATCGCCGCGGCGCGGGGCGCCAGAGGCGGGATGATGGGGCGGTATTCACTCAACCGCAACACCTGGACCTACGCAAGGCCTACAGGTGAATTCCTCGTATCATCCCATGTCTCAATTCGGCCACGGCACCGTACAAAAGGGAGGCGGGGCCCTTCCGGGCCCCGCCTCCTCGTATTCCGTCTAGTGCCGGCCGGGCGTGTAGAAGTCGGGCACCGCTACGGCGCCGAAGTCCATGTCCGAAGCCAGGTAGAAGCTCGTGTACTGCGGCTGGTTGTAGGTGGTCTGCTGGTTCGCGACCCCGACCCGGTACTGCGGGTCGTGCATGAGCGTGAACAGCTTGTGGTCGGTGACCTCGGTCGAGAGGAACACGCGGATCGCACTGGAGTCGGCGGTCCGCACCAGCAGCTCCTCGCGCCAGTCCCCGAGCACGTCGGCGACCAGGCCCGGGTTGCCCTTGGTGTAGTTGTTGGTCAGGGTCCCTTCGGCATCGAGGACCACGCCGTCCTGGTAGTCCCGGATGGTCGTCTCCTCCACGGTCGCCGCGTCGGCGCCGTGGACGAGCTGCGTGGTCAGGTCGGCGTCCCAGCGGATGCTCATGTTCGTGCCGGGCGCCGCGCTCTCGATCGGCTCGCCCGTCACGGTGAACAGCCCCTCGGGGTTCCCGGCCTGGTCCGGCGGCAGCCCGGCCCACGCCTCGAGGCCCGGAATCGACGGATCGATGTCCCCGACCATCCCGCGCCCGGTGTCGCGGCCGGTGTAGCCGCCCCACAGGACCTCGCCGGTCTCGGCGTCGCGCATGGCGTACCCGTACGGCGCCCAGACGCCGCCTTCGAAGACCGAGAAGATCTCCAGCCCTTCACGGTTCGGGTCGAAGTCCCCGACGTGCAGGGCGTCGCCGTGCCCGAGCTTCGCGAGCGCGCCGGGGTTGGCGGACCCGGAGGGCATGGTGTCGTAGCTCGAATAGAGCAGCGAACCGTCGTCGTCCAGGGTCGCGGCCCCGTAGATGATCTCCTGCCTGCCGTCCCCGTCGACGTCGGCGACCTGCATGAAGTGGTCGCCCTGGGTGGTGAGGGTCCCCCACTCCGGGTCCGGTCCTTCGACGCCGTGCGGCGAGCCGTTGAACGGGTTCGACATCGGGGCGTGCCCGGAGTCGGCCTGCCAGCGCTGTTCGAGGTTCCGGCCGTCCCAATCGATTGCCGTGATCGTGGTGCGGGTGTAGTAGCCGCGGGCGAAGATCGCCGACGGGTGCTCCCCGTCGAGGTAGGCCACGCCGGAGAGGAACCGGTCGACCCGGTTGCCCGGCTCGATGCGCGCCATGGCGTAGTCGCCCCACAGGAGCCCGTCGTCGCCGCGCTCGACCGGGAAGTCGATGGTGTCCATCTCAAGCCCGGTGCGGCCGTTGAAGACCGTGAGGTACTCGGGCCCGTCGACGACGAAGCCGTTGAAGTTGCGCAGCTGGTTCCGCGCGGAACGGGAGGGCGCGTAGACGTCGATGAAGTAGTCCGCGAGCGTCTCCGCATCCGCCTGCGACAACGGATAGGCGAAGTCGAACTGGGCGTCGGCCCCGAGGGCGGCCTCAATGGTGGAGGGCCAGTCCCCGTTCAGAACTTCAGGATGCTGGTCCCACCCGCGGAAGACCTCCACGAGGTGGTCGTAGTAGTCCGCGGCCGACATCCGGTAGTCGTCCTGGTGCGTGACCCCGGCGCGCCGGTCGTCACGGGGCAGGGTGATGTACTCCTCGCGGCCCTTGACGTACGAGGTGGTCTTGGTGCCGGGGGCGGTCTTGAGCATGACCTCGGACTTGCCGTCGCCGTCGAAGTCGTAGACGTCGAACTGGGTGTAGTGCGCGCCGGCCCGGATGTTCACCCCGAGGTCGATCCGCCAGAGCAGCTCGCCTTCCTGGGTGTACGCGTCGAGGTAGACGATGCCGGTGTAGCCGACCTGCGAGACGTCCTTGGAGTTCGAGGGGTCCCACTTGACGACGTACTCGTAGTCCCCGTCCCCGTCGAGGTCGCCGGGGCTGATGTCGTTGGCCTTGTAGGTGTACGCCTCGCCGGCGGGCGTGACCCCGTCGGCGGGCTTCTGCAAGGGAATGTCCAGGTACCCGGCGGACCAGGGAGAGACGGTGTCCGAGACCTCGTCGGGCCCGCGCTTGACGGCGACGACCTCGTAGGTAGAGCCCGGATCCCCCGAGGTATCCAGGAAGTTCGTCGACTCGGTCACCGTTGCGATCTTCCGACCGTCCCGGTAGACCTTGAAGGTGGTCCCGGTCAGACCTGAATCGTTATAACCGGTGACCTCGTCGGCCAGCAGCCGCCAACTGAGGAACACACCGTCCTCGGTCACGGCCGCGACGAGCCCGCGGTCGAGGTACTCAAGCTGGATCTCATCGTCATGGCCACCGCCGCCATGACCTTGCGCAGAAGCCGTGAACCCGGCGCCGGCCAGCACACCGACCAGCGACACCGCCACAGCCCTGCGAAATCTTCTAGGGGAATTCACCGAAGGGGCTCCTCGTCTTCGAGGCCCGGCGCAACCGAGGGGACGCACCATGGCCCCAATTGAAACGATTTAACGCATCGAAACCTATCAACCTCGGCAAGCCCTGTCAAGCGCCCGCCCACCTGTGACCGGCGCAATCCCCAACCCCCCACCAACGCCCGCCGAGACCGAATCCGGTACAGTTGTGCCTCGTCACGCTCGATTAGCTCAGCGGGAGAGCACTCGCTTCACACGCGAGGGGTCACTGGTTCGATCCCAGTATCGAGCACCACTTCAGGTGCCGCTAGTACGACTAGCGGCACTTTTTTCATGCCCGGATTCGGGCTTTCGCGGTTTTCACCGTCCATCCCGTTGGCACCCTTGGATTCCGTACGTGGTTTAATCGCATTGTTCACGTACGGAGTACGTATACGGGTTCGCCAGCGGTCGGTGGGGCTGCGTGGCCGACCTGTTCGACCGGGCTCCGATCGTCTTCGGCACCGGCGGTGCGCGCACCGAAAGCCGTCGGTGCCGGGGCCCGACGCCGCGGTCCCGGCCCACTGGTCTGGGTCGGGACCGCGGCGTCCAGGGTGCTACGGCTCCAGGCCTCTGAAGATGAGGCGCAGCCCGGCACGGAAGCGGGTCACCGGGTCCGATTCCCCTGCGGCGGCGCCGATCTCGGCGAGTCTCGGGAACCGCTCCTCGTCGAGACCGGGCCCCGGGTCCGGCTCGGGCCGCGGGGCCGCCAGCTCGACCTGCGCGAAGCCCGAGACGAACCCCGAGACGACGCGGAACGCCACCAGCAGCTCGGCGCCCCTGTAGCCGCCGCGGTGGAGCCCGGCGAGCATCGCCTCGGCGGGCGCCAGCGCCGACTCGTGGAGGGCACCACGGGCGAGCATGAGCGGGATGGCGTTCGGGTGGTCGCGGACGGCCAGGAGCACGCCCTCGGCGACGGCGGCGACGGCGTCGCGCCAGTCGCCGCTCTCGGGTTCCTCCCAGGTCGACTGGATCATGACCGCCTCGGTCACGAGCGATTCGAGGCCGGAGCGGCCGTCGACGTAGTTGTAGATGGTCATCGCGCCCGTGCCGAGCTCGGCGGCGAGGCTGCGCATGGTCAGGCTCGCCAGGCCGTGCTCGTCGACGATGGCGAGGGCGGTGGACTGCAATCGCTCTCTCGTGAATTTTCTGGGCGCGGGCAACACTCTCTCCTCGTTCGGGGAACACGGCGTCGAATGATGGGAGACGCCAGGTGAAAGGTACCGAACAGTAGGCTCCGACGCCGTCCACCGGCGTTCGCACGGGTGGGAGCGGTGATACCGTGACGGTGCTGTGGTGCGCACACATTGTCGACCTGTCCGGTTGTCGCGGAAGGGCTTTCGCGTCGACCCCAGAGGTCGCCGAGGGACGGCCTGCGAGGGGTCATGGATGCGACTACGGTGCGGTTCCGGGTACTGGGGCCGATGGAACTGGTGGTGGACGGGCGGGCGGCGACGCCGGCGGGATCCAAGCCGCGCGCGCTCCTGGCGCTGCTCCTGGTCCGCGCGAACCGCATCTGCGAGCGGGACTGGCTGATCGAGCAGCTCTGGGCCGGACGGCCGCCGAGCGGCGCCCCGGCCACGCTGCGCGCGTACGTGTACCAGGTCCGCAAGGAGCTGCGCGGGCTCGACGGCGGCGCGGCCCTGCGCTCCCGCGGCGGCGGATACTCGCTGGAGGCCGCCTCCGGAACGGTCGACGCGCACCGCTTCGAGGCGCTGTCGGCGGAAGGGCGCGCCGCACTGCGGGACGGTGCGACGGAGAAGGCGGTCGCGGCGTTCCGGGAGGGCCTCGGACTCTGGAGGGGCGCGGCGTTCGCCGGGGTCGACGTGCCCGCGGTCCGGGAGCGGGCGCGGCTGCTCGACGGGCTGCGACTCGACGTGACCGAGCAGTGCCTCGGCGCGGAGCTCGACCTGGGAGCGGCCGACGTGTCGGAACTGGAGCACCTGACGGCCGCGCACCCGCTGCGCGAAGGCCTGTGGCGGCTCCTCATGCTCGGGCTGTACCGGTCCGATCGGCAGGCCGAGGCGCTCGATGCCTACCGGCGCCTCCAGCACCTCCTGGACGCCGAGCTCGGCATCGCGCCCTCGCCGGAGGTGGAGCGGCTGCACCGGCGGATCCTCGACGCCGACCCGGGACTCCAGCGCCCCGCCTCGCCCCGCGCCGAGGCGACCGCGCGGACGGTGCCGCGCCAACTGCCCGCCGCCCCGGTGCACTTCACCGGGCGTGCAGCCGAACTCGGCGAGCTCGACGGACTGCTGGATGCGGGGGCCGCGGTGGTGGCGGCGGTGTCCGGGACCGCCGGGGTCGGCAAGACCTCCTTCGCCGTCCACTGGGCGCACCGCGTGTCCGGGCGCTTCCCCGACGGCCAGCTCTACGTCAATCTGCGCGGCTTCGACCCGATGGGGCAGCCGACGGAGCCGGGCGAGGCCGTCCGGGCGTTCCTGAGCGCCCTCGGCGTGCCGCCGGGGTCGGTCCCGAAGGAACCGGACGCGCAGTTCGGCCTGTACCGGAGCCTGGTGGCGGACAAGCGGGTCCTCATCGTCCTCGACAACGCCCGCGACGCCGCGCAGGCGCGCCCGCTCCTGCCGGGCGGGCCCGGCACGGCCGCGGTCGTCACCAGCCGCGACCGCCTCTACGGGCTCCTCGCGCAGGGCGCGCACCCGGTCGAGCTGCGCCAGCTCGACGCGCGCGAGGCCGGGCGGTTCCTG
>NZ_QFRW01000311.1 GCF_003265355.1 Glycomyces dulcitolivorans | reverse complement strand
GGCGGCCTCGGGCGCGGCGTCGCGGCCGGCGAGGCTGCCGGCCACAGCGGCGGTCGCGGCGGCCAGCAGGAACGCGCCGATGACGGCGATCCGGACCCATCGCATGGCGCCTCCCTGTGCGCTCGCGTCCCGAGACTGTGCATTCATGGCCCTGAGGGCCTGTTCAGTCTGGCACCGCCGCAGCGGGTTGGGAAGCCCCCGAACGCGACCCGGCGGGAACCTCAGCGGTTGGGCGCCAACCGCTCCGCGGGATCGAGGCACCAGGCGAGCGCGGAGGGCCAGGTCCCGTAGCCGTCGTCGAGCGAGATGTGGCCGGCGCCGGGGACGACGTCGACGTCGCAGCCGAGCGGGCGGCCGTAGACCTCGGCGGCGCCCTCGACGCAGTACGGGTCGTCGTCGGAGCAGGCCAGGCGCGGGGTCCGGTCCGAGAGCTTCAAGTCGCCGAAGTCGAGGCCGCTGGGGTCGAACCCGGCGATGACGTCCCAGTCGAAGGCGGCCGGCCCGGGCGGGCTGACCAGGAGCAGGCGGTCGGCGGCGGCCGGGGCGGCGGCCGCGACGTGGAGCCAGGCGGTGGAGGCGAGACTGTGGCAGACGACGACCTTCTCGCCGCGCATGAGCGCGAGCTCGGCGAGGATCGCCTCGGTCCAGGATTCGAGCGAGGGCCGGTCGGTGTCCGGCAGCTGCGGGTAGAACACCTGCTCGCCGCGCCCGCGCAGGGCGAGGGCGAGTTCGTGCTGCCAGTGCCCTGCGGGCCTGCGGTTCTCCACGCCGTGGAGGATGAGAAAGCTGCGGTTCCACATGGCAGAGAACCCTAGCGCCGCCGGATGTCGGCCGCGTGAACCGTCTCAACCGGTGGCGGGGCGCCCGGCGGGCGCCCCGCGGCTACTCGGGGACGACGGCGACCGTGAGCAGATGGTTCGAGGCGCCGAGCAGGGACGGTTCGCGCTCGATGATCCGCAGGCCCTCCATGAGGTGCTCGCGGACCTCTTCGTTGTCGACGAGGCCTTCGAGTTCGGGAATGTACCCGGGGAACCCCTGCACCGCGTACTGGTCGGGAGCGGCGAGGCCCGCATCCTCGAACTCGGAGGCGACCTCGCCGGGGTGCGACAGATAGGCGGTGGTGAAGATGTCCTGGTCCGAATACCGCAGCACGCCTTCGCGCATGACGCGCAGGCTCGCTTCGGGGCCGATGCCCTTGTCCCTGCCGCCCGCCTGGAACAGCAGGTAGTCGCACCAGCCCGCGGTGCGGTTGATGGTCGCGGCCGCGACGATCCCGCCCGGGCGCGCGCACCGCCGCGCCTCGGCGACCGCCTGGACGCGGTGCTCGCGGTCGGTCAGGTGGTAGAGCGGGCCCATGAGGAGCACGGCGTCGAAAGCGGCGTCCCCGCAAGGGAGGTCGCGGGCGTCGCCGACGAGCGCGTCGACGCCGGGGAGTCCGGCGGCGACCGCGACCTGGCTCGGGACGGGGTCGACGAGGGTCACCTTGTGGCCGTCGGCGGCGAGCCAGGAGGCGTGCACGCCGGTCGCGCCGCCGACGTCGAGGACGTCCAGGCCCTCGCCGGGCAGGAGGCGCCGCAGCAGGTCCTGCATGCGGGCGAACTCCAGGCGGCCGCGGGCGTTGCGGCTCAGGCGCTCCCGCTCGCCGCCCTGCTCGTAGTAGGCCGCGATCTCGGCTTCCAGCTCGAATTCGTTCATGGGGAGATTGTGCAGGCGCGAAAGCGTTTTCGCCACTCGGTTCCGTTCCGCGCGCACAGGAACGGCGGCCGGTCTGCCGGTTCCGCGCACTCCCGCAAGCGCGCAGGTCCGGTCGGCCGGCCACCGCGTTGCTATCTCACCTCATCGCTTCCGGGCGCCCGCGAGCGGCTCCCCCGCGAGTAGGTCCCGCCATGGCCCGCAACGGAACGGGCCTCAGTTCGCGGCCACGCGAAAGCCCAGTGCGACCATGACGGCGCCGGTCGCGCCGTTGAGCCAGGCGCGCACCTTCGGGCGTTCCAGGATCGTGCGCATCAGCCCGATCAGGTTGGCGAGCGCGAGGTAGAACCCGGCGCAGACGGCCATGCCGACGGCCGCGAGCTCGGCGATGACGAGCCCGTCCTCGCCGGTGCCGAGGAACTGCGGCATGAGCGCGGTGAACAGCACGGCGGCCTTGGGGTTGAGCAGGTTGCACAGGAGGCCGGAGCGGAACGCGGCCCAGCGGCTCATCTCGCGGTCGAGTTCGATCTCGGCGGCGGGGCGGCGGCGCTCCTTGACGGCGGTGATGATCGAGCGGACGCCGAGGTACACGAGGTAGACGGCGCCGGCGAGCTTGACGACGGTGAACGCCAGCGCGGAGGCGGCGAGGAGTGCGGCGAGCCCGATCGAGGTGGCGACGACCCAGACGGCGATGCCGAGGCCGATGCCGACGGCCGTCCACATGCCGCTGCCGCGGCCGGACATGACGGTGTTGCGCACGACCATGGCGAAGTCGGGGCCGGGGACGATGGCGGCGAGGAGGATCGCGAGTCCGAAGATGAGCAGCACGGTCATGGGAGCGCCTTTCCGGTGGATGCGCTCGATGGTGCCACCGGCGGGGCGCTTCCGCATCGGGCGATCGACGGGGTCGGGCTACCGGGTCTGGGCGGGGTCGGCGAGGCGCCAGTACTGCTTCTTGTCTCGGTCGCGTACGACGACGTCGATGGCGGCGAGTTCTTCGCGCAGTTCCTTCAGGTCGCTCTCGTTGGACTTCTCGGCGGCGTGCTCGCGGGCTTTGAGGAGGGCGTCGGCGCCGCGGGGGAGGCCGTCGGCGCCGGGGACCCAGCGTTTGAACTGGGCGCCGTAGGGGTCGGCGCCGAGCCACCCGTAGCCGTGGCGGCGCAGGGCGGCGGCGAGCTGGTCGCGGTTGAGGTCGAAGTGGACTTGGGCGAGTTCTTGGCGGCGGTGGCCGAGGACGACGAGGAGTTTGTCGTCGACGAACACGGAGGCGACGTCGCCGCGTGGGATCGCTTCGTCGAAGTCGCCGCGTTTGAGGCGAATGCCGTCGCGGTCGACGGTGACGGTGAGCATCTCGTTGTGGACCCACAGGGCGAGGAAGACGCCGACGCCGAGGCCGAGTGCGATGCCGGCGAGGAGTTCGACGGGGTCGGGGAGGCGCAGGAAGAGTTCGAAGAGGCCTTGGAAGGGGAACCAGGAGAGCCCGGTGATCCATTCGGCGACGAGGGTGAGGCCCCAGCCGAGGGCGGCGCCGAGGATGGGGAGGACGGTGTAGACGGCCGGGACGGTCCAGGGCGCGTCGGCGACGACGGTGCGGTCGCCGGTGGTCTTCTCGGTGGGCATCGGG
Organism: Glycomyces dulcitolivorans; assembly: GCF_003265355.1. Classification (GTDB taxonomy): domain Bacteria; phylum Actinomycetota; class Actinomycetes; order Mycobacteriales; family Micromonosporaceae; genus Glycomyces; species Glycomyces dulcitolivorans. The sequence continues at coordinate 28,931 of NZ_QFRW01000311.1, read as the reverse complement.
CCGCCGCCTTTCCGTTGGATGCGAACGGACCCAGCCTACAATATGCCTTCCTACCTGCGGAAACGTAATCCTGAAGGACTAGTTCGGAAGGAGGGGAACGGGAGTGCGGGGCGATACTTTGGTCGCGGCGGGCCCTGCTTCGGTATCGCCGGACGCCGACAGGATTCCCTTGAAACGAGGATGAACCGGATATTCGGCGGCTACGATCCGAGGCGTTCGATCCGATGCGCCCTGCACGAGAGAGGTCCGATCCCCTTGCGACTCCGCTTCCCGCTCATCGCCGCGGCCGCCGCCGCGCTCCTGCTCATCATTGCGGCCCCGGCTCCGGCCGGGGAGGCCGGGCACGCCGCCGACATCACGCTCTCGGAGCGGAAGGGCACGTGCGAGGTCCGGGACGTGCCGGTGGGTGCGGCCCCGCCTGCGGAGGTCCGGATCGACTCCGACGATGTGGACTTCGACTGCTCCGGCAGCATCGACTTCCGGCTGGGGCGCGACACATCGATCGCCTTCGACGACGCGGAGGGGACCGCGACGGCGGACGTCATCCGCATCGTCGGCGCGAAGCTCGGGTTCACGTGCGGGTACGAGGCGACCGATGTGGTCTTCCAGCGCGAGGGCCAGTCCCGCGAAACCCTGCCCCGAAAGTACGTGGGCGGGCCCTACACGGGGAAGAAGGTCCAGGGCTCGTTCCTGTGCCCCGGGTCGGTGCAGCTCGATCGGGCGGCGTTCAGCTTCCGCTGAGCGGGCGCTGTTCGAACCGGGAACGTCGGACCTCCCTGGCAGCATTGAAATGGGGGGTCCCCGGGGGTCCGATTTGCGGAGACCCTCCGTGACACGCTCAATTCAAAGCCCGGGCCGCCGCGACAGCGTCCCTCCATGGACCCGCCGCCGCGGCCGGCAGGCGTTCGGGGACCCGTTCTTCCAAGAGCGCCAACTGCTGCCGCTGCAGGCGCGCCTGTGCTTCGCGCTCCCTCCCGTGGAACGCGCGGAGGTACCGGCGGCGCGAGCGGCGCCGCGACAGGCTCCCCGCCTCGTCCTCGGTGAGGGCCCCGGCCGCGACCTCCTCAGCGGAGACGACCGCCCAGCGGGCCCGGAAGCCGCGGCGCACCACGATGAAGACGGCCATCACGATCACGAAGTTCAGCACCGGCTTCGCCAGCGTCCCGGCGACCCCGCCGAGCAGCGGGCTGTCGAACACGAAGTGCATCGCCATCGCGAGCAGCAGGCACCCCAAGGCGGTCCAGATGCGCCGCGCCGCCGACCGGCCCGAGGCGCTCACCAGGTACCCGATGCCCGCGCCCGCGACGGCGCTCATCGCCCAGTGCGAGCCGATCCCGGTGAGCACGATCCGCACCCACAGGGTCTGGAACGTCGCCGCGAACGGGTCGACCCCGCCCGAGGTCACGATCTCGTTGAGCCCGTAGGTGAAGTTCTCGACGACCTGGAAGCCGAGGCCGACGAGGGCGCCGTAGACGAGCCCGTCGGCGGCGCTGCGCACCAGGTGCGTCGAGACGGCCGCGAGCAGAACGACCCCGGCGACCTTCGCGAGCTCCTCGTCGATCGGCGCGGTGAGCGCGGCCGACCACTTCCCGGCGGCCTCCAGGTCGAGGGCCTGGGACCAGACCGAGCCGAGGCGGCCGTTCAGGACGACCGCGAGCCCGCACGCGGCGAGCCCGCCCCACATGAGCGCGAGCCACGTCCCCGACCAGCGCGGGGCCTGCACCGGCCGGAGGATCCGGCGGGCCAGCCACATGCCGACGGCCAGCGACAGGCACAGGACGGCGGTGTTGAGCGCCGCGCTCGGCGGGAAGGCCGCCATCGCGGGCACGAAGTTCTTCTTCAGCGTCCACAGCCCGAAGGCCGACACGGCGATCATCGCCCAGAACGCGACGGACCTGAAGTCCACGGAAGCCCGGTGCAGCACCGCGGGCTGAACGGCGGCGGTCATGCGTCCCCCTCGTCGTCGAAGGCCACGGAGTCGATGATCTGCGTGGCGGCGGCCCAGTGCCCCTGGTCGGCGTCGAAGGGCCCGAGGACCCGCGCCTCGACCGCCTCCGAGTCGTCCTCGGCGGGCATGACGAACGCGGTCCCGATGGCGGTGCCGACCTGGAGGCTCCCGTAGAGGCCGCCGGAGATCGACTTCGTGTCGAACCCGGTCGGCTCGCCGAGCCACACGTCGGTGCCCGCGTACTGCTCGATCTTCAGGGTCCGCGCCATGCCGTCCCACATCTGGTCGACGCCGTCGGGCTTCCCGGCGGAGAACACGATGCTGCTGAGCTGCACGGCCACGTCGCCCTGCCGGAAGACCAGCGTGCTGTTCACGTCGCTTGCGGCCTTGTCGAGGGTCCAGCCCTCGCCGACCTGGACCGAGACCTGCCGGTCGCTGCCGAACTCGATCACGGTCCCCGCGGCGAGCGCCTCGCTGTCGGGCAGGGCCTTGGCGAGGAGGCCCTCGACGGCCGTCAACGCGAGCAGCACGCCGACCACGGCCAGCGGCACCCACACGCGCCGCGCACCGTGGACGGCGTTGCCCGCCCTCTTGAAATCGTCCACATTCCCAACCTAATCGCCGACCTGCGAGGAAGCTGGGGAAACGGGCAGTCCGGGCTGAGGACCGGAGGCGGGCCCATACCACCGCAACGGGCCCGAAGACGCGGGAACGCGAAATCTCGTCGCCATCCGTATTAGTCTCTGGACATGGCGATTCGATGGACCACCGCGTTCTGGGACTTCCCCGCCGACCGCGCCGACGACGGCATCGCCTTCTGGCTCAAGGCGACCGGCTCGGCCCTGTCGCCGCGCCGCGGCCCCGAGGGCGAGTTCGCGACCCTGGTGCCGCCGGGCGGCGACCCGTACCTGCGGGTGCAGCGGGTCCGGGACGGCAAGGGCGGCAACCACCTCGACCTGCACGTCGACGACGTCGAGGCCGAAGCCGAACGGGCGCAGGTGCTCGGCGCGGCCCCCGTGTTCGCCGAACCGGGCCTGGTCGTCCTCCGCTCCCCCGGCGGCTTCGCGTTCTGCCTGGTCCGCCACCACGGCGAGGCCAAAGTGCCCGCCCCCGAGTCGTGGCCCGGCGGCCAGCGCTCCCGAGCCGACCAGCTGTGCGTGGACGTCCCGCCGCAGGCCTTCGACCACGAGCTGGTGTTCTGGCAGAGCCTCACGGGCTGGCCGCAGGCGGGCACGCGGTCGCTGGAGTTCCGGCGCCTGATCTCACCGCCGGACCTGCCGCTGCGGTTCCTGCTGCAGCGCTTGGACACCGCCGAGCGGGGCCGGTCGAGCGCCGCGCACGTGGACCTGGCGTGCTCCGACGTCGACGCCGAGACCGAGCGGCATGTGGCCCTGGGCGCCACCGCGGTCCGGCGCCACCACTGGTGGCAGGTCCTGCGGGACCCGGCGGGCCTGGAGTACTGCATCACCGCCCGCGACCCGGACACGGGCGCGGTCCCGGTCTAGGGCGCCTCGCGTGGAACCCGAACCGGTCACGGCCGAGGCGCCGCGGGCGATCGGCCGGACGCTGATGACGCAGTCGTGGCTGGAGCTGGCGTTCGTCCACTGGGAGGTCGAGCCGGCGGCGGTGGCGCGGCTGCTGCCGCCCGGGACGGTGCCCGACCTGTTCGAAGGCGCCGCCTATGCGGGGCTGGTGCCGTTCCGGATGCACCGGGTCGGCTGGTTCTCACTGCCGGGGACGCCGTACTTCGGGACGTTCCCGGAGACGAACGTGCGGCTGTACTCGGTCGACGGCGAGGGCCGCCGGGGCGTGGTGTTCCGGTCCCTGGAGGCGGCGCGGCTGGTGCCGGTGCTGGCGGCGCGGACGGGGTTCCGGCTGCCGTACGTGTGGTCGCGGATGGGCATCCGCCACGAGGGAGACACCGTCGCGTACCGCAGTGACCGGCGCTGGCCGGGGCCGCGGGACCTGTACAGCCGCATCAAGGTCCGCAAGGGCGAGGCGCTGGCGGAGCCGACCGCTTTGGAGCATTTCCTCACGGCGCGATGGGGACTGCACACGGTGATCGCGGGGCGGCTGCGGTACATACCGAACGTGCATCCGCGGTGGCCGCTGCACCGGGCGGAGCTCCTCGAATGCGAGGAGAACCTGGTGGCCGCCGCGGGGCTCGCGAAGCTCGGGGCGGCTCCTGCGAGCGTGCTGTACTCGCCGGGCGTGCCGGTCCGCTTCGGACGGCCGCTGACCGTCGCCGTCTAGGAATTTCCGCAGGAACCCGTTTGCAGGCTCTTGTGCCGTTCCGAGGATAAAGTTACATTTATCTATAAGGAAGGCTTCTTTATGATATGAGGTGATCCAATGCTCCGTCGACCCCGCCGGAAAGTGCTCGCACTGATCGGTTCGTTCGTCTTCGCACTGGCCCTGGCCACCGGGATCTCGGCGTCCACCGCCAATGCCCAGACCGCTTGCGCCGCAGCGTGGAACGCGAGCTCCGTCTACACCCAGGGCAACGTCGCCTCCTACGGCGGCCAGAACTGGACCGCCCAGTGGTGGACGCAGGGCGAGACGCCCGGCACCACCGGCCAGTGGGGCGTCTGGCGCAACCCGGTCGCCTGCGGCGGCGGCTCCACCGACCCCGGCACCCCCGCCGGGCTCGACGTCTCCGAGGCCCAGTTCAACCAGATGTTCCCGAACCGGAACTCCTTCTACACCTACCAGGGCTTCGTCAACGCCACCGCGTCCTACCCGGCGTTCGGCAACACCGGCAGCGCCACCGTCCAGAAGCAGGAGGTCGCGGCGTTCCTCGCGAACGTCTCCCACGAGACCGGCGGCCTCTGGCACATCGTCGAGCAGAACACCGCCAACTACCCCCACTACTGCGACTGGAGCCAGTCCTACGGCTGCCCGGCCGGCCAGGCCGCCTACTACGGCCGCGGCCCGATCCAGCTGAGCTGGAACTTCAACTACAACGCCGCGGGCAGCGCCCTCGGCCTGCCGCTGCTGACCAACCCGTGGCTGGTCGAGCAGAACGCCACGGTCGCATGGCAGACCGCCCTCTGGTACTGGAACACCCAGAGCGGCCCCGGCACCATGACCGGCCACACCGCGATGACCTCCGGCGCGGGCTTCGGCGAGTCCATCCGGTCCATCAACGGCTCGATCGAGTGCAACGGCGGCAACCCCGCCCAGGTCCAGAGCCGCGTCAGCAACTACCAGTCCTTCACCTCGATCCTGGGCGTCGCCCCGGGAGCCAATCTCTACTGCTGAGGATGAGAAACGCGGGCCGGCCGGGTCCCGTCTGCCCGGCCGGCCCGCACGTCGCCTGTCAGGCTTCGGGCCGGCGGCGGCCGAAGACTGGGACGAGGACCGCCGCGACGACCACGTGCATGGCGATCAGGACGATCCGCGTGCCGGTGGTGGCCTCGGTGTAGAACGGCGGGACCATCTCGACCGCGAACACGACGCCGGCGCCGATGAGCCACAGCAGCACGGCCTTCCGCGGGGCGAAGCGGTCCAGGAGCGCGCGGGCGATCCAGCCGAGGCCGCCCGCGATCAGGGTCATGAACGCCCCGGGGACGAAGCCGACCTCGATCGGTTCCTGGCCGGGGTTCGCGGCCTGCATCTCCACGCCTGCGGCCGAGGCGACCACGGCGGTCAGGCCGGCCGCGACGGCGGCGGCCACGAGGGCGATGAGCCGCGGACGCCAGACCGGGACTGCGCGGCGCGCCTCGGACGGGGCTTCACTGTCGATTTTGGACATCATTTGTCTCCACTGCCTTGGGCTTCGTTTCCGGGGAACATCATCGACGGTAGATTCCGCAGGGCCGCACGCCAATCCGCGAGCGTCCTCGCTTCATGTCCGATCGTCCCGGCCCGGCTAGGCTTCACCGATGGACGTGCTCAGCGATGTCATGACGGTGCTGCGGACCGGCCGGCCGTTCGCGGCCCGCTTCGCCAGGGCCGCACCGTGGTCGGACCACTGCTTCGGCCGCCTCAACGGCTTCGGCGTGCAGCTCATGGTGCGCGGCACCGCCGTCGCGGTCACCGAGGACGGCGAGGTCTTCAAGCTCGGGCCCGGCGACGCCCTGGTCGTCCCCCGCAGCAGCGCGCACCTCGTCGCCGACGCCCCCGACACGCCGCCGGGGCCGCGCTGCCGGCCGGGCCACAGCCCCGACGGGGCCGTGATCCGCTTCGACGACCCCGACGCCACGCACGTGATGCTCTGCGTGGCATACGAACTCGCCCCCAACCGCACCCACCCGCTCATCGGCGGGCTCCCCGACTTCGTCCACATCCCGTCCGACCCGGGCGCGCGACCCGAACTCGCGAGCACGATCGCCATGCTCGACACCGAACTCACCGCCGAACTGCGCGGCGGCGACACCCTCGTGCCCGCGCTCCTCGACGCCGTCCTCATGTACCTGCTGCGGGCGCTCCTCGGCCCCGGCACCGCCGAATGCGGCTTCGGCGGGTGGGCGGCGGCGCTCGCCGACCACTCGATCGCGGCCGCCCTCGAAGCGGTCCACGCCGACCCCGCACGGCAGTGGACCGTCGCGTCGCTCGGCGAGGTCGCGGGGCTGTCGCGGTCGGCGTTCTCGCGGCGGTTCACCGAACTGGTCGGCCAGCCGCCGCTCGCCTACCTCACCTCGTGGCGGCTCACGCTCGCCGCACGGCTCCTCGCCGACACCGACGCGCCGCTCGCGACCGTGGCCCGGCAGGTCGGGTACGCCTCCGAGTTCGCGTTCGCGGCCGCGTTCAAACGCGACTTCGGGACGCCTCCGGGCCAGTTCCGCAAGCAGACCCCGGCCTGCGACCCCGCCACCGAACCGTTCCGGCGCGAACCGGTCCTCCTCTGACCGATCCCGTCGTACGCTCCGCGGCATGAGAGCGAAGCGGAAGCGGGCGAGCCGGGTCTGGCACGGCGGGATCTTCGCGATCGTCCTGGCCGCCATGATCGCCCAGGTGGCCCTGGTCGTGCAGGGCGGAACCGACGTGAACGCCACGGACCCCACGGTGCACCAGAGCGTCCCAATGCGGCTCGTCCAGCTGTTCAGCTACTTCACGATCCAGAGCAACCTCCTCGTGCTCCTCGCCTCGGGGCTGCTCGCGCTGCGCCCCGACCGCGACGGCCGCCTCTGGCGGGTGCTGCACCTGGACGCGCTGCTCGGCATCGTCATCACCGGGATCGTGTTCGCCCTGGTCCTGGCCCCGCTGATCCATCCGACGGGTGTCGCGTGGGCCGTGAACGCGGCGTTCCACTACGTCAGCCCGGTCGCGTTCCTCATCGGCTGGCTCGTGTTCGGGCCGCGCGGGCAGGCCGACGGGACGACGGCCTGGCTGGCGTTCCTCTGGCCGGTCGCCTGGATCGCGTACACGTTCGCGCGCGGCGCGCAGACCGGCTGGTACCCGTACCCGTTCCTCGACGCCGCCGAACTCGGCTACCCGCGGGCCGCGCTCAACACGGCCCTGGTGCTCCTCGCCGCGTTCTGCCTCGCGGCCCTCGCGCAGTGGACCGACCGGCGCCTTACAAGGGTCGCCGTGCGGACCTGAGCGCGATCACGACCACCGGGACCAGCAGGGCCGCACCGATCCACGCCACCGAGACCGGACCGGAACGGTCGACCGCGAAGCCGCCCGCGAAGGAGCCCGCGGCGATCGACAGGTTGAACATGACCGTGTTCAGGGAGGTCGCGATCTCGACCTCGCCGGGCTCGACCGCGTTCATGTACCAGGTCTGGACGGCCGGGGAGACCAGGCCGTAGCCCGCACCCCACAGCAGCAGCACTGCGGTGGCGGAGAACAGGTCGCCGACCGCGAACGCCATGAGCGCCATGCCGAGGGCCATCGTGACCCCGAGCGCGACGAGCGTGCCGCGCAGGTGCCTGCCGATGAGCGAGCCGGAGGCGACGGTGGCGACCAGCGCGGCCGCGCCGAACGCCAGGAGGAGGCCGCTCACCTGCGAGGCGGGCAGGCCGTTGGCCTGGAGGATCGGGCTGATGAACGTGTAGGCGATGAAGTGGCCGGTGACGATGAAGAACGTCAGCGCCAGGCCGGTGCGCACGGCCCGGTTGCGGCGCACCAGCTTCGGGAGCGAGGCGAACGAGACCGCGGTGTTCGACGGGAGCTTCGGCACCAGCAGCGCGATCGCGGCCATCGCGACCAGGGCGAGGACCATGAGCGCCACGAGGGCCGCGCGCCAGCCGAACTCGTCGCCGATGAGCGTCCCGGCCGGGACGCCGAGGACCGTGGCGGCGCCGATGCCGCCGTAGACCGCGGCGGTCGCGCGCGGCACATCCGCCTTCGGGACCAGGCGCAGCGCGATGCCGCCGGCGACGGCCCAGAACGCGCCGATCGAGACGCCGACGAGGACGCGGGCGGCCAGCAGCGGGCCGAACCCGGACGCGGTCGCCGCGCCGATGTTCGCGCCCGCGACGAGCACCGCGAGGGCGATGAGCACCAGGCGGCGGTCGACCCTGCGGGTGAGCACGATGCTCAACGGCGCCGCGATGGCCGCGACGAGGCCGGGGACGGTGACCATGAGGCCCGCGGTGCCCTCGCTGACGCCCAGCTCGGCGCTGATCGGCGTGAGGAGGCCCACAGGGAGCACTTCGGAGGTCATGACGACGAAGACGCCGAGGGAGACGGCGGCCACGGCGAGCCACTGCTTCGGCGTCGCGCGCTCGGGCGCGGCGGTGCCCGGGGACGGCTCGCGGCCGGTGGCGGCGGCAGAGGAAAGGGGGCGGTCGAGGGTGGTCACGGCGGCGCTCCAAGCGGTTCAGAGTCGGTTCTCGGCAGGACCCTTGCGGGTCGTATTGCCGGAACCGGTCCACCACTCGGTCCGCGCGTCGGCGACACGGGAGGCGTCCGTACAGGGGCTGAAGCCGCGGAGGGCGTTCGGCCGGGGAACTGAGGTCCCCTTGGCGGTGTACGGGCGTTTTCCCTGACCGGAAGCGCGTTGTGCTCCCGGGGCGTCGCCTGCTGCAAGGGTAGAGCCCGCGGGGGCCCACCGTCCACCCGTACGCATGTAGCGTTCACAACCGAATGAGACGCCGACCGATCGCCCGCCGGGCGGTTGCGACGCCATGACAGACTCGTTCTGCGCCGCATGCTGCGTGCGCACGCATGATGGAAGGAACAACGGGCGCATGTCAGCAGAAGGCGGCACCAAGGCGATCGTCGCGGCCCTCTTGGCCAACACGGGCATCGCGATCAGCAAGTTCGTGGCGGCCGGGATCACCGGCTCGGCGTCGATGCTGGCCGAGGGCGTCCACTCGGTCGCGGACGCGTCGAACCAGGTCCTGCTCCTCATCGGCGGCAAGGCGTCCCGCAAGGCCGCCAGCCCCGCCCACCCGTTCGGGTACGGGCGCGAACGCTACATCTACGCGTTCATCGTCTCGATCGTCCTGTTCTCCATCGGCGGCGTGTACGCGCTCTACGAGGGCTGGCACAAGCTCCAGGACACCGAGCACGGCCTGACGACGCCGCTCGTGGCGGTCGTCGTCCTCGTCATCGCGATCGTCCTGGAGTCGTTCTCGCTGCGCACGGCCGTCAAGGAGTCGAACGCGGTGCGCGGCAAGCAGAGCTGGGTCCAGTTCATCAAGGGCTCCCGCTCCCCCGAGCTGCCCGTGATCCTCCTGGAGGACATCGGCGCGCTCGTCGGCCTCATCCTCGCCCTCCTCGGCGTCGGCCTCACCTGGATCACCCACAACGCGCTCTTCGACGCCCTGGGCACCATGAGCATCGGCGTGCTCCTCGTCTGCATCGCGATCGTCCTGGCGATCGAGATCCGCTCCATGCTCATCGGCGAGTCCGCCACGCACGAGGACATCGCGGCCATCGAGGGCGCGATCACCGAGGACGGCAAGAGCAGCCTCATCCACCTCAAGACCCTGCACGTCGGCCCCGACGAGCTGCTGGTCGCCGCCAAGGTCGGCATCGACCGGTCCGAGACCGGCGAGCAGGTCGCGGCCGAGATCGACGCCGCCGAGGCGCGCATCCGCGCCGCCGTCCCCAAGGCGAAGCTCATCTACATCGAGCCGGACATCCGGCGCACGGACGCGCCGTCCACCAAGGGCACGGACGAGCCGTCCGCCGAGAGCGCGGACGCCTAGGCTGCGGTCATGGCGAAACTGGTGCTGGACCTCCACGACATCTTCAACAAGGGCGACCAGATCGAGAAGGCCCTGCGGGACGTCATCGACGAGGCGGTCGCGAAGAAGATCGACCTCGTCGAGATCATCCCCGGCAAGGGCTCGGGCCAGCTCAAGAAGAAGGTCCTGAGGTTCCTGGACCAGAAGGAGATCAAGGCCCTGTACCACCGGGTCGACAAGGACTCCAAGAACTTCGGCCGTCTCTTCGTGCATTTTCAGCACAAAGACAAACGTCGCAAGCGATGATGGACGAAGTCGGCGGCGCGCCCCTCCTCCCCGTGGGCCGCGCCGCCGCTTCGCGTTCACCTATGCGGTTGTGAACGACCGAGCCTCCTGCCGCTCAGTCGATCCGGTCGCCGTCGGCGCCGAGCACCTCCAGCAGTCGCAGCACCGGGACCCGGTAGCTGTGGCCGATCCGGAGGACCTGGACGGGGAAGTCGCCGTCCTTGGCCAGCCGGTACGCGACCGTCCGCCCGATCCCGAGGATCTGCGCGGCGGTCTCCACGTTCGTCATCACGCCGAGCTGCTTGACGCGCTCGACGGTCCAGATGTCGTCGATGATGGCGACACTCGAAGGCCCCACCTTCGCATTCGGTGTCATGTTCGTCCTTTCCTGCGTGCCGCACCGACACGGGGTGCATCGGCGCGAACCTGCCAAGGACCAGTCGACCCCACGCGGCACGTCCGAGTCCAGACCGACCCGCCGGTATTCACCCGTACGCGTGGTGTGCGCGTCCTCACCGGACTAGGGAAGGTTTGGGCGCGAACGGGATTCATTGCCACCAAGACGCCGGGGACGCAACCCCCACCGAGTGTTTCCACTCTGTGACCTGGCGAGATGCAATCGAGACCACCGTAGGTTAGCCTTACCTACATGCCAGATGACGCAGGCCTGAGCGGCCGCGCCCTCCGACTCGCCTACTTCGGCGACACCGTCGTCCACGACGCCGACATCGACCTGCGCGGCGGCGAGGTGACGGCCCTCCTGGGCCCCAACGGCTCCGGCAAGTCGACCCTCCTGCGGTCCCTCGCGCGCCTCCACAAGCCCCAGGACGGCGCCGTCGCCTTCCCCGACGGCACCGAAGCGACCGCCCTGAGCCCCAAGGACTTCGCGCGCCGCGTCGCGCTCCTGTCCCAGTCGCGCCCCGTCCCCGGCGGCATCCGCGTCACCGACGTCGTCGGCTACGGCCGCCACCCCCACCGCGGCCGCTGGCGCCACGGCGACCCCGACGGACCCGCGAGGGTCCAGCGCGCCATGGAGATCTGCGGCGTCGAGCACATGGCCGAACGCGGCATGGAAGCCCTCTCCGGCGGTGAGCGCCAGCGCGTCTGGCTCGCCTCCTGCCTCGCCCAGGACACCGGCGTCCTCCTCCTCGACGAGCCCACCAACCACCTCGACCTGCGGTACCAGGTCGAGATCCTCGACCTCGTCCGCGACCTCGCCGACGAGCACGGCACCGCCGTCGGCGTCGTCCTCCACGACCTCGACCAGGCCGCCGCGGTCGCCGACCGCGCCGTCCTCCTCCACGAGGGCCGCGTCAAGGCCGCCGGCACCCCGGCCGAGGTCCTCACCGCCGAGAACCTCACGGCCGCATACGGCATCGACATCCGCGTCGACGCCGACCCCGCGACCGGCCTGCTCACGGCCCGGCCCATCGGCCGCCACACCCGCAGGTTCGCGGGCACCACCACCGATTAGAAGGAACCCGATGCGAATTCCCGTCCTCAAGACCTTCGCCGTGCCCGCGGCACTGGCCGCCGTCCTCGCCGCCGCGGCGTGCGGGACCACCGAGACCGGCCAGGAGACCGGCGGCGACGCCGCCGCCGAAGGCCCCGTCTCGGTCACCGACTTCCTCGGGCGCACCGTGGAACTCGACGCCCCCGCCGAGAACGTCGTCGCCCTCGAATGGGCCGAGGTCGAGCTCGTCGCGAGCCTCGGGGTCACCCCGGTCGGCGTCGCCGACCTCGCGGGCTACAACACGTGGGTCGGCGGGGTCGTCCCGCTCGACGGGTCCGTCACCGACGTCGGCACCCGCTCCGAGCCGTCCATCGACGCCATCGCCGGCCTCGGCGCGGACCTGGTCGTCATGGAGACCGACGACGAGGATCTCATCGCCTCGATCGAGGAGTTCGTGCCGGTCCTGGTCACCGAGGGCTCCAACGAGACCGACAACGTCGGCCGCATGAAGAGCGACCTCGACATGATCGCCACGCTCCTGGGCAAGACCGACGAGGCCGACGCCCTGTGGACCGGGTTCGAGGCGAAGGTCGCCGACACCAAGGCCGCCATCGAGGCCGCCGGCACCGGGACCGTACCGTACCTGTTCGCCGACGGCTGGATCGAGGGCGACGCGGTCGCCATCCGCCCCTTCGGCGCCGGGTCCCTCGTCGGATCCCTCGGCACCGCCGTGGGCCTCCAGAACGCGTGGACCGGCGAGACCGACGGCGCGTGGGGCCTGGGCGGCACCGACGTCGAGGGCATGGCCCAGTACACCGACACCGAGCTGAAGTTCATCAACAACAACGCCGACGGCTCGAACATCTTCACCGACGGCGTCGCCGGCAACGCCATCTGGGAGAACCTGACCTTCGTCAAGAACGGCGAGGTGTACGAGCTCCCGGCCGGCACCTGGACCTTCGGCGGCCCCAAGTCATCCGAGGCGATCCTCGACTACTTCGCCGAGGTCTACGCCAGTTGAGCACCCTGAGCCCGCCGGCGCGACCGGAGGCCCCGGCCCGCAAGGCGCCGCGCCTCGTTCCCACGGTGGCGGTCTTCACCGTCACCGTGGGGGCCCTGGTCGCGCTGGCGGCCCTCCACCTCACGCAGGGCACGTCCGAGGTGGACGCCGGGGACCTGCTGCGGCTGGTCACCGGCAGCGCCGACGAGGGCGTGTGGCACGTCCTCCAAGGCGCCCGGCTGCCGCGCCTGGCCGGGGCGGTGCTCGTCGGGATCGCGCTCGGCGCCTCCGGCATCCTGCTCCAGTCGGTGGCGCGCAACCCGCTCGCCAGCCCGGACACGCTCGCGGTGAACGCCGGGGCGTACCTGGCGGTGACCGCGGTGGCGGCCTTCGGGATCACGCTGCCGTTCCTGTCCGGGATCGGCGTCGCGTTCGCGGGCGCCCTGGCGACCGCGGGCCTGGTGCTCGCACTGTCGGCGGGCGGCGGCGAGTCCGCGACGACCCGCCTGATCCTCGCCGGTTCGGCGACGGCGATGGCCACGAACTCGCTGGTGTCGCTGCTGATCCTGCTGTTCCAGGAGGAGACGACCGGCCTGTTCGCCTGGGGCTCGGGGAGTCTCAACCTGGCCGGGTTCGACTCGATGGCGCAGGCCACGCCGCTGGTGCTGCTGGCGATCCTCACGGCGATGCTCGTGGCTCCGCGCCTGGACCTGCTGCGGCTGGGCGACGACACGGCGTCGAGCCTGGGCGTGCACGTGCGGCGCACCCGCACGGCCGCCGTCCTGTGCTCGCTCCTGCTGGCCGCGTGCGCGGTCGCGGTGGCGGGCCCGATCGGGTTCGTGGGCCTGGCGGCACCGGTCATCGCGCGCCAGATCGCACGGCGCTTCCCGGTCCTGCTGGCGCACCGGGTGCTGATCCCGTTCAGCGCCTTGTGCGGTGCGCTGGTGATCGTCGGCGCCGACCTCGGCGTGCGGGCGATCCTGGGCGCCGACAAGAGCATCGAGATTCCCGTGGGCGTCACGACGACGATCCTCGGCGCGGGCGTCATGGTGTGGCTGGCGCGCTCGGTGACGAGCGCGGGCTCGGAGGACCGCCCGGCGATCCTCCACGGCGCGGCCAACCGCAGCCGCCTGGCGTTCCTGCTGATCGTCGGCGGCCTCGCGGCCGCCTCGATCGGCGCCTTGTTCATCGGGATGCTCTCGGGCGACACGATGCTCCTCGGCGGCGACCTCGTCAACTGGGTCGCGGGCAAGACCGGCGCGAGCTACACGTGGATCATCGAGCAGCGCTACCCGCGCGTCCTCGCCGCGATCCTCGCCGGCGCCGCCCTGGCGTGCGCCGGGACCGTGACGCAGGGGATCCTCCGCAACCCGCTCGCCGAGCCGGGCCTCCTCGGCGTGACCGCGGGCGCCGGGATCGGCGCGGTCACCCTGATCACTTGGGCCCCTTCGTCGGGCGGGTGGGCGATCACCGGTGTGGCGGCCGTGGGCGGACTCGGCGCGTTCGCGCTCGTCTACGCGCTCGCGTGGCGGGGCGGGCTCGACAGGTCGCGCCTGGTCCTGGTCGGCATCGGCGTGTGGTCGATCGGCATGGCCGCGATCACCCTCATCATCCTGGCCTCGGACCCGTGGAACACGCCGAAGGCCATGACCTGGCTGTCCGGGACGACCTACGGTCGCACCGCCGACCGGCTGATCCCGCTCGCCGCCGCGCTCGTGGTGGTGCTGCCGCTGATCATCGCCCACCGCAAGGAGATCGACCTTCTCGCGTTGGACGACGACACACCGAGGACGCTGGGCGTGCGGCTGGAGCGAACCCGCCTGCTGTTGCTGGGAGCGGCAGCGGTCCTGACCGCCGCTGCGGTCGCCGTAGTAGGCGTGATCGGCTTTGTGGGCCTGGTCGCGCCACACCTAGCGCGCGGCCTGGTAGGAAGCCGCCACACAAGAGTGCTGCCCGTATCGATCTTCCTGGGCATCCTCCTGGTCAGCCTCGCGGACACCTTGGGCCGCACGGTGATCGCACCGGCCCAGATCCCGGCCGGACTGGTCTGTTCCCTGATCGGGACGCCGTACTTCGTCTGGCTGCTGTGGCGGACCCGCACCAGGACCGCCTGAGGTTGGCGCGCAGGACGAACGGGATTCACCAGGGGTTCACCGGCAGGGTCGAGGATCGATCCGACCGCTGAACCCCTTCGCATTGGAGACCCCGTGCCGTCCCGCCTCCTCACCCTGACCGCCCTCGGCTCGCTCGCCGCGCTGCTCGCCGCCCCCGCGGCCCAGGCCGCCGCCGACGAGCCGGTGACCGCGATCCTCGAAACCCCCGCCCTCTACGCCGATGACGACGCCGACGCCGACGACCCCGCGATCTGGATCGATCGGGAAGACCCCGAGGACAGCCTCGTCATCACCACCGCGAAAGAGGCCGGCCTCTACGTCTACGACCTCGAAGGCAACGAACTCCAGCACGTCGACCCCCGCCCGGCCCCCGGCGAGGACGACGCCCCCGGGCGCTACAACAACGTCGACCTGATCTCGGACTTCAAGCTCGACGGCGAACGCGTCGACCTCGCCGTGGCTTCCGATCGGGGGATGGACAACCTGGGGATCTTCAAGATCGAGGACGGCGAGCTGGAAGACGTCACCGACCCGGATGCGGGTTGGATCTTCAGCGAAAGCCAAGCGGAGATCAACGAGGAACACACGACATACGGCCTGGCGACGTTCCAAAACCGCTCTGGAGCCTACGTCCTGGTCAGCCGAAACGCCGAATCCGAAGTGGCCCTGCTGAAACTGAAGGCCGAGGGGGAAGAGGTCACCTGGGAGAAAGTGAGAACCCTCAACCTCCCCGCCGACTTCGACCTCCCCAACGGCGAGTCCTGGAAGCCGTGCGACGACACCGGCCAGGACCCCCAGGTCGAGGGCATGGTCGTCGACAAGGCCACCGGCACCGCCTACCTCGGCCAGGAACTCGTCGGCATCTGGAAGATCGGCGCCGACCTCAAGGGCGAACCCGAACTCGTCGACACCGCCATCGAATTCGGCCTCCCCGGCACCTACGACCCCGAGACCGACGAGTGCACGTACGGCCCCAACCCCGGTTACGGCGGCGACTTCATCCACACCGACATCGAGGGCCTCACGATCTACTCCACCGGCCGCGGCAAGGGCTACCTCCTCGCCTCCAGCCAGGGCGACAACACCTACGCCGTCTACGACCTCAAGGGCTCCAACGACTACCTCGGCTCCTTCGCCATCGAATCCGGCGACGTCGACGCCACCCAGCACAGCGACGGCGCCGACGTCGTCAACGCCACCCTCCCCGGCTACCCCGGCGGCCTCCTCGTCGTCCAAGACGGCGACAACACCCCCGAAGGCACCGACGAGTCCAGCACCAACTTCAAGTTCATCGCCTGGCAGGACGTGGCGAAGAACAGCGGCCTCAACCTGAAATCAAACTGCTCCCGCCGCTGACCACTGACAACGAAGAGGCCGCCGAGTGAGAAAACTCGGCGGCCTCGCTGCACATTCGTAACTATAGACGATGGCGGGGGTGGGTCCGGTCGAGGAGTTCGCAGTGGGTGAGGCGCCAGCCGTGCTCGGTGGCGGTGAAGGTGAAGGTCATCGCGAGATGGCTGCGGCCGTTCTCGACCATGGCGACGACCTCGGCGGTGGCGGCCGTGGGGAAGGTCGCGCGGCGGACCCGGACCTGGCGGAAGTGCCCGGGAACGCGGCGGCGGACCCGCACGAAGGACGCCCAACCCTCAGGCGTCGCAAAGAGCCTGGCTTCGGCGGCGGACTTGCGGCCGGTCAGCACGTTCAGGAAGTAGCAGGAGTAGCTGACGGCCTGACGCGGGTTTGGGGCGGTCGCGATGTCATTGCGGCAGTTCATGATTGTCCCAATCGCTCGGTGGGGAACGGTTGGAAGGAAATCTAGAGGTGACGTTGAGTGAAGTCAACAACACCAATAGTGATCAGAGTTGCGTCACCGTTCAAAAACTGTCGACCCTGAACGAGGAGCATCGACTCAGAGCCAGCTCGTAAAGGACACAAACCAACCGGTTAACTCCTCAATCTGCCGAACCCTACAAAAATCAGCAATCTGGCTTCAGCGTGTCGCCCAGCCGTCAACGCGGGAGGCGAGCAACGATCAGGTCCCGGTTGATCGCGTGGTCGACGCGGTGCTCGAAGTCGAGATACGGTGCGGCGTCCATGACCTCAAGACCCGAGGCCTCCAGCATCTCCGCCAGCGCCGTCCGCTCGGTCGTGTACGTGTTCCACGACAACCCGATCGCCCCGCCCGGCCGCAGCAGCTCGGCCCACACCGGGATGGCGGCCTCCAGCAGCTCGGTCGGCCGGCGCGACAGCGCCCGCGAGTCCCTGACCGCCGCGTGCTGCACCCCGTACGGGGCATCGGTGACGATCAGATCGAAGAACCGCTTCCGGAAGACTTCCCCGCTCCGCAGCGTGTCCGCGTTGACGATCTCCAGGACCTGCGCCTCTCCGGCCCGGTGCAGCTCCTTCGTCGCGGAGAACTCGACCCGCGTCTGCTGCCCCACGCCCTTCCCGTCGCGCTTCACCCGGCTCGTCATCGCCTTGTGCTTGAGCCGCTTGTCCTTCAACCACCTTTGGATGAACGCCCCGTACGCCTCGAAGTCCCGCTTGTCGACCTCGACCCCGAACCCGTCGTACCCGTACATCGCTGCCTGATTGAGCGTGGTCCCCCGCCCGCACATCGGGTCGAGAACCCGCAGCCCACCGCCCAGGATCCGTTCGGCATCGAAGACACTCGCCGCGGTGACGTTCAGCAACAGCTTCGTGAACTGCTCGTTCGTCTTCCCCACGTACTTCAGGATCGACACCAGGTCGTCGTCGTACCGGTCCATCCGCTGCACCGGGATCGGCTCCAGCATCGTCCCGTGCACCTCGAAAAGCGCGAACAGCGACGACACGTTCGACAGCAGCCGCAGATCCCGCCCGCTCAACCCCTCGGCCCGGAACCCCAGGTACGGCACCCCGCCGAACACCCGCTCCTCAAGCCCCTCAACCGCCCCGTCCAGCGCCCGAAGCCCCAGCACGGCAATCTCACTCGCGGCCATCCGCCCGGCGTTCCGGGCGTACACGCGGTTGGCGGAAGGGGCGATCAGCATGGCGTACTGCTGCATTCTCGGTGTTCCTTGCGGTCTTCACGGGCGGGCACGATCGCGGCCTCGCGGTTGAGGCCGTCGCCATGATACTGCCGCAGGCGGGAGCGGGGACGTCAGCTTTCGATGAACGGTCGCCTCGGCTTCTCGCGGGCGACGATGTCGAGGTCGGGGCGGAACTGCTCGGGCCGGAACCTGGACCCGGGGCCGGTCACGGCGGCCACGAACTGGTACTCGTCCATCTCCAGGAGGCGCTCGGTGGTGCCGCCGCAGTGGTCGAAGTACCAGGGCATGACCTCCTCTTGGAGCAGCCGGGCGTGGCAGACCATGTCGTTGTTGATCGGGAAGACGTTCTTGCGCATGAAGGTGGCCCTGAGGTGGCGGGATATGGCCATGATGCCGTCGAAGTCGGGCGGCAGGCCGTCCTGGAAGTGGGCTTTGAGGAACCGCTCGATCAGGTCGCGGAAGAGGGTGTGGACTCGTTTGCTGAACTCCGCGGCGACGGCGGCCCGGGCCTGGTGGAACTGCTCGGCGAGTTCTCGGCACTCGCCGTAGAAGTCGTCGTCGGTGAGCGAGTACCCGACGAGGTCGTCGACCTGCTCCGGGATGAGCTCGGGGTGGACGTTCAGGCCGATGACCGCGAAGAGGGGGTCCTCGACCAGGCCGGTGATGATGTCGGCGAGCAGGACGACCCGCGCCGCCTCGGAGATCCGGGCCGGGTCCTTCGCGTTGATGCCCTTGAGGTCCTTGAGTTCGGCGGGGGTGAACCCGGACTCGGGTCCGAAGTACGCGTCGATGTCGGCGACCTGGTCGAACCGGTCGCGTTCGCTGTTGTGGGCGAACGGCCACCGGTTGAGGTCGTGGGCCCAGGCGAGGCGCTCGACCGCGCGGACGTCGATCGACCGGTCGAGTTCGACGAGGATCTGCGCGACCTCGACCACGCGCTGCACGTGCCAGAGCCGCGCGAAGAACGCCGTCCGCCAGTCGGCCTCTTCGCCGTACACGGTGACGAAGCCGGTGATGCGGCGCAGGCGCAGGACCCGCTCGGACAGCCAGGCGGGGAGGGAGAAGGGGAGCCGGATAGCCTCGATCGGCAGAAAGTACGACATCTTCTCAGGCTTTCTTCTTGGAGTAGATGGTGACGAACGGGCCCTGCCAGGCCTTGCTCGGTGCGATCGATCCGGCGCGGATCGAGTATCTTCCCTCGGCCGCGTGCAGGACGACGTTGAAGTCGAATTCGGATATGTCCGTGTGTATGTGGATCGACCTGCCCGCGACGTCGTAGCCGACGTCGCCGGCTTCGAGTCCGAGGAATTTCGCCACCTCGCCCGCGAAGGTCCGGATGCCGTCGCAGTCGATCAGGTCGACGCGCATCGAGTCGCAAAGACCGCGTTGCGAGACCGGGCACGAGCACGGGAGGCAGTGCTCCTGTGCGGCGGCGCCGGCCCAGGTGCCGAGCTGCTCGGGCCGGGATTCGGCCAGGGCGATGGCGCACGAGGTGTGCCGGTAGACCGGGTAGTCGAGTTCGTGTGCAGTTGTTCGGATGTCGTGCCAGGAGGCGAGGTCGAAGACCTCGCCGGCGGCGCCGTCCTCGAAGGTCGAGGGCAGCTCCTCGTGCAGTCGGACGTCGTCCACGGGCGTACCGGGCCCCCGCGCCATTCCGATGACCACCGAGCAGCGCATGCCGGAGTCCTTGAGCCGTTCGATGATCCGCGGCCGCTCGCCTAACGGGGGAACGAGTTCGCGGACGAACGGCCGCCAGAAGTGCGCGGCGTTCTGGTTCTCGGCGGCCGCGACCAGCTCCGCGTTGGCGATGGTCGTGTCGAAGTCGGCGACCGGGCCGGTTTCGAGCCTCCCCTGCTTCAGGAAGGCGAAGGACTGGCTGAAGAACCACAGCACGGGCCATCCGAAACCGTCGACGGTCTTGACGGTCTCCTCGTCGAGGGCCGACTTCGTTATGAAAACGAGCAAGCGGGGCGGGAGGACACTGGTGATCCGGTCCAATATCGCCGGGACCGCGCGGCGGTTCTCCCGGGTCATGAACATGTCCGTGTAGTTGCCCAGGCAGATCGGGGTCCTGTCGGTGTCCGGATCGATGAGTTCCGAACGCCGCCCGTAGAGGTAGCTCCGGAGCCGGTCTCCCGTGCTTTCGATGTCGACTCGCTGCATAGGCTTCCTCGCCTTGTATCGCAGGGGCCCGAGATAGCAGTATGCGCAGTCGGCGGGGCAGCCGATGACGGGATCGAGACTAATCCAAGTGTCGTGTTCTGCGACAACGCGCGGTTCGCGGCTGCGGCTACCGGTCGCCATCGTGGCTCCAGAGGTCTGCGAAGGAGCGGCTCACCCGTTTGAGGGCGTCCGCATCCGTGTCGAGAATGGACACGTCGTCGGAGTTGCGCCACACGAAGTCGAAGGTCTCATCGAGCAGTCGTCCGCTGTGCGCGCCCGAGGCGCCGAATTCGAGTTCGAAGGAGTCGAAGAGGTAGCGCTCCCGCTCCAGGCGCGGCGTCCGGAAGTACGGCTCGTAGAACAGGGTCTCGCTGGTGAGCAGGACGGTCGCGTCGAACCCGAAGCGCGCCAGCCGGAGTTCGATGCGCTGCGGGAACTCCTCCCGGAGCAGCCCGTAGCCGCGGATGCTCTCCATCGTCTTCTGCTTCAGGACCTCGCTGCGCCCGTACTGCCAGTCCTCGATGCGGTCGTAGCTGGCCGAGAGCCCGAGGTATTCGGGCAGCAGCGGGTTGTAGATGACCGCGCGGAAGCTGCCGCCCTGTTCGAGCAGGCTGCGGACCTCGCTGCGGAACTCGCCGCGGGTGCACAGGTAGGAGTAGCCGGTCTCGGCCATGAGGCGGACGGTGGAGATCCGCTCGCGGTCGACCGCGAGCGCGGCCTTCTTCGCGTCGTTGCGGGCCTTGTTGACGAGCGATTCGGACCCGCGGGTCGGCACGTAGACCGCGCGGCAGTTCAGTGTGGACACCAGGGTCTGCGGGGCGGTGGAGACCAGCGAGAAGTCGAGCACGGACTGGCCCGAGAGGCGCTGCCGGAGGGCGCAGATGACGTAGATGAGGGCGGGCTTGTCGACATTCGTCCACAGTGTCCGGCGCAGGCACTCCCGGAGGAGGAACCAGCGGTACATGACCAGGGCGCCGGGCTGGAGGATCAGGGAGAGCGCCTGCGCCATCGCCTGGCGCCAGAGCTTGAGGCACTTGAGGCTGCGGTCCTCCACCGGTTCGCTGCCGAGGTTCAGCTCGTCCTTGAGCAGGTAGCTGACGATCTGGAGCAGGCGCGCGCGGTCGATCTCGTCCGTGCCCTCGACCTTCGGGACCGCTTTGAACAGCAGGTCGAGCTCGAAGCGGGCGAAGTCCTCGAACACGTGCCCGTGCCGGCCGTTCGCGAAGTCGATGATCTCCACCGTGGAGTGGACCCGGTCGACGATGATGTTGGCGAACCGGGCGTCGCCGTGCAGCTGCCGGTCGTCCAGGACCGGTGCGACCGTGACCTGGGCGATCCAGTGCTCCCACCACTCCATGAAGCCGCGGAGCTCGTCGAGCTCGGGGCAGAAGGACTGGGCGGTGCTGATCACCGCGGACACCCCGGACTCCCACGGCACGGGAGGGACGAAGTCGGACAGCGGCCGCGCCTGGGCCGAGCCGCCGAGCTGGCGCTCCTTGCCGAGGATCTTGGCGGTCTCCCTGAAGCACTCGCTGACGCTGTCGTCCGCGGGGGCCGCGTCGCGGTCGGCGTCCCACAGGTACTCGTTGAGGAACTTCTCGAAGTCCCCGAAATGCGCGAGCTCGGTGAAAGTGCGGCCGCCGATGTACCGGTAGACGATGGCCGACCACCGCACCCTGCGGCTGTCGAAGTCGATCTCCATCGGACCGTGGATCCCTTCGAGCCCGTGCTCGCGCAGCCACGGGTCCTCCCCCACGTAGTCGAGCCGGTTCGCGTGCTCCCGCTCGATGTCCTCGCTCGGCCCGGCCTTGATCACCACCTGGTCGAGGTCCTTATGGGAGCAGAGCGCGGAGACGGCGCCGCTGAATCCGGTGTCGAAGAGGCGCACGCTCAGCTCTTCAAGTCCGAGTCGGCGGCGCAGGACCTGCGTGATCACGAATCTGATGTCGCCGTTCGCGATCGTCGCGTGCTTTCCGGAGATGTGCAAGAGGGGCCTCCCGAATCGTTCGCGGGGATCGGGTGAGCAGCCATTGTCGCACAGAAACCAACGCGGTGGCAGTCCGTGATTCCATGCGATACAACGGAATCAGACCCGACTCATCCTGCCATTCTGGGCGGGTCCTGTCGCAGCTTGCGATTGCGAATCAGATAGCACGTCTGCGACCCCAGCATCGAGAATTCATGGCGCCCGTGATTGATGTCGTCGGGGCTCACCAGCAGCAGTCCGCTTTCACCGGCCTCGCCCGCGATTCGGATGTCGTTCACGAATTCAAGCGCGCCTTCGCTTTCAAGATCCAAATCGTGGACCTCGATATGCCTGAGCTGCCGGTACCCCCATCCGGGCACTTTCCGCGGCGCCTCGACGATCCGCCGGACCGGCCTGAAGTTCAGATTCGGCACGTACTCGGCGAATTCCATCAAGCCGATCTCCGAAAGCTCCTCCACCAGTTCGCGCCGAAGGCATTCACTCGACGATTCACGGTCGTTCCCCGACGAGATCCAGTGCAGGAACCCGCCGATCGACACCGCCGGAATGAACCCCCGGAGGTCGCGGTACGCGGACTTCGGGTCCTGCGGCTGCCGCTCCTCCTCGAACTGGAACCGGTCCAGCACCGCCCGCGCCGACTCCCGGAACTTGAACACCCCGCCCGGCGGCCCGTACGTCCCCGGCGTCCGCTTGGTCTGGAACACCACGAACCGGCCGTCGATCTCCATCCGCAGCAGCGCCGCGACCGACACCCGCACTCTGGCCCGCAGCAGTAACGTGTACGCCCACGCGACCACATGATCCCGGTGGTCCCACGACTTCGCAGCGGCCCAGATGATGATCGTGGCCGCCACACTCGACACGATGCCGGCGATCAAGGCACTGGTCCTTCAAGACATGGGGGGTGACTCGCACCTCAGGGTAACAGCTCAACCACGCCCCGACCGCCCCCGAAAAACCCGCCGAAAACGCCAATGGGCCGGATTCCGAAGAATCCGACCCATTGTCCTTACGTGGTAGCGGGAGGCGGATTTGAACCACCGACCTCCAGGTTATGAGCCTGGCGAGCTACCGAGCTGCTCTATCCCGCGTCGTATGTTTTAAGAGTACATGACGCGGGGGTGACCATCCACGGCGGGTCCGGTGAGCGCCGTCACGGGTGGTTTGACCGGTTAGAAGCCGAGGCGTTCGAGCATCTTGGGATCCTTCTGCCAGTCCTTGGCGACGCGGACGTGGAGGTCGAGGTAGACGCGGCCGCCGATGAGCTGGGCGATGCCCTTGCGGGCCTTGGTGCCGACGCGCTTGAGGCGGTCGCCGCCCTTGCCGATGACGATGCCCTTCTGGGAGTCGCGCTCGACGTAGATCTCGGCCCAGATCTTCTTGCGGGGGCCGCCGTCGGAGTCCTCGTCCTCGACGTCCTCGATGACGACGGCGAGGGAGTGGGGCAGCTCGTCGCGGACGCCTTCGAGGGCGGCCTCGCGGATGAGCTCGGCCATCATGACCCGCTCGGGCTCTTCGGAGATCATGCCGTCCGGGTAGAGCTGCGGCGACTCGGGCAGGTGGCCCGAGAGGACGCCGACGAGCTCTTCGAGGTTGTCGCCGGTCTTGGCCGAGACGGGCACGATGTCGGCGAACTCGCCGAGGGCCGCGACGTTGGTGAGGTGGCGGACCAGGGCGTCCTTGGAGACGAGGTCGATCTTGGTGACGACCGCGACGACCTTGGCGCCGAGCTTGGCGATCTCGCCGGTGATGAACTTGTCGCCGGGGCCGGGCTTCTCGTTGGCGGGCAGGCACAGGCCGATGACGTCGACCTCGGACCAGGTCTGGCGGACCAGGTCGTTCAGGCGCTCGCCCAGGAGCGTGCGCGGCCGGTGGAGGCCGGGCGTGTCCACGAGGATGAGCTGGGAGTCCGGGCGGTGCAGGATCGCGCGGACCACGTGCCGGGTGGTCTGGGGCCGGTTCGAGGTGATGGCGATCTTCTGGCCCATGATCGCGTTCGTGAGCGTGGACTTGCCGGCGTTCGGGCGGCCCACAAAGCAGGCGAAGCCTGCACGGAAATCGTTGCTAGGCAAGACGGTTCACCTCTTTACGGTTGACGGTGTAGGCGAGCACGTCCGCGGTGATCTCTCTCGCGGCTTTGAGGCCCTCCTCGTCGGACTCGGCGCCGAAGACCACCACGGCTTCGAGCTTGTCGGAGCCGGCGGCGTAGGCCTGCGCGACGGCGGCCTGGAGGGCCGTCAGCCGGAGCGACGGGAGTTCGACCGCCGCCGAGGCGTAGGTGCGGCCGATGCCGTCGCGAACGGCCGCGCCGGTGGTCCGCTGGACCCGTCCGGCGGCCCCGCGGGCCAGCGTGACGAGTTTCGCGTCCTCGGCGTCGAGGTCGTCGACGTGCAGGTCAGACATTGATTTCGTGCCTTTCGTCGGTTGCGGTCGCGGCTTCCGGAGTGTCGTCGTCGGCCTCGGGAAGGCGCGCGACGCGGACCGTCTCGATGCGGTTGCGCCGGCCCACGGTGCCCTCGGCGGTGAGCTCCAGGCCCGCGAGGCGGGCCCGGTCGCCCGCGAGCGGGACCTTGCCGAGCTCGGCGGCAAGCAGGCCGGCGACGGTGTCGACGTCGACCTCGGGCAGGTCCACCTCGAAGAGCTCGGCGAGGTCCTCCACGGAGAGCCGGGCGGTGACGCGCGCGGTGCGGTCGTCGAGCCAGGCGACGGGCGGGAGCTCCTGGTCGTACTCGTCGGTGATCTCGCCGACGATCTCCTCCAGGATGTCCTCGATGGTGACGAGGCCGGCGGTGCCGCCGTACTCGTCGACGACGCCCGCGATGTGGATGCGGGCGGTCTGCATCTCGCGCAGCAGGTCGTCCACGGGCTTGGAGTCCGGGACGATCGAGACGGCGCGCATGACCTCGCCCACGGGCGGGTTCGCGCCGTCGTCGAGGCGCACCAGGTCCTTGAGGTAGACGACGCCGCGCAGGTCGTCGAGGTCCTCGCCGACCACGGGGATGCGCGAGAAGCCGGAGCGGAGCGCGACCTGCTTGGCCTCGTCCGCGGGCGTCTCCGCGCTCACCCACACCATCGCGGTGCGCGGCACCATGACCTCGCGGACCACGGTGTCGCCCAAGGCGAACACCGAGGCGATCATGTCGCGCTCGTCGTGGTCGACGGTGCCCTGGGCCTCGGCGGCGTCGACCATCTCGCGGATCTCGATCTCCGAGGTCGCGAACGGGCCCTCGCGGAAGCCCTTGCCGGGCGTGAGCGCGTTGCCGAGGAGGATGAGGACCTTCGCGAGCGGCCCCAGCGCGGTGCCGAGCATCGACACGGGGCCCGCGACGGCGAGCGCGATCGGGTAGGCGTGCTGGCGCCCGAGCGTGCGCGGGTTGACCCCGATCGCGACGAACGACACGACGGTCATGACCGCGGCCGAGACGACGACCGCGGTCCACGAGTCGTCCCAGGTGTGGAACGCCAGGACCGCGACGATCGAGACCGCCGCGGCCTCGCACGCGAGGCGCAGCAGGATCAGCAGGTTGAGGTGCCTGGGGAGGTCCTCGGTGATCCGCACCAGCGACTCGGCGCCGCGGCGGCGCTCGCCCGCGAGCTCGGCCACGCGGGCCGGGGAGATCGCGGTGAGGGCAGAGTCGACCATGGCGGCGGCCCCGGCGACGACGGTGAGCGCGACGGCGGCTGCCAGCAGGGTGTACGGCATCGGGGCCTAACTCTCCGCCGGGGCGGCAGTGCGTTTGGCGCGCCAGGAGTCGAGCAGCCGGTTCTGGAGGCCGAACATCTCCTTGGCCTGCTCCGGTTCGGCGTGGTCGTAGCCGAGGATGTGGAGCACCCCGTGGACGGTAAGCATGTGCAGCTCGTCCGCGGTCGAGTGCCCGGCGTCCTTGGCCTGGGCCTCGGCCACCTCCGGGGAGAGGACGAGGTCGCCGAGGATGGGCGTGCCCGGCTCAGAGGAGTCGGGGCGGCCGGGCATCGCGTCGTCCATCGGGAACGACAGGACGTCGGTCGGCCCGGTGCCGCCCATCCAGCGCTTGTTGAGCTCGGTCATGTGCTCGATGTCGACGATGAGGATCGAGAGCTCGGCGAGCGGGTTCACACCCATTTCGAGCAGTGCGAAGTCGGAGACGGCGCGGATGCCCGACTCGTCGACCTCGCGGCCGGACTCATTGATGATCTCGATGCCCACGGTTCCCTCGATGCCCTTTCCCGGCGGGTCCGCGATGGTCTTCCTTCGCGGCGTCCCACTTCTCGTAGGCGTTCACGATATCGCTGACGAGACGGTGACGGACGACGTCTTCCGCCCGGAGCGTGGCGAAGTGCACGTCCTCGACGCCTTCGAGGATGTCGCGGACCACGCGCAGCCCGGAGGTGGTGTTGTTCGGCAGGTCGACCTGGGTGATGTCGCCGGTGACGACGATCTTCGAGCCGAAGCCGAGGCGGGTGAGGAACATCTTCATCTGCTCGGGCGTGGTGTTCTGCGCCTCGTCGAGGATGATGAACGCGTCGTTGAGGGTGCGCCCGCGCATGAACGCGAGCGGCGCGACCTCGATCGTGCCCGACTCCATGAGCTTCGGGATCGAGCCCGGGTCGATCATGTCGTGCAGCGCGTCGTACAGCGGGCGCAGGTACGGGTCGATCTTCTCGAACAGCGTGCCGGGCAGGAACCCGAGCCGCTCGCCGGCCTCCACCGCGGGGCGGGTGAGGATGATCCGGGTGATCTCCTTGGACTGGAGCGCCTGCACGGCCTTGGCCATCGCGAGGTAGGTCTTGCCGGTGCCGGCGGGGCCGATGCCGAAGACGATCGTGTTGTTGTCGATCGCCTCGACGTACTGCTTCTGCCCGATGGTCTTGGGGCGGATCGCCTTGCCGCGCTTGGAGACGATGTTCTGCGTGAGCACGTCGACGGGGCGCTCGCCGGGCGCGGAGTTGAGCATGTTCTCGGTGCGCCGGATGATGTCGGGGTCGACGGTCTCGCCGTTCTCGATCAAGGCGAGCAGCTCCTTCACGAGTCGTTCGGCGGCGCGCGGCGCGCCGTTGAGGCCGGTGAGGGTGATGGTGTCCCCGCGCACGTGCAGGTCGACGCCGGGGAAGCGGCGCTCGATGAAGCGGAGGTTCTCGTCGGCGCGGCCCAGCAGGGCCATGAGCGAGCTCTGGTCGCCGACGGTGATCGTGGAGGTGATCGTCGAGGTCTTCTGGACGTTGTCAGAGCGGTCGGTCATAGGCTTCGCCGCGAGGGCTGTTCGCCACCTGCTTCCCCAAAGAGATTTCAAGCGGCCTTCGCGGCCGCCGGTTCCATGCCCCAATCGTAGTTCCTGGCTGCGACAAGGGACAACGAGTAATCGAGGCGGCGGTGTGATTTCAGGCCGAAACCATCGGTCCGAGCGGTTTTCCGCCGACGACGTGGAAGTGCACGTGGAACACGTCCTGGCCGCTGTGCGGGCCGGTGTTGGCGATGAGCCGCCAGCCGGTCCCGTCGATCCCCTCGGCGGCGGCGACCTCGGCTGCCGCGGCGACGACCTCGCCGGTCAGGGCCGGGTCGGCCTTCGCGACCTCGGCGGCGTTCGCGTAGTGGTCCTTGGGGATGACCAGCACGTGCGTGGGCGCCTTGGGGTAGAGGTCGCGGAAGGCGAGGACCCGCTCGGTCTCCAGGACCTTGGTCGAGGGGATGTCCCCGGCGACGATCTTGCAGAAGATGCAGTCGGTGTCGGTCATTCGACGATCTTAGGAGGCAGGGCTCGCTACCAGCGGCCGAGGCGGGCCTGGAGCACCGCGAGGGCGGCCGGGCCGGCGGTGGAGGTGCGCAGGACCGTGTCGCCGAGGCGGACCGGCTCGCCGAACTCGCCCAAGGCGGCGAGCTCGTCGGGGCTGATGGAGCCTTCGGGGCCGATGACGAGGGCGATCTCGCCGGTCGCGGCGAGGTCGACCCGGGAGAGCGGGAGGGTCGCCTCCTCGTGGAGGACGAGGACCTGCGCGGCCTGGCGCAGGCGCTGCACGAGCTGCTTGGTGGTGTGGAGCTCGGCGACGTGCGCGAGGTGGGCGCGGCGGGCCTGCTTGGAGGCCTCGCGGGCGGTGGCCTCCCACTTGGCGCGGGCCTTGTCGCCGCGCGGGCCCTTCCACTGGACGATGGATCGCGAAGCGGCCCACGGGATCACTTCGTCGACGCCGATCTCGGTGAGCATCTGCACGGCGCGCTCGCCGCGGTCGCCCTTGGGGAGGGCCTGGACGACGGTGAGCTTCGGGTCGGGGTCGGGGAGCGTGCGCCGGTCGAGGACCTCCAGGCGCAGGAGGCCGCGCTCGGCGTGCACGACGCGCGCGGAGGCGACGCCGCCGGCGCCGTCGGCGAGCAGCAGCGTCTCGCCGGGCTGGAGGCGCTGCACGTCGGCGGCGTGGTGCCCTTCGGGGCCGTCAAGGGTGAAAGCGCCGCCGTCCGGGAGGGCGTCGACGAGGAAGACCGGATCGCTCACCGGGACAGCCTAGGCGGTCAGCGGGTGAAGTCGACGGCGCGTTCCCAGCGGAGGCGGCCGGTGATCTTGCGGTAGAGGCCGGCGTCGCCGAGGCGGCCGAAGGAGTGCGCGAAGCGGCCCTTCGGGAGGTGGTACGGGACGAGGTCGACGTAGCCGTCCTTGTCGGCGGTCGGATCCCAGCGGTTCGCCGGGACCGGAACGCGCCATTCCGCTTCGCGCGGGGCCTGCGTGGTGCATTTGAGGACCCAGTACCCGCGCCCGGAGTAGCCGATGACGAGGACGGGGCGCTCCTTGGAGCGGTGCGGCTCGTCCTCGAAGGGCACGTCGGCCTTCCAGCGCTCGCCGGTCTGCGGGCCGCCGGCGGGCGGGGGCGCGTCGAGGCGCGGGCCGCCCGGGGCGGT
>NZ_QFRW01000310.1 GCF_003265355.1 Glycomyces dulcitolivorans | reverse complement strand
GGCACCGATCCGTGAGGATCGGTGCCGCCGCTCCGTTTTCGCGGCTTCAGACCACGCTCAGCCCGAGGCGCTTGCCCGCCAGGGAGACCTTGCGGACCGCCAGCTGGTCGGCGATCGCGCGGATCGCGCGGGACGCCTCGCAGTCGGGGTCCGAGAGCACCAGCGGGACGCCGGAGTCGCCACCCTCGCGGAGCTTCGGGTCGAGCGGGATCTGGCCGAGCAGCGGGACATCGGTGCCGACGTCCCTGGTGAGCGCCTCGGCGACGGTCTTGCCGCCGCCGGAGCCGAACGGCTCGATGTGGGAGCCGTCGGGCAGCTCCATCCACGACATGTTCTCGACGACGCCCGCGAGCTTCTGGTGCGTCTGGGTCACGATCGCCCCGGCGCGCTCGGCGACCTCGGCGGCCGCCTGCTGCGGGGTCGTGACGACCACGAGTTCGGCGGTCGGCAGGAGCTGCGCGACCGAGATCGCGATGTCGCCGGTCCCGGGCGGCAGGTCGAGCAGGAGCACGTCCAGGTCACCCCAGTACACGTCGGCGAGGAACTGCTGGAGCGCGCGGTGGAGCATCGGCCCGCGCCACACGACCGCGGTGTTCCCGGGCGTGAACATGCCGATCGAGATGACCTTCATGCCGTGCGCCTGCGGCGGCATGATCATGTCCTCGACCTGCGTGGGCGCGCCCTCGACGCCGAGCATCCGCGGGATCGAGTGCCCGTAGATGTCCGCGTCGGCGATCCCGACCGACAGGCCCTTCTGCACGAGCGCGGCCGCGAGGTTCACCGTCATCGACGACTTGCCCACGCCGCCCTTGCCGGAGGCGATCGCGAACACGCGCGTGCGCGACTCGGGGAGGTTGAAGGGGATGACCGGTTCGGAGCCGGTGTTGCCGCGCAGCTTGACCTGGAGGTCGGCGCGCTGCTGCTCGCTCATGACGCCGAATTCGAGTTCGAGTTCGTCGACGCCCTCGACCCCGTCGACGGCGGCGGCGACGTCGCGCTGGAGCGTGTCGCGCATCGGGCAGCCCGCGACGGTGAGGAGGATCGTCAGGGACAGACGCCCGCCTTCGACCGCGACGGTGTCGACCATTCCCAGCTCGGTGATCGGACGGCGGATCTCGGGGTCGTTGACGTGCGAGAGCGCTTCGTGCACGGCCTCGACGACGGCGGCGTTGTCAGACATGACTCAATCGTAACCAGACGCCCGCAGGCGCCAATGTGAGCGTAGCCTTACCCACCGCTCGCTCCGTCCGGGCGCGTTCCGGGGCCGTGCGTTTTCGACGCCGTGCCGTTTTCAGGATGGCGAGCTATAAACGCCCCATGACGCTTCCGTTCGAGATCTACGACGTCTTCTCCGACCGCCCGTACGCGGGCAACCAGCTCGCCGTCGTCTACGACGGCCAGGACCTCGCGACCGCGCAGATGCAGGCGGTCGCCAAGGAGTTCGGCTTCTCCGAGACCGTGTTCGTGCTCCCCGCCACGGATCCGGGCGCCGACTACCTCGCGCGCATCTTCACCCCTGCGGAGGAACTCCCCTTCGCCGGGCACCCGACGATCGGCGCGGCGGTCGCCGCCGTGGCCGCCGGCCGCGTCACCGCGACCGACGGGCGGGTCGTCCAGGAGTGCGGCGCGGGCCTCATGGCCGTCGCCGTCGACGGCGGCACGGCGAAGCTCACCTCGACCGCCATCGCCGTCGGCCCCGAACTCGACCCGAAGACCGCCGCCGCGGCGATCGGCCTGAGCACCGACCGGCTCGTCGGCACCCCCAAGAACGCGAGCGCCGGCCTCGACCACAACTTCGTGCGGGTCGCCGACGCCGACGTGGCCGCCGCGGTCGACGTGCCCGGCCACCTCGACAAGGTGTACGTCTACAGCTTCGACGCCGACACGTCCGCGGTCCACGCGCGGCTGTTCCACGTCGGCGTGGGGGAGGACCCGGCGACCGGGTCGGCCGCCGTCGCGCTCGGCGTGCACCTGGTCGACGCGGGCCTGCTCGCCGGTGACGGCGTGCACGCCTACGAGATCGCGCAGGGCGCCGAGATCGGCCGCCCGTCCTCGCTGTCCGGCGAAGTCGTCGTCGAAGGCGGCGCCGCGGTGTCCGTGTCGGTCTCCGGCTCGGCCGTCAAGACCGCCGAGGGCACCCTCGTCGCGCTGCCGTAACCGACGCACTCGGCTGCGCCGCTTCAGTCCACGTACTCGAACCGGGCTGCCTCAGTCGACGTAGTCGACGGTGCCGTACCGCTCGGCCTTCAGGCCCTCGGGCCAGGGGGCCGAGCGGAGGTCCCCGGTCCACAGGCGCCGCGGCCAGCCGCCCTTGCGGAGCAGGGCCGCGACGAACCGGTGCGGGTCGGCCGCGGTCGACCACACCGACGGCAGGAACGTGGCCCGGCGTCCCTCGCCGTCCTTCAACGTCAACCCGTCCTCGCCCGGCCGCAGGCCGTCGATGAGCGCCGTGAAGTCCTGGGCCGCAACGGGTTCGGACGGGGTGAGGACCGCGATCTTGACCGTCAATGCGGGGACCTCGTCGGCCTGCACGGGCGGCAGCCGCGGGTCCCGCGCCGCCAGCCGCGCATTGCGGACCACGTCGAACCCCAAGGGCCGCAGCGCGACCAGTGTCCCGATGCAGCCGCGGAGGGTCCCGTCCCGCTCCAGGGTCACGAACGTGGCGGCCCGCTCCGCCAGCGCGGGCGGTGCGTCGGCGAGGAGTTCGCTCGCCCTGGGCGGCCGCGGGCCGAACGAGGTCGCGACCGCGCTGCGCGCCAGCGCCGTCAGGACCGGGCCCGGGTTCGGCTCCATCCCCCGATGGTCCCACGTTCGGGGCGGCCGGGGGTCGTCCCTGCGCGCGGGATTCCCGGACCGCGGCTCCGGAACCGTTCGCCTCCGTTGCGGGAGAAGCCCTCCGGTGCGGCGGATCGCCCTGATGGTGCGGTTTCGCGTCGTTCGGCCCGGCGGTGGTGCGTTTGGTCGGGGGACCGTGAGAGACTGCCCGCATGAATGAACCGCGTCCGAGCCTCGAAGCGTTCGAAGACGGCCTCGCCGAGGTGATCGACCTTTCCTCCGCTGGTCAGACCCCGTCCGCGCCCTCGCAGCGCGGGCGGCTCCAGGAGCTCGACTCGCTCGCCGGGAAGATCGCGCTGGTGACGGGTGCGGGTGCGCCAGACGGGATCGGGTTCGCGATCGCGACGCGGCTGCGGCTGGCGGGCGCGACGGTCGCGATCGTGTCGACGACCAAGCGCATTCACGAGCGGGCCGGGGAGATCGACGCGGTCGGGTTCGTGGCGGACCTGACCGACGAGGCCGAGGTGGGCGGCCTGGCCGACGCCGTGGTCGACGCGGTCGGCGAGGTCGACATCCTCGTGAACAACGCGGGCCTGACCTCGAAGTCCGATCCCGCCGTGGTGAAGCCGGTCGCCCAGTTGTCGTACGAGGACTGGCGTTCGGAGCTGTCGCGGAACCTCGACACGGCGTTCCTGGTGTCGCGGGCGTTCGTGCAGCCGATGGCCGAGCGCGGGTGGGGCCGGATCGTGAACGTCGCGGCGACCGCCGGCGTCGTGAACGCCGTCCCCGCCGAAGCCGCGTACGCCGCCGCCAAAGCGGGCGTGACCGGCCTGACGAAGGCCCTCGCCACCGAGGTCGTCGCCGACGGGGTCACCGTGAACGCGATCGCGCCGGGCCTGATCCGCACCGGGTCCTCCACGGTCCCCGAGCTCCAGCAGGGCCTCGATGGTCCGATGGGCCGCCCGGGGAACCCCGAGGAGGTCGCGGCCGCGGCCGTGTTCTTCTGCGCGCCTTCGGCGTCCTATGTGACCGGCCAGACGCTCGTGGTCGACGGCGGCCGGTCCCTGCGGGTCTGACGCGGGGCGCCGACCGCTTCGACGTCCCGGGGCCCGGCCGGGTTCCCGGACGTCCCGATCGCCACATTCGCCCGTCCTCGGCGCAACTCCGGCCGCGCCGCGGTCGTTACCCTTGCGTGATCACATCGACGGCAACCGTGAACGAGACCCAGGGGGCGCACATGGACGAGGCGTTCGGCGAGACGGGGAGAGAGGCCCGGGGGCGCACCGTCACCGGGCTGGTCCTGCTCGTCGGGGGGCTCGTCGGCCTCGCGGCCGCGTTCGACCTGACCTACGAGCGGATCGCCTCGCTCATCGACCCCGACCACGTCATCTCGTGCGACTTCAACCCGGTGCTGTCGTGCGGCACCGTCATGAACACGTGGCAGGCGTCGGTGTTCGGGTTCCCGAACCCGATCATCGGGCTCGCGGCGTTCCCGCTCGTGATCTTCATGGGGGTCCTGTGGCTCTCGAAGACCGAGCTGCCGCGCTGGATCGCGCTGGCGTTCAACCTCGGGACGCTCGGCGGGCTCGCGTTCGTGTCGTGGCTGATCTTCCAGTCGGTGTACAAGATCGGGGTGCTGTGCCCGTGGTGCATGGCGGTGTGGACGGTGGTCCTGCCGATCTTCTGGTTCACCACGATCCGCAACCTCCGCACCGGAGCTATCCCCGTCAACGACGACTGGCGCGACCCGGTCGACGACGTGCTCCGCTTCCACTGGATCGGCCTGGCGCTGCTGTACGTCGCCGTGGTCGGCATCGTCGGCACCGGGTTCTGGGACTACTGGTCCACGCTGCTCTAGACAGTCGAAAGGCCCGGGCCGAAGCCCGGGCCTTCCTTCGTTCTAGGCGATCCTGAGGCCGATCGGCTCCAGCCAGCCGCCTTCGGAGAGGAATTCGAGGACCTGCTCGACGCCCTCGCCGACGGTGATGTCGGTCGTGTCGATCTCCAGCTCCGCGTTCAGCGGCTCCTCGTACGGGTCGGAGATCCCGGTGAACTCGGGGATCTGCCCGGCGCGCGCTTTCGCGTACAGGCCCTTGCGGTCCCGCGACTCGCACACTTCGAGGGGCGTGGAGATGTGCACGAGGACGAAGTCGGCGCCGGCGGCCTCGGCCATGCGCCGCGCCTCGGCCCGGTCGACCTCGTAGGGGGCGATGGGGGAGGCCATGCCGATGCCGCCGTGGCGGGCGACCTCGGCGGCGACGAACCCGATGCGGCGGATGTTCACCGACCGGTCGGCGCGCGAGAACCCGAGCCCGCTGGAGAGGAGCCTGCGCACCACGTCGCCGTCGAACAGCGACACCGTGCGGGTGCCCTCCTCCAGGAGCGCCTCGTAGACGCCGCGGGAGATCGTGGACTTGCCCGAGCCCGAGAGCCCGGTGAAGAACAGGACGAGGCCCCGCTGGCGCCGCGGCGGGCGGGCCTTGCGCAGTTCGGCGGCGACGCTCGGGGGCGTGTGCCATTCGGGGAGGCCGAAGCCGCGGTCGAGCATGTCGGCGATCTCGGCCTCGCTGAGCGCGGTGCGCCGGAACGGCGGCTCGATGTCCTCGATCGGCCGCCACTGGCCGTCGCGGGTGTCGTAGGCGAGTTCGCGCGGGACCATCGACCGGACGCCTTCGCCGCCGCCGAGCCCGTCGGGGCCGGTCATCAGGTGCGTCGCGCCGTACGCCTTCGCCACTTTCGCGGTCAGGAGCCCGTCGCGGAGGCGGTCGCCGCGCTTGGACAGCGGCACCGTCAGCACGGTCGCGGTCGGGAGGCGGTCCTTCGCGGCGAGCACCGACCGGACCAGGGCCGCGGTCGGCAGCCGCAGTTCGCGGTCGCCGTTCGTCTCGTCGCCGGTGGGGATCATGACCAGGACGTGCGCGGCGAGGTTGTGCGCGGCCCGCGCGAGCTGCGCCAGCTGCGGGCGGTGCAGGGGCTTCTCGGCGACGAGCGCGAGGACCCGCGGCTTCGTGTACGTCGTGCGCGCCTGCTCGGGGGTGGCCCGCAGGCCCGTGAACACGCCGTGGGCCGCATCCGCTATCCGCCGCACGGGGCCGCCGACCCGCACCATGTCCGGGCCGAGCGCGTCCAGGCTGTGGCATTCGACCGCCGCGACCGGGGCCCCCTCGGGGTCGGTGATGCGAAGCACACGCCGCTTCGGGTCGGGGTTGTCGAGGAGCCGCGCGATCGCGATCGGGACGTCGAGCGTCACCGGCACCGGCCACGCCGTCCCGTCCGGCAGCATGCCCGTGGTGGTCACCGACCTCGCCTCGACCTCGCCCATGAACCCGCGCAGGGGCGCGTACGCGCCGTACAGCAGCAGCTCCAGGTCGGCGAGTTCGTGCGGGAGCGGGGTGTGGCTCGGCGCCTCGGCGAGGATCTCGTCGGGCAGTACCCAGTCAGACATCGGCGGTCGGGGTCCCTTCGCAGCGGATTCGGCGGGGCGGCATCGGTCTCGGTCGAACCAGGGTATGCCACGGGTCCGTCACGCACCTCACCCGCTGCGGCCGGGAACGCACCGGATCGTCCCGCATGGCGGACTGAGAAAGTGGCGCGCCCATTACCGGTAAGTTACGCTGACCTAGCAAATTTACGGCTCCGCAAGCGGTCGCCGTGGGTGCTCTCCAGCACCAGTGCACAGCAGTTCACCGCGGACAAGGACGTCGGCGCGAGCGGCCCCTCAGGGTTTGCCCAGACCAGCAGTGGAGACCTCCATGGACTACTACGACTCCTCCAGCGGAACCGACGACAAGCAGCTGCGCCGCGACATCCGGCGCCTCGGCAACCTCCTCGGCCAGGCGCTCGTCCGCCAGGAGGGCCCGCAGCTGCTCGAACTCGTCGAAGAGGTGCGCGGCCTGGTCCGCCACCAGCCCGAGGCCGTCGCGTCCCGGCTCGCCAAGCTCGACGTGACCGAAGAGGTCGACCTCGCGCGCGCGTTCGCCACCTACTTCCACCTCGCGAACATCACCGAGCAGGTGCATCGCGCCCGGGACATGCGCCGCTCCCGCGCCGAGAACGGCGGCTGGCTCTCCCAGGCCCGCGCCGAGATCACCCTCGAAGACGTCCCCGCCGACCAGATCGCGGCCGCCGCCGAGCGCCTCGAAGTGCGCCCCGTGTTCACCGCGCACCCCACCGAGGCCGCCCGCCGCTCCATCCTCATGAAGCTGCGCAACATCGCCGACCTCCTCGACGCCGAGGCCGCCGAGCGCGCCGTCCTCGGCTCCGCCGACGTCGACGCCGTCAACTCCCGCCTCGCCGAGATCATCGACCTGCTGTGGCAGACCGACGAACTGCGCGTCGAGAAGCCCGAGCCCACCGACGAGGCCCGCAACGCGATCTACTACCTCACCGACCTGTACCGTGACGCCGCCGCCCGCGTCCTCACCGACCTCAACGCCACCCTCACCGACCTCGGCGGCTCCCCCCGCCCCGGCCACGCGCCCCTGCGCTTCGGCACCTGGATCGGCGGCGACCGCGACGGCAACCCGTTCGTGACCCCCGAGGTCACCAAGCAGGTCCTGCTCATGCAGCACGAGCACGGCATCGCGGCCGCCGAAGGCGCCGTCGCCGGGCTCATCAACGAGCTCTCCGTGTCGCAGGCCGTCCGGCCCGCCTCCCAGGAGCTCCTCGACTCCGTGGGCGCCGACCTCGACCGGCTCGGCACCGCGATCCCCGGCCGCTACAAGCGCATCCACGCCGAAGAGCCCTACCGGCTCAAGGCCCGCGCCATCGAGGCGAAGCTCGCCAACACCCGCGCCCGCCACGCCGAGGGCCTGCCCCACCGCGCCGGCTTCGACTACGCCGACGGCCGCGAACTCCTCGCCGACCTCCAGGTCATGCGCGACTCCCTCGCCCGCCAGCGCGGCCAGCTCCCCGCCAAGGGCGTCCTCGACCGCGTCATCCGCACCGTCGCCGCCTTCGGCCTCCAGCTCGCCACCATGGACGTCCGCGAGCACTCCGAGGCCCACCACGCCGTCCTCGCCGAGCTGTACGACGCCACCGGCGAACTCGACCGCGCCTACGCCGACCTCACCCCCGAGGAGCGCAGCGACGTCCTCGCGAAGGAGCTGTCGGGCCAGCGGCCCCTCGCGCCCGCGAACGTCGAGCTCACCGACGCCAACCGCAAGACCTTCGACGTCTTCCACGCCATCCGCGACGCCCAGGAGCAGTTCGGCAAGGCCATCGTCGAGTCCTACATCATCTCGATGACCCACGACGCCGGCGACGTCCTCGCCCCCGCGATCCTCGCCCGCGACGCCGGCCTCATCGACGTCGCCCGCGGCCGCGCCGACGTCGGCTTCGTGCCCCTCCTCGAAGAGGTCGAGGAGCTCGCGGGCGCCGACGTCCTCCTCGACCGGCTCCTGAGCCTGCCCGCCTACCGGGCGATCGTCGCCGCCCGCGGCAACGTCCAGGAGGTCATGCTCGGCTACTCCGACTCGAACAAGGACGCCGGCATCACCGCCAGCCAGTGGAACATCCAAGCGGCCCAACGGCAGCTGCGCGACACGGCCCACAAGCACGGCGTGCGCCTGCGCCTGTTCCACGGCCGCGGCGGCACCATCGGCCGCGGCGGCGGCCCCACCCACGAGGCGATCCTCGCCCAGCCCTCGGGCACCCTCGACGGGGCCATCAAGATCACCGAGCAGGGCGAGGTCCTCTCCGACAAGTACACGCTCCCGGCGCTGGCCCGCGAGAACCTCGAACTGACCGTGGCCGCGTCGCTGAAGGCCACGCTGCTGCACACCGAGCCGCGCCACCAGCCCGAGGTCCTGGCCCGCTGGTTCGACGTCATGGACCAGACGTCCGAGGCGTCGAAGGCCGCGTACCGCTCGCTCACCGGGCAGGCCGGCCTCGCCGAGTACTTCTGGGCCGTCAGCCCCACCGAACTGCTGGGCGCGTTGAACATCGGCTCGCGCCCGTCGAAGCGCCCGAACACCGACGCGGGGCTCTCGGGCCTGCGCGCGATCCCGTGGGTGTTCGGCTGGACGCAGTCGCGCCAGATCGTCCCCGGCTGGTACGGCGTCGGCTCGGGCCTGGCGGCCGCCCGCGAGGCGGGCCTGGGCGGCGACATCGCCGAGATGTACGAGAAGTGGCACTTCTTCCGCAACTTCGTCTCGAACGTGGAGATGACCCTCGCCAAGACCGACCTGTCGATCGCGGACCAGTACGTCTCGACGCTCGTGCCCGCGCACCTGCGGCCGATCTTCGACGCCATCAAGACCGAGCACGCCGCCACGGTGGCCGAGGTCCTGGCGCTCACCGGCGGCGAGCAGCTCCTCAGCGCCAACCCGCAGCTGTCGCGCACCCTGGAGGTCCGCGACCGCTACCTGGCGCCGCTGCACCACCTCCAGATCTCGCTGCTCAAGCGCTACCGCTCCGAGGGCGGCGCCGACGGCGACGTGGACCCGCAGCTCAAGCGGGCCCTGCTCATCACCGTCAACGGCATCGCCGCGGGCCTGCGCAACACCGGCTGATCCGTCGCATTCCGAACACGAGGCCGGGGCATCGCTCCGGCCTCGTGCTAGGTTCGCGCTTCCACCCGATCGAAGCGCGGAGAACATGGCGAGAAGCTTGCGAGTCAGCGTCCGGAACGCGAAGTTCCAGCAGTGGGAGACCTTGCTGCGCAACCGGACCAAGCGGCACCGGGCCGGGTCGTTCCTGGTCCAGGGGGTCCGGCCGATCACGATGGCCGTCGAGCACGGCTGGACCGTGCAGGAGCTGCTGTACGACGCCGACCGGCCGCGCCTGTCCGACTGGGCCCGCGGGCTCCTCGACGCCCCGCACACCGAGCGGGCCGCCGTCTCCGCCGACCTCATGGCCGAACTGGGGGACAAGGACGGCGACGGGCCCGAGCTCCTCGCCCAGGTCGCCATCCCGACCCGGCGCCTGTCGCAACTGGAGTCGCGGCCCGGCTGGCTCGGCCTCGTCGTCGACCGGCCCACGAGCCCGGGGAACCTCGGGTCGCTCATCCGCTCCGCCGACGCGTTCGGCGCCGACGCGGTCATCGTCACCGGCCGCAACGCCGCCGACCCCTACGACCCCAAGGCCGTCCGCGCCTCCACCGGGAGCCTCTTCGCGCTCCCGGTGATCAACGCGGCCTCCGCGCACGAGGTCGTCGAATGGGCCGGGAAGCAGGCGCTGCGGCCGTCCATCGTGGGCACCGACGAGCGCGGCGAGCAGGCCCTGTCCGGCCACGACCTGCGCGGCGCGCTGCTCCTGGTCGTCGGCAACGAGACCGAGGGCATGTCGAAGGCGTGGACCGAACTCGCCGACGCCGTCGCCCGCATCCCCATGTCGCCCAAGGCCGCGTCGTCGCTGAACGCCGCGAACGCCGGCACCGTCGCGCTGTACGAGGCGGTCCGGCAGCGGGCCGAGGAGTCCTAGACCGCGTTCGCCTTGCTCTCTTCCGCGAGCTTCTGCTCGTGCTGCGCCTGGGCCTTCGCCCACAGCGCGGCGACGTCGGCGTCGGCGAGGGTGAGGTTGAACCGTCCCCGCAGGAGCGAGGCGAACTCGTCCTCGCCCCCGACGACCCGCACCGACTTGAGGTCGGGGAGCTTCGGGTCGTAGACGGTGAGGGTGCGGGCCCGCAGGACCCACATGTCGTCCTCGCTCGGGTTCTGCACGGTGAGGGTCTTCACGAACGGCGACTCGGGCGAGGTGGACAGCTCCAGGCAGCGCTCGGCGAACTCCTCGGGCCTTCTTGCGGCGAGCTGGAAGTCGAACGTCAGGTTCGCGACGCGCGGGTCGATCGCGCAGCGCCACTCGCCGCCGCCGAGGCTCCACACGCCGAAGTTGAACGCGCCCACCCGGTAGCTGCCGTTGCGCAGCGGCAGCGGATCGCGGAAGCCCGTGCCGATCCCGGCGTCCGCCAGGTACTCGGACCCGTCCCTGCCCTGCTTCTCACCGAATCGGACCACGAGCGGCATGTGGTTCCACCACGCGCCCTCGCCGTCCACTTCGCGCCGCACGCCGCCGAGGACGCGGCGCACGTCGAAGCCCATGGCCTCCAAGGCGTGCGCCAGGACCCCGTTGTGCTCGTAGCAGAACCCGCCGCGCCCGCCCTCGACGAGCTTGGCGTACAGCGAGTCCGCGTCGAGCCGGACGGGCCGTCCGAGCTGGATGTCGAGGTTCTCGTAGGGCATCGCCGCGACGTGCGCGCGGTGGACCCGCCTGAGCGCGTGCAGGGTCGGGCGGCGCGGGGCGGAGATCCCCACGCGGTCGAGGTAGGCGGCCAGCTGCGCGGAGTCGAACACTCCTCGACCATAGCGCGAGTGAATCTCCCGGTCTCGGGTCGTGATGGGACCGATACGCGAAAGATGTTGCGGGGCTGAACGTTTGTCACTCCTGGGACCGCGGTGGTGGTGCCGGTATGGGATAGTGGCGCCATCCTCCCGACTTCACCTTGCCCTTGAAGGAGTCCCCGCTATGGTCATGGGTCCGACCCACGCCATGTCCGGCGCCGCCCTGTGGTTGGCGGGTTCGGCCGTCGCCTCCGCGGCGTTCGGCATCGACCAGACCGCGAGCGAGCTCGCGGTCGGCACGATCGCCGCCGCCGGCGCCGCCCTGTACCCCGACATCGACTGCGCCGGTCGCGTCACCGAGAACAAGGGCGGGTCCACTGTGGCCCGCTCGTTCGGCGTCGTGTCCCTGTTCGTCGCCGAGTGCGTCGAGCGCCTCTGCTTCTGGTTCTACCTGCTCACCAAGGGCAAGAAGGATCCGAAGCGCCAGAACGGCCACCGGCTGTTCACCCACACCATCCTCCACGCCGCGATCGTCGGCGTGGGCACCGGACTCCTGGCCGCCTGGGGCGGCAAGTTCGCCGTCATCGCGATCCTGTTCGTCCTCACCGGCCTCGCGGTCCGCGGCCTGATGAACTCGATCGTCGAGAAGTACGGGTGGGTCGTCACCACCGGCATCTCCCTCGCCGTCTCCTACGGCATGTACCACCTGCTCGACGAGAACCGCTCCTACTGGCTCCTCGGCCTCGCGATGGGCATCGGCTGCTTCATCCACATCCTCGGCGACATCATCACGAAGATGGGCTGCCCGATGTTCTTCCCCTTCCCGTTCCTCAAGCGGCGCTGGGTCGAGATCGGCCTGCCCGACAAGATCGCCCTGCGCGCCGGGGGCAAGGCCGAGTACAAGATCCTGCTGCCGGCCCTCACCGTCCTCGTGGTCATCGGCATGTTCTACAACCTGCCCGAGGTGCAGAGCCTGCTCTTCGACGGCGCAGGACAGGGCGCCTCGGAGTAGGCGCGCGCAACTCGCTCGGCCCGCAGGACCGCGCGAGGTAGACTCGACCGGTCGCCGGAACAGCCCCCCGTCAGGGCTGTCTCCGGCCATCAGTCGTGCCCTCCAGGGCAGTCTCAATGAAGCCGCGCAGGGAGCCCGCGAATGTCCGAAGGCAAGCCGAAGCTCGAAAGCCTGCTCAAGGCGGCCGCCGCCGCGCCGAAGCTCGCGAGGGTCGCCGAGCTCGCGGCCGGGTCCGACCGCCCGGTCGACGTCGTCGCCGTCCCCGGCGCGCGGCCCCTGGCGCTCGCCCAGGCCGCCCTGCACGCCGACGGGCCGGTGCTCGCGATCACCGCGACCTCCCGCGAAGCCGAGGAGCTCGCCGAGTCCCTCGCGTCGTTCATCGCCGAGGACGACATCGCGTACTACCCGGCGTGGGAGACCCTCCCGCACGAGCGGCTCTCGCCGCGCTCCGACACCGTCGGCGCCCGCCTGGACCTGCTGCACCGCATCCACGCCGGCGACGTCCCGCGCGTCATCGTCACCCCCGTCCGCGGCGCCCTCCAGCCCCAGCTCAAAGGGTTGGGCGCGCTCGAACCGGTGCACCTGCGCCGCGGCGACGAGACCGACCTGACGGGCCTGGCCGCGCACCTGGTCGACCTCGCGTACGAGCGCGTCGACCTCGTCGAGAAGCGCGGCGAGTTCGCCGTCCGCGGCGGCATCCTCGACGTGTTCCCGCCCACCGCGCAGCACCCGCTGCGCCTGGAGTTCTTCGGCGACGAGGTCGACTCGATCCGCGAGTTCTCCGTCGCCGACCAGCGGTCCCTCGACGCGGCCGACGAGCTCCGCGCCGTCGCCTGCCGCGAACTGCTCCTCACCGACGAGGTCCGGGAGAAGGCCGCCGCGCTCGCCGAGGACTTCCCCGGGCTCGGCGAGATGTGCGCCAAACTCGCCCAAGGCATCCCGGTCGAGGGCATGGAGTCGCTCCTGCCCGCGCTCGCGGGCCCCGGCAGCCTCGAACTGTTCCAGGAGGTCCTGCCGCGCAACGCGCTCGTCGTCGCGATCGAGCCCGAGCGCATCCGCACCCGCGCGCTCGACCTCGTCGCGACCTCGAACGAGTTCCTCGAAGCGTCCTGGGCCGCCGCCGCGGCCGGTGCCGAAGCGCCCGTCGACCTCGGCGCCGGCACGTTCCACGACCTCGCCGAGGCGCGCACCGCCGCGCTCGCGAAGGGCCAGCGCTGGTGGACGATCTCGCCGTTCGCCGCCGCCCCCGAGGAGGACGCCGTGGCCGCCGAGCTCGCGGCGATCACCGGCGAGCCGCTCACGTATGGCGGCGTGCAGGACGACTCGCTCACGGTGGACCTCGGGATCACCGAATCGCCGCGCTACCACGGGAACACGGAGCAGCTCGTCGAGGACATGCGGTCCTGGGTGCGGGAGGGCCGC
This sequence comes from Glycomyces dulcitolivorans, assembly GCF_003265355.1. Taxonomy (GTDB): domain Bacteria; phylum Actinomycetota; class Actinomycetes; order Mycobacteriales; family Micromonosporaceae; genus Glycomyces; species Glycomyces dulcitolivorans. The sequence continues at coordinate 17,810 of NZ_QFRW01000310.1, read as the reverse complement.
GCGGTCGCGGTCGTCTACCCGGCCCTCGGCGGCGCCGAGCGCGCGGCCGAGCAGCTGCGGGCCGAGGGGATCGGCGCGCACCTGGAGCCCGCGCCGGAGGCGTTCGGTCCCGGCGAGGTCATCGCGTGCGTCGGCACGCTCGCGCTCGGCTTCAGTGACGCGTTGGTCGTCGCGGTCACCGCCGCGGACATCGCGGGCGGCAAGGCCCTCGCGAGCCAGCGGCCCCGGAAGGGCAAGGCCACCAAGCGGCGCGGCGTCGTCAACCCGCTCGAACTCTCGCCGGGCGACTACGTCGTCCACGACGCGCACGGCGTCGGCAAGTACGTGGAGATGGTGCGCCGTACCATCGCCGGGGCCGACCGCGAGTACCTCGTCATCGAGTACGCGCCTTCGAAGCGCGGCCAGGGCCCGGACGTGCTGTTCATGCCGACCGACGCGCTCGACCAGCTCACGCGGTACGTCGGCGGCGAGCAGCCGACGGTCCACAAGCTCGGCGGCACCGACTGGCAGAAGACGAAGCGGCGCGCCCGCAAGGCCGTCCGCGAGATCGCGGCCGAGCTGATCCAGCTGTACGCGGCCCGCCAGGCGGCCGAGGGGCACGCGTTCAGCCCCGACACGCCGTGGCAGCGCGAACTTGAGGACGCGTTCCCGTACATCGAGACCCCCGACCAGATGTCGGCGATCATCGACACGAAGAACGACATGGAGGCGCGCGTCCCGATGGACCGCCTCGTCATGGGCGACGTCGGCTACGGCAAGACCGAGGTCGCGGTCCGGGCCGCGTTCAAGGCCGTCCAGGACGGCAAGCAGGTCGCGGTCCTCGTCCCGACCACGCTCCTGGCGAGCCAGCACTACGGGACGTTCCTCGAGCGCATGGGCCAGTTCCCGGTGAAGATCAAGCAGCTGTCGCGGTTCCAGTCCGCGCGGGAGGCCGCCGAGATCCAGCGCGGCATCGCCGCGGGCGAGATCGACATCCTCGTCGGCACGCACCGGCTCCTCCAGGCCGAGACGCGGTTCAAGGACCTCGGGCTCATCATCGTCGACGAGGAGCAGCGGTTCGGCGTGGAGCACAAGGAGAAGCTGAAGGCGCTGCGCACGGCCGTGGACGTCCTCACGATGTCGGCGACGCCGATCCCGCGGACCCTCGAAATGGCGGTCACGGGCATCCGCGAGATGTCGCAGATCTCCACGCCCCCCGAGGAGCGCCACCCGGTGCTCACCTATGTGGGCGCGTGGGAGCCCAAGCAGGTCGCCGCCGCGATCCGCCGCGAGCTGCTGCGCGACGGGCAGGCGTTCTACCTGCACAACCGGGTCGAGTCGATCGACCGGGCCGCGACGCGCCTGCGCGAGCTCATCCCCGAGGCCCGCGTCGCGGTCGCCCACGGGAAGATGACCGAGACGCAGCTCGAAGGGATCATGCAGGGGTTCTGGGAGGGCGAGTACGACGTGCTCGTGTCGACCACGATCATCGAGTCCGGCATCGACATCCCGAACGCGAACACGCTCATCGTCGAGCGCGCCGACCTCCTCGGCCTCTCGCAGCTGCACCAGATCCGCGGCCGCGTCGGGCGCTCGCGCGAGCGGGCGTACGCGTACTTCCTGTACCCGCCGGAGCAGCCGCTGTCGGAGACCGCGCACGAGCGGCTCGCGACGATCGCGCAGCACTCCGAGCTCGGCGCGGGCATGTACGTCGCCATGAAGGACCTGGAGATCCGCGGCGCCGGGAACCTGCTGGGGGCCGAGCAGTCCGGGCACATCGCCGACGTCGGCTTCGACCTGTACCTGCGGATGGTCGGTGAGGCCGTCACGTCGTTCAAGGGCGGCGGCGAGGAGCCCCCGGCCCCGGTCAAGGTCGAGCTGCCGCTGGACGCGAACATCCCGTTCGACTACATCGAGGTCGAGCGGCTGCGCCTGGAGATGTACCGCAAGATCTCCGAGGTCCACGACGAGTCCGAGCTCGACGAGGTCCGCGAGGAGATGGAGGACCGCTACGGGCCCTCCCCGGAGCAGGTGCTGACCCTGTTCCACCTGGCGCGCTTCAGGCTCCTCGTCCGCTCGCACGGCCTCACCGACATCGCCTTGCAGGGCAAGAACCTCCGGTTCTCCACAGTGGATCTCCCGGATTCGAAGCAGCTGCGCCTCGGCCGCCACTACCCGGACGCGCACTACAAGGCCCCGGCCGGCCTCATCAGTGTCCCGCGGCCCACGACCTCCCGCGTCGGCGGCAAGCCCCTCGAGGGCCTGGCCCTGCTCCAGTGGTGCGCCGACCTGATCACCGACATCGTCCCGGAGGCCCCGCCTGCGACGGTCCCGGTGACGGACGAGGACTGAGGCACGGCTCACTCACCCGATCGGGTGCGGGGCGGGGCCGGATTGTCGGACCCGGCCGGGAGGGTGGGGGTTCTACTTGTTTACTTACCCAACCAAGGGTGGGTAGTCCGCCCCCGCCCGGCTCAGGCCTGCTCGAAGTAGAACGACTTGATGAAGCAGTCGCGCGGCTGCCCGATCGCGAAGCGGACGCAGTCCACGAGCGACCGGGCGGTCAGCGCGTCGCCGTTCACCTTGGGCGCGTTCCACTCGGGCCCGAGCGGGTCCGGGTTGTCGAAGTCCGGCGGGTACAGCGAGATCACCCGGACCCCCTGCGGGCGCAGGCGCTTCGACAGGACCTCCGTGAACCCGGCCTGCGCCGACTTCGCCGCGTAGAACGCCTCGTGCGCGGCCGACCGGTGGTTCCCGTACTCGCCGCACCCCGACACCATCGTCACCACGTCTGGCCTGGCACTGCGCAGCAGCAGCGGCAGCACCGCCTTCGTCACCAGCACGGTCCCGGCCGCGCCCGCGGCGATCGTCTCCACGATCCGCTCGTCGCCAGCGTCCGCGAAATCCCCGTCCAGGTACGGCGCGCCATTGTTGACCAGCACGTCCACCGCGCTAGTCGTCTCGGCGAGCGCTTCGGCGAACTCCCGCACCGACTCCGCGTCGGCGAGGTCGCACTCGAACGCGTGCGCGCGGGCGCCCACGTGCCGGACCTCCTGCGCCGTCGCCTCCGCCGCCGCGAAGTCCCGCGCCGACACGAACACCTCGGCCCCGTCGCGCCCGAGCGCGATCGCCAGCGCCCGCCCGAACCCGCGCCCGGCCCCGGTGACGACCACCCGGTATCCCGTGAACCCCATCGCGACCTCCCGATCCGTAGGACTCCCAGTGTCCTCACCGCAGAGAACGCGTCAAGCCCTCGGACCCGGTCCTAAGTCTTCAGGTCAATCAGGTGGACGGACCGCCCCCGCTCTGATTGCATGGGCCCGATGGAGGCACCGATCGCCGAGTTCCGCATCGACGTCCCGCAGGCCGCGCTCGACGACCTGCACGACCGGCTGCGCCTCGCGCGCTGGCCCGCCGCGAGCCCCGAACCGGGGTGGGCCCGGGGCGTCCCGGTCCTGTACCTGCGGCGCCTCGCCGACCACTGGCTGCACCGCTACGACTGGCGCGCCCACGAAGCGGCCCTGAACGCGATCCCGCAGGGCCTCACCGAGATCGAGGGCCAGCGGGTCCACTTCCTGCACGTGCGCTCGCCCGAACCCGACGCGCTGCCGCTCGTCGTCACGCACGGCTGGCCCGGGTCGGTCGTCGAGTTCCTGAAGATCCTCGGGCCCCTCTCCGACCCGCGCGCCCACGGCGGCGACCCCGCCGACGGGTTCCACGTCGTCGCCCCCTCGCTGCCCGGGTTCGGGTTCTCGACGCCGCTGTCGGCGCCCGACTGGGACCACGCCCGGATCGCCCGCGCGTGGCTCGCGCTCATGGACCGGCTCGGGTACGACCGGTTCGGCGCGCACGGCGGCGACACCGGGTCGAAGGTCTCCCCGGCGCTCGGGCGCCTCGCCCCCGACCGCGTCGCCGGCGTCCATGTCAACGGCGGCCTCGAACTCCCGCCGCCCGGCGACCCCGGCCTCGCCGACCTCACCGCCGACGAGCTGAAGCGCCTCGAATCCGTGCGCGACCTCGTCCGCCACGGCACCGGCTACGCCGACCTCCAGTCCACGAAACCGCAGACGATCGCCTACGCGCTCAACGACTCGCCGGTCGGCCAGCTCGCGTGGATCGTCGACAAGTTCCATGACTGGACCGACCCCGCGGCGCGCCTCCCCGAGCACGCCGTGGACGTCGACCAGCTGCTCACCAACGTGACCCTCTACTGGCTCACCGGAACAGGCGCGACCTCGGCGCACCAGTACCGCGCGACCCGCGACGAGCCCGCGCCCGCGTACTCCGGCGTCCCGACCGGTGTCGCGGTCTTCCCGACCGATCCGGCGATCCGCGGGCTCCTCGAACGGTTCCACAACGTCGTCCACTGGTCCGAGTTCGACCGCGGCGGGCACTTCGCGGCCATGGAGGCCCCCGACCTCCTCGTCCAAGACCTGCGGGACTTCTTCCGCCCCTTGCGCAGGCCGGTATGAAGTAGCGCACAATGACCCCATGGGCACTCCGACCGAGCCGCGGCCGCTGACCGTGCGGCTGCTCCTGGCGCTGCTCGTCCTCAGCTGGATCGACTTCATGGCGGTGCTGGTCCCCGAGTACTGGGCGTGCGGGCCGCACGACGCCGAATGCGAGCGGATGGGCTACACGAGCCCGGTGTTCCTCACGGTCCTCGTCGTCGGCGCTTCGCTGCTCCTCTTGTACGCCTTCGCGATCTGGCACCGGCGCGCGTGGGCGTGGTTTCTCGCGGTCGTCACCACCGGGGTCCCCGCGATGGTGCTCCTCGCCGAGTTCGACTCGTGGATCGCGGCCCCGCCCCTGGAGAAGCTCGCGGGCGTCCTCGACCTCACCTGCCTCGGACTGCTCGTCTCGCCACCGGTGTGGCGCTGGGCCCGCGTGCGGCCCTCGGAAACCGGCGAATAAGGGGACCCACCAGCGGCTTCGCAGACGTACCCTGGAGGTACCAAGCCTTTGGGAGCGCCCGTGAACAGCCCCATATCTCCCGGCCCCGCACCGCTCTACGACAAGCCGCACTCCGTCGACCTCGCGCAGGTGACGCTGGTGTTCCAGTACTTCATGCTGGTCAGCGTCAGCCTCGGGCTCGGCCCCCGCCTCCTCGGATGGGTCGAGGACCAGTCGCACGACATCCCCGGCGTCGCCGAACTCGAAGCGGCACTTCCGGTCGGGACGACGTTCCCGATCGCGATCGTCCTGCCGCTCATCGCGGTCCTGACCGTCCCGTACGCGATCATCGTGTTCCAGCTCGGCCACGGCCGCCGCTGGGCCCGGACGTTCGCGATCCTGTTCGCCGTCGGCAACACGCTCATCGGCGTCACCGGGGTCCTGCGGACCTACGGCGAGATCACCGCGCTCGTCGTCGCGCCGTTGTGGATCATCCTGACGCTGTGCGTCATCGGCGGCCTCGTCTCGCGCAGCGGCCGGCAGTGGTTCGCGCAGGGCGGCTGGACCCCCTGGTACGTCCGGTACGAGATGGACCAGCTCGACCACCGCCGCTACCTGAGCCGCGGCGGCCGGCGCCGCGTCCCCGCCGGCGACGAGGACAGCGCCGACTGAGACGCACTGCACACCCACCACCTGTCATGGATCGCGGCTCTGCCCCGTTCAGAGGCCGAGCAAGCCAGACAGGAGTGAGACCAATGCAGCACCGCATCACCGTCCTCGGCGCCGGATACGCAGGCACCTGGGCCGCCGGCTACCTCGCCCGCCGCCTCCGCCGCGAGGACGCCGCGATCACCGTCGTCAACGCCGAACCCGACTTCGTCGAACGCCTCCGCCTCCACCAGGTCGCGGCCGGGCAGGACCTGAAGCCGCGCCCGCTCGCGGACGTGTTCGCGGGCACCGGGATCCGCTTCCGGCAGGCGCGCGTCACCGCGGTCGACGCCGACGCGAAGGCCGTGTCCCTCGACGACGGCGCGATCGAATACGACACGCTGCTGTACGCGCTCGGCAGCACCGTCGCCGACCGCGGCGTCCCCGGCGTGGCCGAGCACGCCCACCACGTCGCCGGCCGCCCCGCCGCGCTCCGCCTCCGCGAGCGCCTCGACGGCCTCGCCTCCGGCACGGTCCTCGTCGTCGGCGGCAACCTCACCGCGATCGAGGCCGCCACCGAGATCGCCGAGTCCCGGCCCGGCCTGCGCATCGTCCTCGCCACCTCCGGCGAACTCGGCGGCTGGCTCGGCGCCAAGGCCCGCCGCCACCTCCGGGCCGCCTTCGACCGGCTCGGCATCGCGATCCACGAGCACGCCGAGATCACCGAAGTGACCGCCACCGGCGCCGTCGCCGACGGCCGCGCCTTCACCGCCGACGCGACCGTCTGGGCCGCGGGCTTCGCCGCCCACCCGATCGCCGCCGCCAGCGGCCTCGACGTCCACGAAACCGGCCAGATCCTCGTCGACCGCCAGATGCGATCGCTCTCCCACCCCGGCGTCTACGCCGCGGGCGACAGCGTCTTCAGCCTCGCCGAGGACGGCGAAGTGCTCCCGATGTCGTGCGCCTCCGCCGGGTTCACGAGCATGCAGGCGGCCAACGCGATCATCGCCGACCTCACCGGCACCCGCGCCGACCGGATCCCACTCGCCTACTACGGCAACCACATCAGCCTCGGACGCAAAGACGCGGTCTTCCAGGCGTTCCACCTCGGCTCCCGCTCCACGAGCTGGTCCCTCCAGGGCCGCACCGCCGCCCGCCTGAAGAACGGCATCCTCACGGGCGCCGCCTACGGCGTCGCCCACCCGACCTACGGCCTCCCGCTGCGCAGGCGCCGCCTGAATGCAGCGCGGACCCACGCGAACCAGACGGTCCCCGTTTAGAGTCGGGAGATGGACGACACCGACCGCTTCGAGGCCAGCCGGAACCGGCTGGCCTCCCTGGCGTACCGCCTCCTCGGCTCGGCCGCCGACGCCGAGGACGTCGTCCAGGACGCGTTCCTCCGCTGGCACGCCGCCGACCGCGACCTCATCGACGTCCCCGAAGCCTGGCTGACCACAGTGGTCACCAACCTCGCCCTCGACCGCCTCCGCTCCGCCAAGGCCCGCAAGGAACGCGCCGTGGGCAACTGGCTCCCCGAACCCCTCCTCGAAGGCGACCCGATGCTGGGCCCGCAGGACACGGTCGAACAACGCGAGTCCGTCTCGATCGCCGTGCTGCTCCTCCTAGAACGCCTGACCCCGGTCGAAAGAGCGGTCTACATCCTGCGAGAAGCCTTCTCCCACAGCCACAGTGAAATAGCGAAGATCCTAGACATCACCGAATCCGCGTCTCAGCAACACGCCCGAAGGGCGAGGCTCCACATAGCAGCGGAACGCCGCACGGAAGTCTCCCGATCCGAAGCCCTGAAGATCGTCGAAGCGTTCGTCACCGCCGCCTCCTCCGGCGAGACCGACCGCCTCATCGAACTCCTCACCGCCGACGCCACCGGCGTCACCGACGGCGCCGGCCTCATGGCCGCCCTCATGCACTACACGGGCGCCGAGCAGATGGCCCGCATCCTCCGCGGCGGCTTCAAACCCACCGACGCCAAACGCCGCCTCGCCGGCGGCTCCCCCTCCATGCACGCCTCCGTCGTCAACCACGCCCCCGCCCTCATCGCCACCGTCGACGGCCGCGTCGTCGGCACCATCATCCTCACCATCCGCGACACCCAGATCGCCCACGCCGCCTCAATAGCCACCCCCACCCACCTCACCCGCCTCAACACCCAATGGCAATCCACCCCCCGTGAACAACCCCCGCTCATCACCGACTGGTGACCGGAGAACCCGGACCGCCTATCGCCCCTTCGCGCGGCCGGTTAGGAGCGGGTGGCCTGAGCGGGGATGCCCGCATCCGGGTCGTCGGGATCTTCCTCATCTCGGATACGGGACGGCATGGTGCGGTTGGGGATGAGGCTTTCGGCTTCTTTCGCAAGCACGTCCTCGCCGTACTTCTTGTATATCCCCGCGAGCGCGACGCCGATCGCCGCCCGCTTGTCGTCCGTCGCCCCTTCAATGAACCAGTCGAGGTCGAGGATGAGCGGAAGCTTCGACGGGTTGGCGTCGGGGTGGAGGCGGCGGTCGAGCCGATAGAGGAGCTCGGCCATGTTGGGGAGGTCCTCGACCTTGTCGACGTTCTGGGCCAGCCACCACATCGTGGCGTTCCGGGGGCTCTCGAAGACGGATTCGAGGTAGGCGACCTTCTTTCTCAGGCGTTCGTCCGCGAGGTCCTCCGCGAACCCGTGCTTGACGGCTGCAAGCTGCTTGGGGTCCACGTCGATCCCGATGCACTCCGCGGTGATGCGGAAGTCATGGCCGGGCATCGGCTGCTCGTTCATGAAGACGCCGTTGAGCTCGTGTCGGAGCTGGTCCTTCTGCGGGAGTGCGAGTTTGACCGATTGGTCCTTGCCGGTGCTGAACAGCAGCGACTCGACCTCGAGCAGCGGCGGCTCCCGTCCTTCCGTGCCGGACCGGGTGGAGGTGTAGTGCACCTTGAAATTGCAGTCGAACTGGTAGTACAGGTCCTTGCTCGGCAACGCGACCTTCGCTTCCAGTTCCTGAGTCGCGGAAGCAGAACCGAACTGCTGCCGGTACAGCGGGTCCTCAGTGAAGCCGTTGAAGATGCCGAACCGGTAGTGGGCCCAAACGAGGAGGCAGACCACGCCGATGAGGCTGAGGATGAGAACGAGCGCAAGCATTAGAGGGGCACCTCGATTTCGAAGACGCGGTTGTACATGTAGAGGGCGAGTTCCCTGGTGCGGTGGGAGAGGTGCGAGTCCTCCAGGGTGAGGGACTTGGCTGCCTGTGCGACCTGGCCGATTGCGCGGTAGTCTCCCGCCGCCGACTCGACCAGGAGGTCGACCATGCGGTTGCCGTCCGATCCGTCCAGCTCCGCCGCGAGGATGAGCCAGGCGCGGGCCGCGAGTCGGAACGATGCGGAGTCGGCGTTGTCGAACAGCATGTGCCAGAACGAGTCCGCAACGCCGAAGGGCTCGTCGAGCAGTTGGAGGGGATCGCGTTTCAGCTTGTCGACGATCTCAGGCTTGTCGCAGATCCGATCGAGGATCTCCGCGATCTCCTCGACGTTGACTTGATCAGACCCGACCTGCCAGAAGTGGAAGTGGCCGAGTAGTTCGGTGAGGTGCAGATGCCCGGTCGAATCCACGATGGCTTCGAACGCGGCCTTCGCGATGATCGCATTTTCCGACCCGGTGAGTTGCCGGAGACGGAACAGAGCATTGCCCGGGAAGCGAATGAGGTAGTCCTCGTCGGAGCAGGTCTCAAGCGCCGTCCACTGGAACTTCAGGTTGTCGCTGCGGCTCCAGTCGTAGAGCCGGTTTCGGATGCCGGGGCCGATCACGGGGTCGAGCGCACCGCCGAGCATGAGCACCGGCGCGAAGGGCCAGAGGGTCGGAGGCCAGCTGTTGAGAATCAGCTTGGCGTAGTCCTTGAGCATCCCGTCGTTCTCGGCTGTCGAGGTGAGGACGACGAGTCGCCTCGGCAGCCGGGAGAGCTCCAGGTGATCCGGGGTCAAGAGGAGCCTTCCGAGCCATTCCGTGATCGGTTTCCGCCAGTTCGGGTACTGGTTCCAGACGTGGCGGAGCACTTCATCGCCGATCTCGGGGTTCTTGAAGGTCGAGCCTTCGACGTTGAAGTCCTCACGGATGAGTTCGAGCTTCTGGGTGATCCCGGGCTCGTCCAGCAGTTCCTGTCGCGCTCCCTCGACGCGGGTGGCGTCGAGCAGGGCGTCGGAGGCGGCTGCGATGGCGCTTGCGGGCAGCTGCTCCAGGGCGGCGGCTGCGATGAGCACCGCCTTGCCGCGCGGGTCGAGTTGCTGTTCGAGGAGGTTGCGAATCGTCTCCGACGGGTTGCCGAGCCTGCTGCCGAGCAGATCCTGGAACTCGTCGGGCGTGATGCCGGCAGGGGCGTGGTTGAGGATTTCGGCCATTGTCCGGGCGAGCGGCGGCCATGCCGTACGGCGGATGTCGCGGAAGAAATCGGATTCGAGTACCTCCACGACATCCGATTCGGGCCGTTGGAAATGCCGGTCGAACACATGCTCGGGCGGCAGGCGTTCGAGGTCGAAGACGGTGTCCGGGAAATTCTTCCTGAAGCCGGGCCGGAACTCGATCTCGACGGCGAGCACGAGATGGCACGAATGCCGCTTGAGCAGTTCGCGGAGAAGGTTGGCCTCCTTCGGCAGATCCTCCTGGAACGCGGAGTTCTGCGAGATGTCGAGGACGACGACCGTGGGCTCCCCGATACCCCGGAGGTTCTTGCCGAACTCCTTGATGCTTGTTGCGAGGAGCCGCTTCGCCGGAAGTGCCTCCCTGTCCGCGAACGCTTTGCACCGCTGATTGACGGCGCTGGTGAGGCCGGTGTAGCGGGTCGAGGCCAGGATCAGAAGGTGTTCCTCGGCGAGAGCCTTGAAGTGGGCCTCGACGTCCGGGACGGGGAGGAGATCCTCCACCTCGACCTCGGGTGACTCCTGGTTGGACGCTGAACCGAAGAGCCTTCGGAGATCGTCAGCGGCGTCACTGCCGTCGACCCAGAACTGGAACTGGTTCCTTTCGAAGATCTTGTAGTCCTGGTTGACCGTGTCGGCATTGAGGGCGCCGGTTGCGCCCGGCCCAGAGACGTCGCCGGTCTGTATCTTCTGGTCGACGCTTTCGGCCTGCTCCCCCAATGCCTCCTGCGAACCTTCACGGTCCTTTTCCACTGCGGCATCGGCGCTGGTGCCGGTCTGTTCTTCTGCGTCGATGACCGGCTTCGGGGCGGAGGCGTTCACGGGTGCTCCCATCCTTCAGGGGTGCGACGGTGCTTGCCGTCGCCCTGCTCCCACGGAACCTGGTTCAGGCGCACGTCGCGGCCGGCGGTGCTCTGGTCGCCCGCGACATGGGTCTGGTTGACCGTGCCGGCGTTGACGACGCCCATCGCGCCGGGACCGGAGACGGGACCGATGTCGTTCTGTTGGAGACCTCCGCCGACACTGCCGATCATGTTCGCCACGCCGCCTTCGGACTTGACGTCGCCGCGCAGGTAGTGCCCGGCTGGGCGTTCGACCCGCTCTTCGAGAGGGACGTGTGGTTCCGGTTCGGTCTCCTCGGCGCAGAGCAGTCCCTCGCGCAGCAATTCGCCTGAGGGCGAGGGCACATGGAGGAACGCGGTGGCGCGGTAGTCCTTCTCCTCGATCGTGATGTCGGCTTCGATGAACTCGCTGAGCCTGAGCCACAGCGGGTTGCGGGCGACGGTGAAGTCGAAGACCGATGCGGTGAGGGCCGCGGCCAGGAACGTGGCCTCCGGGTCCGAGCGCCGCAGGAGCTGCCTGGTCGCCTCGGCATCGGCGATCCGGCAGGCGTCGACGACGGTGCGGTTCGGTGCGACGTCGACTCGCCGGTCGGCGATGCCCTGGACCGGGCCGTAGGAGATGCCCATCCGCATCCGCACCCCGGAACCGTCCCGCAGATGGAGTTCTCGCAGGCTGGACTGAAGGGCGTTCGGAAGCCGGTCCACGATCAGCGGGAGGCGGGACTCGTCGAACCCGGCCACGATCCCGTCGCCCTGGTTCTGCATGAAGGCATGCGCCGTATAGGTGTCGGCGAGTCCGCTGCGCTCAAACGCCTGCTCCACGGCGTCCCGGAAGGAGGAGGCGATACGGGTGCTCTGCGCGTCGGTGAAGCGCCCGAAGCGCTCGATGTCGAGCGCGAGGACGGTGAGGTACCGGTCTTCGGCCTGGGAGAGTTGGGAATCGGACATGGAGGGGGCTCCTTCGCTCGTGGTGAGGTGTGCAAATCTCATCGTCTGCGGCAGAGGCGGTTCCGCGCTGTCCGATGTCGGATGAATCTGGGAAGCACTCGGATCGTCTACCGCGGATTGGCATGGCGGGCCAGGGCCGCCATGTCGAGAACGCGCAGCGGCGCCGGCAGCGTCCGGATCAGGCCGTGCCTTCTCCACTGGCCGAGGACCAGGGTGACCGAGCTGAGAGCGACGCCTAGCGAGTCGGCGACCTGTCCCTGAGTCATGGGGATCGTCGGATCCGCGCCGACACGGGCCGCCCCGATCACCTCCAGGAAGAGCAGGGCCACGCGCTGCTCGGTCTGGAGGTTCGCGGCCCGCCAGATGCGCTGGCCGCCTTGCCGGATCTTGCCGAGGATGTACCGCTGGAGGAGCTCCTCGCAGCGGTGCCGCCGGATGAAGTCCTCGAACCGGGCTGAGCTCAACGCCGTCACCTCGCAAGGTTCGAGCGCCCACACCGAGGCCATGTGCTCGCCGTGGTCCTGATAGGCGTACTCGCCGAGCAGATCGCCGGGGCCACGCACCGCGATGAGGGCTTCCTTGCCCCCGGGCTCGGTGTGGACTACGCGGACGCGCCCGGAACGGAGCGCGTATACCACGCCAGTCTGGAAGCCTTGGGAGAGGAGCAGGTTGCCGCCGCGCAGGGGTGAGCTGACTCCGGCTCGGAGCAGTTCGTCCCACTGGTCCGGCGGCAGGAGCCCTTGGAAGCCACGGCTGGGGAGGTGTGGCGGAGGTGTGTTCACCTGACCTTCATACCGGCAGTCAATATGAGGTTCTGTCTGATCAAGGACATCACATGGTTGAAAGGGCCGCTCGGAATCGAGCGAGGTGGGGGGATTGTGGAGGCTTCTGGCGTGAGGCTAAGGTCACAGGGGCAGTCGAGTGGAAGGGACGTTCCGTGCGCGGATACAGATTGGGGGCGGTGGCATCGTTGCTGCTGCTCGCCTTGGGGGCCTGCGGGAGTCAGCAGGGGGCGGCGCTGTTCGTCGGGGACGAGCGGGTGCCTGAGACCACGATCGACGGGTACGTCACGACGATCGCGGACTTCCGCGCGGAGCAGGGCGAGGACCTGAGCATCCACGACTACGCCGGGGACCGCGAGCAGGTCGTCGTGTACGTCCTCTACTCCGAGCTCGGCCAGGCCGTCGGCCTCGACCCCGTCGACAGCGCCGGCGCCGACGAGCTGGAGGCCATCGCGCTCGAAGCCGAGCAGTACTTCCAGCAGCTCGTCGCGCAGTCCGAGCCGCGGCCGCTCACCGACGCCGAGATCGAGGCCGCCACCGCCGCGGCCGCGACCGACGCGAACGTCGCCGGGTACAGCCAGGGCGACCTGGAGCTCCTCGCCGGGTTCACCGACGACCTCGCCGGGTACATCGAGGAGTACGACATCTCCGTGAACCCCCGCTACGGCGACTTCGACCTCAGCCCGCTCCCCTCGGTCTTCCCCGTCGAGGTCCCGCAGCGTTGAGCACCGTCACCTGGCTCCTGACCTCCCCCCGCATCCCCGCCGGCCTCCTCTCGGTCGAGGCGTGGGACGCACTGCACGAGGCCGAGGCGGTGGCCGCGTTCGACGAGACGCCCGCCGTCGCGGCCATCCGCGACGCCGGGATCGACGTCGACATCGTCGAGGACGCCGCCGAGTTCCTCGAAGAGGGCGGCGTCTGGATCGTCGGTGAGGACGGCGACGAGGAGCTGCGCGAAGCCCTCGCCGAATACGTCGCCGGCGGCGAGATCGAACTCGAAGTCGTCTACGGCTCATGGGATCCGCCCGGCGCGCGCCTGCTCGACCTCGTCGAGGCCGTCGCCCGGCTCCACGCCGAGGACGGCTGCCCGTGGCACCGCGAGCAGACCCACGGGAGCCTCGCCCCGTACCTGCTGGAGGAGTCGTACGAGGTCCTCGACGCCATCGCCGGTGGCGACCCCGACGAGCTGCGCGAAGAGCTCGGCGACCTCCTGTTCCAGCCGCTCCTGCACGCCTCGCTCGCCGAGGACTTCGACATCGACGACGTCGCGGGGGACCTGGTCGAGAAGATCGTCCGCCGCCACCCGCACGTGTGGGGCGACGCCGATCCCGAAGACCTGTACGAGAACTGGAACGAGGCGAAGGCCGCCGAGAAGCCAGACCGCGACCACCCGGCCGACGGCGTCTCCCGGCAGCTGCCCTCGCTCGCGCTGGCCGCCAAGGTCATCGAGCGCTTCAGCGACCAGGGCGAGACCTTGGACCTGCCCGAGCTCCCCGACGGCTTCAAGCTGGAACCCGACCAGGTCGGCGACTTCCTGCTGGCCGCCGTGAACGCCGCGCGCAGCGCCGGGGTCGACCCCGAGCTCGCGCTGCGGCAGGCGATCGGCGAGCGCGCCGGGCTCGAACGCCTTGACGCGCAAGGCCACGGCAGCGAGGAGCCCGAGGTCTACTGAACCTGTGCGTAAAACTTCACAATAATGTTCTGTTGGCCTTAACAATCGCGGCGATCCTTGCTACGGTCGTCCCCATGCCAACCGGTGACGCAAGTGCCGACGGCCCGGCAGGGGCCGGCACCCAGGTCAGAGGATCGAGCGGCTCCGCCACGGGACCGCTCGATCCGGTCACTCCGCTTCGACTGGGCTCTTTCGAGTTCGGCTCCCCGAGCCCGGCCGACGGAGGACCCATGGAACGGCTCGCCCGCGAATCGGGGGGCCTCGACGTCAACTCCAGGTATGCGTACCTGCTGTGGTGCCGCGACTTCGCGGACACCAGCGTCGTCGCTCGCGCGGGAGGGCGCCTGGCGGGCTTCATCACCGGTTACCGGCGCCCGGCCGCACCCGACACGCTCTTCGTGTGGCAGGTGGCCGTGGACCCGGACTTCCGCCGCCGCGGACTGGCATCGCGCATGCTCGGCCACCTGGCCGAACGCGTGCGCGCCGAGGGGGTCCGCTTCGTCGAAGCGACCGTGACCCCCGGCAACAAAGCGTCGCTGCACCTGTTCGAGTCGTTCGCGAACGCGAACCACACGGACCTGACGCGCGACGTGCTGTTTCCCGAGCACGAGCTCGGCTCCGGACACGAACCCGAAGTGCTGCAACGCATCGGGCCGCTAGCGCGCCCGATGCACGGGCACGTCCGGAACTGAGCCCGCCCTACCCGGGCACCGGCAAGCCGAGCACCTCTACGGCTCGCAGGCTTCGCCGAGGCCGACCCGGGTAAGCGCCCGTCCGCGGCAAGCGCGCGGACGGGAAGCGGGGGACCGCCGAACAGGCCGACCCAGAGAGACTCATGCAGGTTTTCGAACAGGTCGAATCACAAGTCCGCTCCTACTGCCGCAACTGGCCCGCGGTGTTCGCCACGGCCAGGGGCAGCCGCATCACCGACGAGCAGGGAAGATCCTATGTGGACTTCTTCGCCGGTGCGGGATCGCTCAACTACGGGCACAACCACCCCGCGCTCAAGGAGGCCCTCCTGGCCTACCTCGCGGAGGACAACGTCGTGCACACCCTCGACATGTACTCCACCGCGAAGCGCCGCTTCCTGGAGGCCTTCCGCGACCTCGTGCTCGCACCCCGCAACCTCGACTACAGGGTCCAGTTCCCCGGCCCCGCCGGGAACAACGCCGTCGAGGCCGCGCTCAAGCTGGCGCGCAAGTACACCGGCCGCGAGACCGTCGTGTCGTTCACGAACGGCTTCCACGGCATGACCCTCGGGGCCCTCGCCGTCACCGGGAACTCCATGAAGCGCGGCGGCGCGGGCGTCCCGCTCAACAACGCCGCGACCATGCCCTACGACAACTACATGGACGGGCGCACGCCCGACTTCCTGTGGCTGCGCAGCCTCCTCGAAGACCCCGGCTCCGGCCTCGACCGGCCCGCCGCGGTCATCGTCGAGACCGTCCAGGGCGAAGGCGGCATCAACGTCGCCTCCGACGCGTGGCTGCGCGGCCTCGAACAGGTCTGCCGCGAGCACGAGCTGCTGTTCATCGTCGACGACATCCAGATGGGCTGCGGGCGCACCGGCCCGTTCTTCTCCTTCGAGCGCGCCGGGATCGCCCCGGACATCGTCACGCTCTCGAAGTCCCTGTCCGGCATGGGACTCCCGTTCGCGCTCACGCTCATGAAACCGCACCTTGACGTGTGGGAGCCCGGCGAGCACAACGGCACGTTCCGCGGGTTCGCACCGGCGTTCGCGACCGCCACCGCCGCGCTGGAGACGTTCTGGCGCGACGACGACCTCACCGCCGCCGTCGACGACCGCGCCGACTGGCTCGACGGCGAACTCAAGGGCATCGCCGAGGCCCACCCGGAACTCGGGATCTCGACCCGCGGCCGGGGCCTCGCCCGCGGCCTGGTCTTCGACGAGCCCGCGCACGCCGGCCAGGTCTGCCAGGAGGCGTTCGCGAACGGCCTGCTCATGGAGACCTCCGGCGCCGAGGACGAGGTCGTCAAGCTCCTCCCGCCGCTGACCACAACCAGGGACGACTTCGAGGAGGGCATCGGCATCGCCCGCGAAGCCGTTGCGGCGGTGGCGAAAGAGGCCGAGGCGAAGGAGGCCGCATGATCGTCAGAAGGCTTGAGGACCTCGTCGGCACCGACGCCGACGTCGAAGGCGGCGACCGGGACCGGGCCGCCGGGACCTGGCGTTCGAGGCGGCTCCTGCTCGCCCGCGACGGGACCGGCTTCTCCCTCCACGACACGGTCCTCTACGCGGGGACCTCCACGACGATGCACTACGCCAACCACGTCGAGGCCGTCTACGTCATCGAAGGGTCCGCGAAGCTCCGCGACCTGGAGAGCGGCGAGGTCCACGCGCTCGCGCCCGGGACGATGTACGTCCTGAACGGCCACGAGCGGCACGTCCTCGACGTCGAGAGCGACCTGCGCTGCGTGTGCGTGTTCAACCCGCCGGTCACCGGCCGGGAGGTCCACGACGCCGACGGCGTGTACCCCCTCATCACCGAGAACGACTAGCGGCGCGCCGCATCCCTTGCGGCGCAGAGAGGAACGAACGACCATGTCGCCAACCGACCTCTATCCGACCCGGCGGTTCGACCAGCCGCGACTGATCTACCGCACCGAGGACCCCGCCGTCTGGGGCCGGCCCGCCGACGGGCCGCTCGCGCAGCCGCACCTCGACGCGCACCGGGCCGACGGCTTCACCGCCGTCGAGCAGCTGCTCAGCCCCGCCGAACTCGCGGCGGCCCAGAACGAGGTCGAGCAGCTCCTGCACGACCCGTCCCTGGCCGGGGACGAGCGGGTCGTGCGCGAGCGGACCACCGACGAGGTCCGCTCCGTGTTCGACGTCCACAAGATCTCGCCGTTCTTCGCGGCGATGATCCGCGACGACCGCATCGCCGGGGTCGCCCGTCAGATCCTCGGCTCGGACGTGTACGTCCACCAGAGCCGGATTAACTACAAGCCCGGCTTCGGCGGCGCGCCGTTCGAATGGCACTCGGACTTCGAGACCTGGCACGCCGAGGACGGCATGCCGCGCATGCGGGCGGTGAGCCTCTCGCTCGCGATGACCGAGAACCACCACTTCAACGGCTCGCTGATGATCATGCCGGGCTCGCATCAGACGTTCGTCTCGTGCCTGGGCGCGACTCCCGAGGACAACCACAGGTCGTCGCTGGTCCGGCAGGAGGCCGGCACGCCCGACCAGGCGTCGCTGCGGCTCCTCGCCGACAAGCACGGCATCCGCCAGTTCACCGGCCCCGCCGGGTCGGCGGTGTGGTTCGACTCGAACTGCATGCACGGCTCGAACGGGAACATCACGCCGTTCCCGCGCTCGAACCTGTTCATCGTGTTCAACTCGATCGAGAACTCTCTGGTCGAGCCGTTCGCGGCCGCGAAGCCGCGCCCGGAGTACCTGGGCTCGCGCGACTGGCGGGTCCTGAACTAGGGCCTGTCCGGTGGGTCAGAACGGTCGGGATCCGGCCTCGCCCTGACCCGCAGGACAGGCCCCGGCCGCGGTCCCGGGGGCGGGACGCGAGGCGGGCCCGGCTCGAAAGAGCCGGGCCCGCCTGCTTCTTTGGGAGGGAAGGAAGTCCGCCACCGCACCGGCGGCCCGGTCAGTCGCCCAGGACCGGT
>NZ_QFRW01000309.1 GCF_003265355.1 Glycomyces dulcitolivorans | reverse complement strand
CGCGGCAACCGCGAAGGCGGCTTCCGGGGCGGCGACGACCGCGGCCGCGGCGGCTACGGCGACCGGGACCGCGGCGAGCGCCGCGGCTACGGCGACCGCGAGCGCCGCGACCGCTGGTAAGCGCGAGTTAGAGCTGAGCGAAGGCCGGCAAGGGGATCGATCCCCTTGCCGGCCTTCGCCGTTCCCCGTGAGGGAACCGGGGCCCGCGGCGGGGAAGTACCCTTGCTGGGTCGCCTCCCCCGTCCTGAAAGGTCCTGAATGGACGCCGCCCCGCGCACGGCCGCCGCTCTCGGCATCGACTTCGGCACCC
The DNA here is from genome assembly GCF_003265355.1 of Glycomyces dulcitolivorans. Taxonomy (GTDB): domain Bacteria; phylum Actinomycetota; class Actinomycetes; order Mycobacteriales; family Micromonosporaceae; genus Glycomyces; species Glycomyces dulcitolivorans. The sequence goes on along the minus strand of NZ_QFRW01000309.1, from coordinate 30,836 downwards.
ACAACACGGTCGCCGCGGTCCTGCGCGGCGACGGGCGGCGGCACCAGATCCTCTTCGACGGCCATCCCCTCCTGCCGTCAGGGATATACCTCGACCACGATGGTTCAATCCTGGTCGGCCGCGACGCGGCGAGAGAAGCCCGCCGCCACCCGCACCGCTACGAGCGCAACCCGAAACTCCGCCTCGACTCGCCCTCGATCCTCCTGGGGGACAGGGAACTTCCGATCGGCGACGCGGTCGCCGCCGTCATGCGCCGGGTCCTCACCGAGTGCAGCGCGGTCGCCGGGCCGCCCCGCTCGGTCCAGATCACCGTCCCCGCCGCCTGGGGCCCGGCCCGCCGCCACATCGTGAGCGACGCCGCGATCGCCGCAGGCTCGCCCGTCCCGGTCCTCCTGCCCGAGCCGGTCGCGGCCGCCCGCTACTTCGCCGAAGTCCTCGGCCACCGTGTCGAACCCGGGCAGGCGGTCGTCGTCTACGACCTCGGCGCGGGCACCTTCGACGCCAGCGCCGTGGCCGCCGCCCCGGACGGCTTCGACGTGCTCGCGGTCGACGGCTCGGACCGCGTCGGCGGCCACTACCTCGACCAGGCCCTGGTCGACTACCTCGGCGGCCGCTTCGCGGGCACCGAGGAGCGTTCTGCCGCTTGGCGGTCGCTCCTGGACCCCGACGCCGGGAGCGAGACCCTGCGGGCCCGCTTCGCGCTCTACGACGAGGTCCGCGAGGCGAAGGAGCGGCTGTCGCGCCGCTCGACCACCGAGATCCTCGTCCCCGGCTTCGCCGCCGAGGAACTCCTGACCCGCGCCGAACTCGAACTCCTGGCCCGGCCGCTCCTGGCGCAGACCGTCGCGATCACCAAGGCCGTGATCCGCGAAGCGCAGCTCGCCCCCGAGCAGGTCGCGGGCATCTTCATGGTCGGCGGCGCGAGCCGGATGCCCTTGGCCGCCACCATGCTCCACCAGGAACTCGGCATCGCCCCGACGATGATCGAGCAGCCCGAACTCGTGGTGAGCGAAGGCGCGGTCCTCTCGGCGCCTTCAGAACCCGCGGTGACGCCGACGGCGGTCTACACGCCGGTACCTCCGGCCCCGCCGGTCCCGACCGCGGTCGTTCCCGCCGCGGTGACCCCCACTGCGGTGATCCCGCAGCCGCCTCGCCCGGCCCGGCGCCGGCCGGTGAACCTGCCGGCCCTGGTCATCGTGCTCGCGGTCCTGGTGATCATCGTGTCCGGGGCGATCCTCGGCGAGCTCTACGGGGGCGGCGAGGCCGGGGCCGACGACGACCTCACGACCCCGGAGGCGACGACCGAGGAGACCTCAAGTGCGCCGGAGACTCCGGAGTCGAGCAACCTGCCGAGCAACGACCCGGGCGAGACCGAATCCTCTTCCACTGCAACCGATCCGGAGACGATCTACGGCACGGTCTTCTGGGACTGCCCCGACACCAGGCAGTACTGCCGCGACCAGGGCGGGGAACCGGGCATCCGCGGCGACGCGGACGACCCGGCCTCGGCCATCGCGTACGCCGAGGTCGGTACCGAGTACGAGCTCGAATGCTTTGTGACCGCCGACCTGATCACCCCGCGCGGCAACGAAGGGGCCGAGGGCTTCTGGGACTACCACCCGGGCAAGGACGCCTCCGACGTCATGGTCCGGGTGGACCTCGGCGGAGGCGAGTCCGGTTACATCCCGTTCGTGTGGCTGGTGATCGACCCGGCCGACGTGAACTCCCTCGGCGGCCTCGCCGAATGCTGAGGCAGCCCGAGCGGGCGGCTCGGAGCGCCGCCCGCTCGGACGCCTTACGCCGCTGCCGGAGCGGGTTCGGCGGACGCCTCGTCCTTGTTCTTCTTCTTGTTGAGCCACAGGCTGTCCACGGCCAGCAGGCCGCCGCCGGAGAACCCGATGGCGATCGCGGCGGCGGCGAGCACGAGCACGTACTCGTACCCGCCGTTCTGGGAGAAGAACCCGCCGTCGAGGTGCACGAAGTACATCGCGCCGAGCATGACGCCGGCGAGCGCGAGGCCCGCCAGCGGCAGGAGCGCGCCCGCGATGAGCAGCGCGCCGCCGATGAGCTCGGCGAGGACCGTGAAGTAGGCGGACAACGTGGGTGCCGGGATTCCCATGCCGTCGAAGCCCTGCGCGGTCGCGTCGACCCCGCCAGTCCATTTCTGCCAGCCGTGCGCGATGAACACGACGCCGAGGACGACGCGTCCGATGAGGAGTCCGATCGGTTGGAGTCTTGCGATCATATTGCCTCCCAGTGGGAATGCTGCCCCTTGCCGGGCCGGCGCAGGGGCCGGACGGCGGTCGGCGCTGACCGCTGTCTCCGGGGAGCGGAACCCGGGGCAGGCTTAGTTGACTGTTCAACTAACCCGATAGCTTAGCAATACAGATAGATCTGTGTAAATATGACACGCCTTCAGATATCTCGTGTGATTTGCGCGGTACAGGAACGCGCACAAAAGAGGGCGACAGGAGTATCCTGGCGCCCCCGCCCGCGAGTCCGTCCTCAGTGGCGGCGGACCGCCTCCTCCACGAGCTGCAGGATGCGGGTGATGTCGAGGTCGTCGCGGCCGGTCGCGAGGTAGCGGACCAGGCCGTCGTACATGAGCTGGAGGAAGCCCCCGAGGACGTCGATGTCGATGTCGGTGCGCAGGACGCCGATCTCGCGCTGGTGCTCCAGGCGCTCGCGGCTGGCCTCGGCGATGGCCTCGCGGCGCCGGCCCCAGGCCTCGGCGAACTCGGGGTCGGTGCGCAGGCGGCGGGCCACTTCCAGCTGGGTGCCGAGCCAGCCGGAGATCTCAGGCTTGTCGGCGCCGGCCGTCAGGTCCTGCATGACGCCGACGAGTCCCCGCTCGGCCACGGTCGCGGCCATCTCGGCGGCGTCGACCGAGGCCACGGCCAGGAACAGCGCGTCCTTGTCCCTGAAGTGGTGGAAGATCGCCCCGCGGGAGAGCCCGGTCGCCTCTTCGAGCCGCCGCACCGTCGCGCCCTCGTAGCCGAATTTGGCAAAGCACGAGCGGGCGCCGTCCAGGATCTGCTGGCGGCGCGAGTCGAGGTGTTCTTGGCTGACGCGAGGCACCCGGCAATCTTGCCACCTGGGATTGGCCCCGGCCCCGGCAGTCGCCTACCGTTGTCCCCATGGACAGGCGCGGACGGCGGGGGAGCGGCGCATGAAGCACAGCGATTTCTGGGACCGGATGGAAGAGACCTTCGGCGCCGGGTACGCCAGGTCGGTCGCCGCCGACCTCTCCCTGGGGCAGCTCGGCGGGCGGACCATCGACCAGGCGCTCGCCGACGGCGAGAACGCCAAGGCCGTCTGGATGGCGGTGTGCCGGGCCTGGCCCGAGCGGATCCCCGCGCGCCTCGTGCGGTAACCGGCGCATCCCTCGTCTTGTCGGATGGGCCGTGTTCGAACAAGCCGTTGTTCTACCTTGTCGGTGGGTGCGGCTACCGTATTCGACATGGCTAAGCAGACAGGATCCAAGGGAGGCGGGATGAACTCCGCTCAGGACAAGGCCAAGGCGCTCGATCTCGCGCTGGCCCAGATCGACAAGCAGTTCGGCAAGGGCTCGGTCATGCGGCTGGGCGAGAAGCCGAAGCAGAATGTCAAGACCATCTCGACCGGATCCATCGCCCTCGACGTGGCCCTCGGGGTCGGCGGCCTGCCGCAGGGCCGCATCATCGAGATCTACGGCCCGGAGTCGAGCGGTAAGACCACGATCGCGCTCCACGCGATGGCGAACGTGCAGGCCGAAGGCGGTGTCGCGGCGATGATCGACGCCGAGCACGCGCTCGACCCGATCTACGCCGAGAAGCTGGGCGTGAACGTCGACGACCTCCTGGTCAGCCAGCCGGACACCGGCGAGCAGGCCCTGGAGATCGCCGACATGCTGGTCCGCTCCGGCGCGGTCGACCTCATCGTCATCGACTCGGTGGCCGCGCTCGTGCCGCGCGCCGAGATCGAGGGCGAGATGGGCGACTCCCACGTGGGCCTCCAGGCCCGGCTCATGAGCCAGGCGCTCCGCAAGATCACCGGCGGTCTGAACACCACCGGCACCACGATGATCTTCATCAACCAGCTGCGCGAGAAGATCGGCGTCATGTTCGGCTCGCCCGAGACCACCGCCGGTGGTAAAGCGCTCAAGTTCTACGCCTCGGTGCGCCTGGACATCCGCCGGATCGAGACGCTCAAGGACGGCGGCGAGGCCGTCGGCAACCGCACCCGCGTCAAGGTCGTCAAGAACAAGGTCGGCTCGCCGTTCCGCCAGGCCGAGTTCGACATCCTCTACGGCATCGGCGTGTCCAAGGAGGGCTCGCTCATCGACATGGGCGTCGAGCACGGCATCGTCAAGAAGTCGGGTGCCTGGTACACGTACGAGGGCGACCAGCTCGGCCAGGGCAAGGAGAAGGCCCGGGCCAACCTCAAGGAGAACCCGGACCTGGCCCTGGAGATCGAGAAGCGGATCAAGGAGAAGCTCGGCGTCGACGCCGCCGCGGCCGACGCCCCCGCCAAGATCGAGGACGAGATTGAAGAAGCCGAAGTCGACTTCTAAACCGAACGACCCGGAAGCGGCCCGGCAGTACTGTCTCCAACTGCTGTCGGGCCGGCCCCGCACGCGCACCGAGCTCGGGGACTCGATGCGCCGCAAGGGCTTCGAAGAGGACGTCGTGACCGAGATCCTCCAGCGCTACTCCGAGGTCGGCTTGATCGACGACGCGGTCTTCGCCCGCGCCTGGGTCGAGTCCCGCCACCGCTCCCGCGGCCTCTCCAAGCGGTCCCTCGCGGGGGAGCTGCGCCGCAAGGGCGTCGACCCCGACTTCGTCGACGCCGCCGTCGAGCAGGTCACCGACGAGGACGAGCGCGAAGCGGCCCTGGAACTGGCCCGCCGCCGCTACCGGTCCCTCGCGGGCCAGCCCGACGACGCGGTCCTGCGCAAACTGGTCGGCATGCTCGCCCGCAAAGGCTACGGCTCCGGCATCGCCATCCCGGTGGTGAAGCAGGTCCTCGCCGAGGCCGAGAGCGACGCCGCAGAGCTCCTGGACGAGGACGCCCACTTCGAATAGACGGGAAGCGGGTTCCAGGATTCGGGATGCGGCAGGTCGGTAAGGAGCCGTTAACGCGATCGACATACCATTGCCGCTGACGACGCAGCGCCGCGCCCGGTCCTCCGTTGCTCCTTACCTTTGCGAGGTACCCATGACCGAACCGAAACCCGTGGTGGTCATCGCCGACCCACTCGCGCCCGCAGCGATCGAGGTCCTCTCCGGGGACTTCGACGTCCGGGAGATCGACGGTACGAACGTGGAGTCCCTCCACGCCGCGCTGGTCGAGGCCGATGCCGTGATCGTCCGCTCCGCCACCACCATCGACGCCGCCGCGCTCGAACACGCGCCGAAGCTCAAGGTCGTCGCCCGCGCGGGCGTGGGCCTGGACAACGTCGACCTGCCCGCCGCCACCGAGCGCGGCGTCATGGTCGTCAACGCCCCGACCTCGAACATCGTGTCCGCCGCCGAGCAGGCCATCACGCTGCTGCTCGCCAGCGCCCGCCACATCGCGCGCGCCGACGCGTCGCTGCGCGCCGGCCGGTGGGACCGCAAGAAGTTCACCGGCGTCGAGATCCAGGGCAAGACCCTGGGCGTGGTCGGCTTCGGCAAGATCGGGCAGCTCGTCACCACCCGCATGCAGTCCTTCGACATGGACGTCGTCGCCTACGACCCGTACGCCCAGCCCGCGCTCGCCGCGAAGCTCGGGGTGCGCCTGGTCGACCTCGACACGCTCCTGTCGGTCAGCGACTTCATCACCATCCACCTCCCGAAGACCCCCGAGACCGTGGGGATCATCGGCGAGGACGCCCTGACCAAGGTCAAGCCCGGGGTGCGGATCGTCAACGCCGCCCGCGGCGGCCTGATCGACGAGGACGCGCTCGCCGCGGCGCTCCAGGACGGCCGCGTGGCGGCCGCCGGCCTCGACGTGTTCGTCAAGGAGCCGTGCACCGACTCGCCGCTGTTCGCGCTCGACAACGTCGTCGCCGCGCCGCACCTGGGCGCCTCCACCCGCGAGGCCCAGGACAACGCGGGGCTCGCGGTCGCCAAGAGCGTCAAGCTCGCCCTGTCGGGGGAGTTCGTACCGGACGCCGCGAACGTGCAGGCCGGCGGTGTGGTCCACGAAGAGGTCCGCCCGCTCCTCGCGCTCGCCGAGCGCCTGGGCCGCACCTTCAACTCGCTGGCCGGCTCGGCCGTCCAGTCCGTCACCGTGGAGGTCCGCGGCGACGTCGTCGCGCACGACGTCACCGTGCTCCAGCTCGCGGCCTCCAAGGGCCTGTTCGTGGACGTGGCCGACTCGGTCACCTACGTGAACGCGCCGCTCGTGGCCGAGCAGCGCGGGGTCGAGGTCGGGCTGTACACCTCGCAGGAGTCGCCGGAGTACCAGACGCTGGTGACGCTGCGCGGCGCGATGGTCGACGGCCGGGGCCTGACGGTCTCGGGCACGATCAGCCCCGGCCCGCACGGCGGCCCGCGGCTGACCGACATCGACGGGTTCGAGCTCGACATCGACCTGGACGGGTCGCTGCTGTTCCTGCGCTACACCGACCGGCCCGGCGTGGTCGGCCTCATCGGCGGCGCGATCGGCGACCTGAACATCAACATCGCCGCGATGCAGGTGGCCCGCAAGGCCGCCGGCGGCGAGGCCGTCATGGCGATGGCCCTGGACGCGCCGGTGCCCTCCGAGGTGCTGGGCCGCGTCAAGGACTCGGTCGGCGCGACCGGCGCCAAGGCCGTGACGCTCCAGGATTGACGCTTCTCACGGGTTCCATCTGCTGAGAGCCGTTCGTCGGAATGCGGGACGGGTGCGTTATGGTGAACGCACCCGCCCCGCATTCCCCGTCTCCGGACCGTGACTCCGGACGGGTCCGAGTGCGCGGAGCGGCGAGGCATCGAAACCAGAGAGGCACCATGAGCAGGATCGCGGTCATCCCGGGCGACGGGATCGGGCAAGAGGTCATCGCCGAGGCGCAGAAAGTGCTCGCCGTGGCCCTCCCGGGCTACGAGTCGACCGAGTACGACCTCGGTGCGCGCCTGTACAACCGCACCGGCGAGGTCCTCCCCGACAGCGTCCTGTCCGAACTGGACGAGCACGACGCGATCCTCCTGGGCGCCATCGGCGACCCGACCGTCCCGCCGGGGGTCCTCGAACGCGGCCTGCTGCTCAAGCTCCGCTTCGAGTTCGACCAGTACGTGAACCTGCGCCCGAGCCGCCTGTACCCGGGCGCGACCTCGCCGCTGGCCGACGTCAAGCCCGGCGACATCGACTTCGTGGTCGTCCGCGAGGGCACCGAGGGCCTGTACACCGGCGCCGGCGGCAACCTCCACACCGGATCGCCGGCGGAGATCGCCACCGAGGAGTCCCTGAACACGCGCTACGGCACCGAGCGGGTCATCCGCGACGCGTTCGAGCGCGCCCGCCGCCGCCGCGGCCACCTCACGCTCGTCCACAAGACGAACGTGCTCGTGCACGCCGGCGGCCTGTGGAAGCGGACCTTCGACGACGTCGCCGCCGAGTACCGCGACGTGACCACCGAGTACCAGCATGTGGACGCGGCCGCGATGTTCCTCGTGAACCGCCCCCACACGTTCGACGTCATCGTGACCGACAACCTGTTCGGCGACATCCTCACCGACATCGCCGCGGCCGTCACCGGCGGCATCGGCCTGGCCGCGACGGGTTCGATCAACCCCGACCACACGCACCCCTCGACGTTCGAGCCCGTGCACGGCTCGGCCCCGGACATCGCCGGGCAGGGGATCGCCGACCCGGTCGCCGCGATCTCCTCGACCGCGCTCCTGCTGGAGCACCTCGGCCGCGCCGACGCCGCCATCGCGGTGAACGCCGCCGTGGAGCGCGAGCTCGCCTCCCGCGAGAGCGGGACCCCGATCCGCACCGGCGAGGTGGGCGACCGAGTAGCCGCCGACGTCGCCGGACAGCTCAGCTAGACCCAAGCAACAGCTTCAGCGCCCGGCGGGCCCGCGCTCAACAAGCGCCTCGCCGGGCGTTTTTCCATGTCATACATGTGATGCAAGCCTTCTGCCCGACCACCTGAACGAGCGGTAAGTTAGGCATCAGGACCAGTAACGCCAAGCACACGACCTTGTGAATCCGAAGGACAGATCATGACCACCGACGGTCTTCCCGACCTCCGGCGCGAGCCGCACCCGAACCCGACCCCGGACGCCGAGCGCGAGCGCATCCTCGCCGACCCCGTCTTCGGCACCGTGTTCACCGACCACATGTTCCAGATGACCTGGACCGAGGGGCAGGGCTGGCACGACGCCGTGCTCAAGCCGTACGGGCCCCTGACCGTCTCCCCCGCGGCGGCGGTCCTGCACTACGCCCAGGAGATCTTCGAGGGCCTCAAGGCCTACCGCCACGAGGACGGCAGCATCGGCCTGTTCCGCGCCGAGGCCAACGCGCACCGCCTGAACATCTCGGCGACCCGCATGGCCATGCCCCACCTCCCCGAGGAGTGGTTCCTGGAGTCGATCCGCGAGCTCCTCGCCGTCGACGGCGACTGGGTCCCCAGCCAGGACGAGGCCACGCTCTACCTGCGCCCGTACATGATCGCCTCCGAGGCGTTCCTGGGCGTGCGGCCCGCGAAGGAGTACACGTACCTCCTCATCGCCTCCCCGGCCGCCGCGTACTTCAAGGGCGGACCCAAGCCCCTGACCCTGTGGGTGTCCGAGGAGTACAACCGGGCCGGACCGGGCGGCACCGGCGCCGCCAAGGCCGGCGGGAACTACGCCGCGAGCCTCCTGCCGCAGTCCGAAGCCATCGAGCACGGCTGCGACCAGGTGATCTTCCTCGACGCCGTCGAGTACAAGTACGTCGACGAGCTCGGCGGCATGAACCTGTTCTTCGTCTACGAGAACGAGCGGGTCCTGTACACCCCCGAGCTGGGCACCATCCTCGCCGGGATCACGCGCGACGCGATCATCACGCTCGCCACCGAGGCCGGCTGGGAGGTCCGCGAGTCCAGGTACGCGATCGACCGCTGGCGGGACGACGCCGAGTCCGGGCTGCTCACCGAGGCGTTCGCGTGCGGCACCGCCGCCGTCATCACCCCGGTCGGCACCGTCAAGGGCCGCGACGGCAAGTTCACCATCGGCGGCGGCGAGGCCGGCAAGTTCACCATGCAGCTGCGCCAGAGCCTCCTCGACCTCCAGTACGGCCGCACCGAGGACACCCACGGCTGGATCACCACGGTCGCCTGACCGGGCGAAACGCTTCAGTCGCCTACCCGACAGCGACCGGTGCATCCGGCCGAAAACCGGACAAACAATGGTCCCCTTCCCGTACCTTTGAGACCACGTGTGTCGAGGGCTCGGGGAGGGGACGCGTTGGCAGAGGTCACCATTCGGCTGAACCGGCTGGGGCTGGAGCGGGGCCGCATGTGGCAGGCCCTCCTCGCGGCCGTCGCCATCGCGCTGCCGGTCGCGGTCTGGCTCGGCCTCGAACGCGCCCTAGGCGACTCGGTCCAGAACATCGGCGAGGGCGACACCCTCTTCCTCCAGTCCTACCCCGTCGCCGGCGCCAGCCTCGAATACGAGCTGCCCGGCAGCGGCTGGACCAGCCCCGGCATCCACTTCGCCGACCAGCGCCAGAACTTCGTCCTCGACCACCTGACGGCCTCCGTCGAGGTCGACTCCGGCGTCGACAGCCTCGAACGGCTCCTCGACCGCCGCGTCCAGCCGGTCATCGCCCAGAACGGCTACATCTACAACAACGTCCGCAAGTACGCCGACGAGGACGCCGGGCTCTCGGGCTACCGCGCCGACATCATCGGCATCGACAGCGCCGGGTCGATCACCGTGGTCGGCAACGACAAGGGCGCCGCCGCCATCCTCATCCTCATCGCCCCCGGATCCGACCCCGCCGCGAGCGACGTCGACCCCGCACCGTACGTCGCCACGTTCGCACTGGAGGGCAAGTGACCGTCCGCACCGAGCGCGTCGTCGTCGAGAGCCAGGGCGCGTTCATCCGCATCCGCAGGCCCGCCTACTGGCTGTTCGTCGCCTGCCTCGTCTACGGCCTGCTCGAACTCGGCCGCGTCTTCTCGCCCGACTACGACGACATCGCGACCGCCCTGTGGGCCTCCATCGCCGTCAACGCCGTCCTCGCGATCGTGTTCCTCCAGATCCTCTCGCGCCTGGACCTGTTCGAACGCGAACCGCCGACCGTCCGCGCCGCCGCCATGGCCTGGGGCGGCATCGTCGCCGTCGCCCTCGCGATGATCGCCAACAACGCCGCGCTCGTCGTCCTCGCCGAACTCGTCGACGCCAAATGGGCCCGCACCTGGGGGCCTGCGATCGTCGGCCCGGTCAACGAGGAGTGGCTCAAGGCCCTCGGCGTCGTCATGCTCGTCCTCATCGTCCGCGAGCACTTCGACCGCCCCATCGACGGCCTCATCTACGGCGCGCTCGTCGGCCTCGGCTTCCAGGTCGTCGAGAACCTCACCTACGCGGTGAACTTCGCGGCCCTGAACCCCAACTCCGACATGGCCGGCGCCCTCACCGTCACCTTCACGCGCGTGCTCGTCGCCGGGCCGTTCTCGCACCCGCTGTACACCGGCGCGGCCGGGCTCGGCATCGCGTACTTCGTGACCATGCACCGGCGCGCCTTCAGCACCCGCGTCGGCGTCATGGTCGGCCTGTTCGCGCTCGCGCTCGCCATGCACGGCCTGTGGAACCTGCCGATGCCCGACGCGTTCCCCGCCGGGCTCAAGATCCCGCTGACCTACGGCAAGGGCCTGATCATCCTCGGCCTGTTCTTCGTCCTGTACCGCTTCGCGGCCCGCGCCGAATGGCGCTGGTTCGTCACCACCATGTCCGACGAGGACGAAGCCGTCATCACCACCGACGACCTCACCGAGATGCGCTCGCTGCGCTCGCGCCGCAAGGCCCGCAAGCGCGCCCAGAAGCGCTGGGGCAAGGACGCCTCGCAGCTGCTGGGCCAGCTCCAGCGCGAACTCGTCTCCCTCGCCACGCTCGTCGCCCGCGACCAGCGCCGCGGCGAGCAGCGGCCCGACAGTCCCGACGTGGCCGCCGTCAAGCGCAACATCACCGCCATCAGGACCGAACTCGACCAGGCCAGAGGCGCCGTCGCCGCCAAGAAGCACTAAGGGCCCCTTGGGACTCCGTTAACCGCCGACCGGGCCCTTGCGCGGCACCGGCACCATCGGCGCCCGGGGCGCCTGCTCGGCGACCGGGCCGCCGGCGGACTCGCTCGGCGCCTCCGTGGGGGAGGCGCTGGTCGAGACCGACTCGCTCGTGCTCGGGTCCTGCGCCGTGGGCGCCTCGGTCGTCGGCTCCTGGGTCGGCTCCTCGGTGGTGGGCTCCTCCGTCGTCGGCTCCTCGGTCGGCTCCTCCGTGGTCGGCGGCTGCGTCGGGGTGCTCTCCTCCTCGGTCGGCCCGCCCGTGGGCTCGCCGCCGATCGGCACCAGGTCCGGGTTGCGCCCGCCCGTGCCGCTCCCGGTCCCGCGGCCCTGCGAGGCCGACCCCGTCGGCGACGCCTCGGCATTCGGGTCCGCGGCGTCGCCGCCGCGCGGCGCGTCCTGCGACGACGCGGCCTCGGACGCCTCGGCGTCCTGCCCGGTCGTGTCCGCACCCAGCCCGAACCAGCCCTCGATGATGTCCGCGTCGTCCCCGCCCAGGCCCGGTATGCCCGGGACCGAGTCGCCCCGCACCAGCGACCCGGCCGCGATCACCCCGCCCGCGACCGTCGCCACCGCGATCACCCCGACCCGCCGGAACCGCTTCGAGCGGCGCAGATCGTAGCCGAGCGAGCGCACCGCGCCCTTGGTCTCGCGCCCGATGGCGCCGAAGAGTCCCACCTGTCCCACCGTCCGTTCGTATCCGTCACCGGGACTAACGAAGGAAGCGACATCGGGTAACCGTCAGGTCACCCGTGCGGGGGTCATGCGAAGGACCGAACCCGATCGTGGCGGGCCCGGATTCAGAAGTCGCGCTTGACGGCCTTCACCAGCAGCCCGGCGAAGACCTCCAGGGCCGCCGGGTCCACGTCGGCGCGCGACGCCTCAAGCGCCGCCTCGGCCTCGGCCGCGAGGTTCTCGATCCGCTGCTCGGTGTCCGCCAAAGCCCCGGTGTCCATGAGGATCGCCCGCAGCCGCGCCACGCCCGCCGCGTCCAGGTCCGGGTTCCCCAGGTTCGCGTCCAGGGCCGCCCGCTGGACCGCGTCGGCGGCCGCCGAGGCCCGCGCGACCAGGAACGTGTGCTTGCCTTCGCGCAGGTCGTCCCCGGCGGGCTTGCCGGTCTGGGCCGGGTCGCCGAAGACGCCGAGCACGTCGTCGCGCAGCTGGAACGCCTCGCCGAGCGGCAGCCCGATCGCCGAGTAGTGGCCGCGCACGCGCTCGCCGGCGCCCGCGAGCGACGCGCCGATGAGCAGCGGCCGCTCGATCGTGTACTTCGCGGACTTGTAGCGGGCGACCTTCGCGGCGGTCGCCTCCGAGACGTCCCGGCGCACCTCCGAGAGCACGTCCAGGTACTGCCCGGCGCTCACCTCGGTCCGCATCAGGTCGAAGTCGCCGCGGGCGGCCGCCACCTTCGCGAACGGCATCCCCGCGGAGCAGAACAGCTCGTCGGACCAGGCCAGGCACAGGTCGCCCAGGAGGATCGCGGCCGCGGCCCCGAACTCGCCGGGCCGCCCCGACCAGCCCTCGGCTTCGTGCAGGGTCGCGAAGCGGCGGTGCACCGAGGGCGCGCCGCGGCGGGTGTCGGAGCCGTCGATGAGGTCGTCGTGCATGAGCGCCGAGGCCTGGAGCAGCTCCAGCGACGACACGCACGCGACGAGCTCGTCGGAGTCGTCGAGCCCGGCGCCGCGGGCGCCCCAGTACGCGAACGCGGGCCGCAGGCGCTTGCCGCCGCCGAGCACGAAGTCCCGGACCGCGTCGGCGTAGTCGCCGAGCCGTTCGTCGATGCCGCAGATGACCGCGGCCTGCCGGTCCAGGAAGGCCGCCAGGGCCGCGTCGATGCGCTCGTTGAGCTCCACGTTTCGAACGCTAGACGAGCATCGATGCGTCCCACCTGTTGGGTGTCCTGGAATGCAGGTCAGGACACGTGTATCAGAACCGTTACCGTTGGGTCATGACTCTCGGGACGCCCAGCGTGATGCCGACCAAGGCCGCCAAGATCGGCGACCTGCTGCGGTCGGGCGAGCCCAAGTTCTCCTTCGAGTTGTTCCCCCCGCGCGACGAGAAGGCCGAGGGCGTCCTCTGGCGGACCATCCGCGAGCTGGAGCGCCTCGGCGCCGACTACGTGTCCGTCACGTACGGCGCGGGCGGCTCGACCCGCCTGAAGACCGTCGACACCACGAACCAGGTCAACGCCGAGACGACGCTGCTGACGATGGCGCACTGCACGGCCGTGGACCACTCGGTCGCCGAGCTGCGCAACCTCATCGGCCACTTCGCGAACGTCGGGGTCCGCAACATCCTCGCCGTGCGCGGCGACCCGCCGGGCAACCCGCGCGCCGACTGGGTCCGCCACCCCGAAGGCATCCTCCACGCCCGCGAACTCGTCGAACTCATCAAGGAGTCCGGCGACTTCAGCGTCGGCGTCGCGGCCTTCCCCGACGGCCACCCGCGCGACGTCGACTGGGAGACCGGGGTCCGCTACTTCGTCGAGAAGTGCAAGGCCGGGGCCGACTTCGCGATCACGCAGATCTTCTACGACGTCGAGGACTACCTGCGCCTGCGCGACGCGGTCGACGCCGCCGGCTGCGACGTCCCGATCGTTCCGGGCATCATGCCGATCACGAACATCAAGCAGATCGAGCGGTTCGCGGTGCTCACCGGCATGGTCTTCCCCGAGGCCCTCGCCGAACGGCTGCGCGCGGTCGCCGACGACCGCGACGCGATCCGCGACATCGGCGTCGAGGTCGCCACCGCGATGGGCTCGCGCCTCCTCGCCGAAGGCGCCCCGGGACTGCACTTCACCACCTTGAACCACTCCCGCTCCACCCGCCGGGTCTGGCAGAACCTGCGCGGATAGGCCCGATGCGACTGTCGCACATCCGATCGGGGGATTGCGGTCACCGCGGCAACACGTAGAGTCCTCTTCTATGCACGATGCTGCGAATGCACGCCTGATGCCGTCTGCTACAACAACACCCATGCGCACCCGAGTGCCCGCCGACTCCCTTGTAGGCAGGGTCATCCTCTCCACCCGGTTCAAGCCCGGCGCCGTCGTCGGCGTCGGACTCGCCGCCAGCCTCTTCGTGCCCTTCTGCGTCGTCGTCGGCGGGCCGGTCGTCCTCGTCACGCTGCCGCTCATCGCGCTCACCGCGATGTGCGACGCCTCGTACACGCTCCTCGCCGCCCGCTCCACGAGCCTCTCGCGGCGCGTCCTCGTGCTCGAACCCCTCGCCGCGCGCCTCTCCGAGGCGTGCTGGCTCCTGTCCCTGTGGCTCCTCGGCGCGCCCGGCTGGGCCGTGGTGGTCACCGGCGCCCTGTGCTGGATGTACATCCTCACGCGGATGCGCGCCCGCCAGGTCGGCCTCAACGACCTCGGCATGACCACGCTCGGCGAGCGCTCGGTCCGCGAAGTCGTTGTCGCCCTCGGCTTCGGCGCGTGCGGGGTCATCGCCGTCGCGGGCGGCGGCCAGTTCGCCGAGTGGACCGAGGGGGTCGCGACCATCACGATCACCGCCTGGATGCTCCTGGCCGCGCTCGGCCTCCTCCAACTCGTCATCGTCGTCTCCGCGGCGCTGCGCAACGACTGAGGGCGGGAATGAACTGATCTCATGCGGCGTTGAGGGGCGAATGCGCTACGACGACATCACCGACGACCAGATCGCCGCCTTCATCGAATCCGACGCCCGCGAGCGCCAGGTCCCCGAGGAGACCCAGCGCCTGCGCGACGCCGAGGAGATGCTCGCCAAGAAGGACCCGCACGCGGCCCTGAAGTTCCTGGAGCCGCTCCTGCGCGACCACCCGGAGCACCCGGACGTGATGCTCATGGCCGCCCGCGCGTACTTCAAGTCGGCGCAGCTGAACAAGGCGCTCGCCCTGACCGAGAAGATGGTCGACGCCAACCCGGCCGACTTCTACGCCCGCCTCCTCCTGGGCCGGACGCTCCAGCGCCTCGGTCGCAACGACGAGGCCCGCGGGCACCTGCGCCTGGTCGACGAGGTCACCGAGTAGCCGCCTCACGGGCGGCTCAGCGCGGCCGCCCGTGCCGGTTTCTTTCGAACACCGCATGGCGGCGAAGCGAAGAGAGCGGGTCGCGGACCTTTCGGTCCGCGGCCCTTTCTCTTTGCCGCGCAAGGCTTCCGCTGTCGTATGGGCGACAGTCCGTAGCTATTCGCTGATTTTGTGCGAAGTTGGGGGTTGGAAATGTCGTACCCCTGTGGTTCCATATTTCTCGAACGCAAGTTCGAACAGGTTTAGGAGGCCACCATGGCTGCTTCCCGACCCGGAGCCACCCGATCAGCTTCCACAGTGTCGACCGCCGGCACCGGCTCGCCCCGACTCGTGCAGGCGGGCACCGTCTCCAACTCCCGTCTGCGCATCCCCGCCGACCAACTACCCAACCGCTCTCCGCTGCAACTGCTCGCCACGGCCCGCGCCGACCTCGACGACGCCGCCGAGCGCGTCCGTCCCGGTGAGCGCTACGCCGAGGCCCACATGGCCGCCCTCCGGGTCGCCGTCGCGGTCCTCGCGGTCCGCGCCGGAGACGCCACCGGCAGGCGCCGTCCCGGCCGCCCGTCGAGCACCTGGGAGCTCCTGCGCAACGTCGCGCCGGAACTGGAGGAGTGGGCGTCCCACTTCGCCCGCACCGCCCGCAAACGGGTGCTCGCCCAAGCGGGCATCCCCGACATCGTCACGCCAGAGGAGGCCGACGCGATCGTCACCGACGCCCGCCGGTTCCTCGACGTGGTCGTCAGACTCCTCGGATTCAGCGCGCTCGCGCGCTGAACGGAGGAACACGGCAGCGCCTCGGCGCGCCGGCGGCCGAAGGCCGCCGGTCGGCCGGAACGGGCTCGCTGACGGCCCGCTCCTCCGGGTGACCCCGGCCGTGCCCGGCGATACGCGCGCGCTCGACAACCGCTCTCGGTTATACGATTGCTGCTGGCGCCGTCCATCCGTGGACAGGCAGCCCCGCCGATCCAAACAAACCGAGGAGTATTGAGCCCGTGTATCGGACACACCTCGCCGGCACGCTGAGTGCCGCTGACGTCGACCAGCAAGTCACCCTCGCCGGATGGGTGGCGCGTCGCCGCGATCACGGTGGGGTGGAGTTCGTCGATCTTCGCGACGCCTCGGGCGTCGTCCAGGTCGTCTTCCGCGACTCGGAGGCCGCCAAGGCCGCCCACGAGCTGCGCAACGAGTTCTGCGTCTCCGTCACCGGCACCGTCACGCGCCGGCCCGACGGCAACGAGAACCCCGACCTGCCGACCGGCGAGATCGAGATCAACGCGACGAGCCTCGACGTGCTCTCCGAGTCCGCGCCGCTGCCGTTCCAGATCGACGACCACGTCGACGTCTCCGAGGACGTGCGCCTGCGCCACCGCTACCTCGACCTGCGCCGCTCCGGCCCCAGCCACGCGATCCGCCTGCGCTCCAAGGCTAACCACATCGCGCGCAACCTCCTCGCCGAGGACGGCTACGTCGAGGTCGAGACCCCGACGCTGACCCGCTCGACCCCCGAGGGCGCCCGCGACTTCCTCGTGCCCGTGCGCCTCCAGCCCGGCACCTGGTACGCGCTGCCGCAGTCCCCGCAGCTGTTCAAGCAGCTCCTGATGGTCGGCGGCTTCGAGAAGTACTTCCAGATCGCGCGCTGCTACCGCGACGAGGACTTCCGCGCCGACCGCCAGCCCGAGTTCACCCAGCTCGACATCGAGGCGTCCTTCGTCGACCAGGACGACATCATCGACCTGGGCGAGCGCATCGTCGCCGCCCTCTGGTCCGAGCTCGCCGACCACGAGGTCCCGCTGCCGATCCCGCGACTCCAGTGGCACGACGCCATGGACCGCTACGGCTCCGACAAGCCCGACCTGCGCTTCGGCCAGGAGCTCGTCGAGCTCACCGACTACCTGCGCGGCACCGAGTTCCGCGTCTTCGCCGGCGCGATCGAGGCCGGCGGCTACGTCGGCGCGGTCGTCATGCCCGGCGGCGCCGCCCAGACCCGCAAGGAGCTCGACGGCTGGCAGGACTGGGCCAAGGCGCGCGGCGCCAAGGGCCTCGCCTACATCACCTTCAACGCCGAGACCGGCGAGCCGAAGGGCCCCGTCGCCAAGAACCTGTCCGAGGAGCACCTCGCCGGGCTCGCCGACGCCGTCGGCGCCAAGGCCGGCGACGCGGTCTTCTTCGCCGCCGGGACCGACCGCCGCGACGCCCAGGAGCTGCTCGGCGCCGCCCGCCTCGAAGTCGGCAAGCGCACCGGCCTCATCGACCCCGACGCGTGGGCGTTCTGCTGGGTCGTCGACGCCCCCATGTTCGAGCCCACCGACGACGGCGGCTGGACCGCGATCCACCACCCGTTCACCTCGCCGAACCCCGAGTGGGTCGACAAGTTCGAGACCGACCCGGCCAAGGCGCTGACGTACGCGTACGACATCGTCCTCAACGGCAACGAGCTCGGCGGCGGGTCCATCCGTATCCACGACGCCAAGGTCCAGAGCCGCGTCTTCGACGTGCTCGGCCTGACCCGCGAGGACGCTGAGGAGAAGTTCGGCTTCCTCCTCGACGGCCTCAAGTACGGCGCCCCGCCGCACGGCGGCATCGCCCTCGGCTGGGACCGCGTCTGCATGATGCTCGCCAAGTCCGACTCGATCCGCGACGTCATCGCGTTCCCGAAGGCCGGCGGCGGCGTCGACCCGCTGACCTCGGCCCCGACGCCGATCACGCCCGAGCAGCGCGCCGAGGCGGGCATCGACTTCGTTCCCGAACCGGAAGCGGGTACCGACCCCGTTGCCTCTTAGCCCTACGATGACGTAGTGCGCGGCCCGAGCCACGGCTCGGGCCGCCCTCGTTTGATGTTCCCGGCTGCCCCTCAGCATCTTCCGATGGCAGGAGTCCTGTAGGCGGTGGCCGTGGTGTGATTACGGCTGATATATGTAACATCCGGCCGACGCAGGAGTAAGAGGAGCGGGTTCGACGTGCAGAGCGGGACCTCGGTGGCGGGGCGCTACCGATTGGACGAACGGCTGGCCGCGGGCGGCATGGGGGAGGTCTGGAAGGGCACCGACACCCGCCTGGGCCGCACCGTCGCGATCAAGATCTTGCACGCCGGCCTGTCCAACAGCGACAAGTTCCGCACCCGCTTCCAGCTCGAAGCCCGCGCCGTCGCCGCACTCCAGTCGCCCGGCATCGTCGCCCTCTACGACTACGGCGAGGAGACGACCGACGAGGACGGCCTCGTCTCCTACCTGGTCATGGAGCTCGTCCGCGGCCGCTCCCTCGCCGAGATCCTCAAGGACCGCGGCCCGCTCCCGCCCGCCGAGGTCATGCAGATCGTCTCCGCCGCGGCCGACGCCCTGGAGACCGCGCACCGGCACGACATCATCCACCGCGACATCAAGCCCGCGAACCTCCTCGTCGACGAGGAGACCGGCGCGGCCAAGATCGTCGACTTCGGCATCTCCGCCGCCCGCGGCGCCTCCGGCCTCACCGAGACCGGCACCGTCATGGGCACCCTCGCGTACGCCTCGCCCGAGCAGCTCAACGGCGCCGAGCTGACCGGCGCCAGCGACCTCTACTCGCTCGGCATCGTCGCCTACGAGGCCCTCATGGGCCGCCCGCCGTTCGTCTCCGACACGCCCGTCGCGGTCATGAACGGCCACATGACCCAGGCCCCGCCGCCGCTGTCCCGCGACATCCCGCCCGGGATCGCCCAGGTCGTGCTCCAGTCGCTCCAGAAGGACCCGCGCGCCCGCTACGCCTCGGCCGCCGACATGGCCCGCTCCGCGCGCGAAGGCCGCGTCGTCACCGGCGGCATCCCCGTCGGCGGCTCGACCCCGCCCGACGGGCAGCAGACCCAGTACTTCGGCTCCGACCAGACCGCCCTCATCGGCGGCGTGGCCGGCGCCGGCGGCGACACCGCCGCCCAGCCCACCGGGCAGCTCGGCCAGCCCGAGGAGAAGAAGAACGCGTCCCTGTGGTTCATCATCATCGGCATCATCTTGGCGCTGGCCCTCATCGGCGGCCTGATCTGGTGGATCAACCTGAACAACGACGACCCCGGCAACATCATCGACAACTCGACCACCCAGAGCGAGTCGCCCACGGAGTCGGAGGATCCCACGACCGAGGAGCCGTCCACCGAAGAGGAAACGGGCGACTGGAACCCGACAACCGAGGAGGAGACTTCGGAGGAGGAGAGCGAATCGCCCTCTGAGTCTCCGGACGAGTCTCCGACCGAGACGCAGACCGAGACCGAGTCGGAATCTCCCAGCGAAGAGCCATCGGACACTTCGACACCCAGCGAACCGGCTGAGGAGTCGACCGGCACCATGTGAGCTCACGAGGTTTGCGGCCCGCGGATTCGATCCGCGGGCCGTTTCGCGTTCCCGGCCGCGGAGCCGCGAGATCCACCGAGATCGAGCGGAATTCGTGATATTCGAATGTTCATCGATGTCGATTTTTGCGATACGCTTTCCCGACCCCGGCATGGTTACCGATCACTCAGCTCCCCACCTGTGCGATCGGCCGAGTGAAGATAGGTTGGACAGTGAAGTCTCAGCGCCTCTTGGGAACCCTCGTCGCCGCGATTGCGGTCGCGGTCCCGGCCGTTCCGGCGGTCGCGGCGACCGCCGACGCGCCCCTCCTCTGGTACGAATTCGACGAGGCCTCCGGCCAGACCGTCGCCGACTCCTCCGGCAACGGCCGCACCGGCACCCTCAACGGCGGCACCTGGACCGACGAGGGCCTGGCCCTCGACGGCGTCGACGACTACGTCGACCTCCCCGACGACCTCCTCGCCGGACTCGACGCGATCACCGTCACCGCCGAGGTCTACATCGAGACCGACCAGGCCAGCCCGTACTTCATCTACGGCCTCGGCAACACCAGCGGCTCCTGGGGGAGCGGCTACCTCTTCGCCACCGGCAACGGCTACCGCACCGCGATCTCCACCTGCCACTGGACCTGCGAGCAGAACACCGGCTCCGGCTCGGACCTCGCCCGCGGCACCTGGAACCACCTCGCCTACACCCTCGCCGACGGCACCGCGGTCCTCTACCTCAACGGCCAGGAGGTCGCCCGCAACGAGGCCGTCACCACCACCCCCGGCGACATCGGCGCCGGGACCACGGTCGCCAACTACCTCGGCCGCTCCCTCTACTCCGGCGACCGGTACCTCCACGGCCGCTTCGCCGACTTCCGGATCTACGACGGCGCGCTGGCCGCCGCCGACATCGGCGGTCTCGCGGCCCACCTCAGCGCCGAGAAGGCCGCCGAGGACGCCGCCGCGATCGACCTCGGCGACACGAGCGCCGTCACCGCCGACCTCGACCTCCCCGGCCAAGGCGCGAACGGCTCCCGGATCACCTGGGCCTCAAGCGATCCCGAGGTCGTCGCCGTCGACGGCACCGTCACCCGCCCGGACATGGACGACCCCGACGCGTCGGTCACCCTCACGGCAACCGTTATCCTCGGGACCGTGCAGCAGCAACGCGACTTCACCGCCACCGTCCTCGCCGAGTACGACGACGAAGAGGCGGTCGCCCTCGACGCCGCCGCGGTCCTCATCCCGAACCTGGACGACGTGCGGTCCTCGATCTTCCTGCCCACCGCGGGCGCCAACGGCTCGACCATCACCTGGAAGTCCAACAAGCCCAACGTCATCTCCACGGACGGCATCGTCAACCGCGACGAACCGGGCGGCCGCACCTACAAGGTCAAGCTCACCGCCACCGTCACCCGCGGCTGCGAGAAGGAGAAGCTCAGCTTCACCGCCGTCGTTCCGCCGCTGCCCGCCGAAGCCGACTACACCGGCTACCTCTTCACCTACTTCACCGGCGAAGGCACCCCCACCGGCGAGCAGGTCTACGGCGCCCTCAGCGACGGGAACGACCCCCTCGCCTTCACCGAACTGAACCGTGACTCCAACGGCACCGCGCAGCCGATCCTCACCTCCGACCAGGGCGAGCAGGGCGTCCGCGACCCGTTCCTCATCCGCTCGCCCGAAGGCGACCGCTTCTTCCTCATCGCCACCGACCTCAAGATCAACGGCAACGGCGACTGGAACCGCGCGCAGCGCCACGGCAGCCTCTCCATCATGGTCTGGGAGTCCGACGACCTCGTGAACTGGAGCGAGGGCCGCCTCGTCCAGGTCTCGCCCGAGACCGCCGGCGCCACCTGGGCGCCCGAGGCCTACTGGGACCCCGCGCAGAACGCCTACGTCGTCTTCTGGGCCTCGCCCCTCTTCAGCACCGACGACCACTCCGAGGGCTTCTACCACCGCATGATGTACGCGACGACCCGCGACTTCGTCCACTTCTCCGAAGCGCAGGTCTGGGTCGACCAGGGCTACTCCACGATCGACTCCACCATGATCGAGGACGGCGGCACCTACTACCGCTTCACCAAGGACGAGCGCTCCAACTCCTCCTCGACGCCCTGCGGGAAGTTCATCCTCGCCGAGACCGCGACCTCCCTCGCCGCCGACGCCGACTGGTCCTTCCTCGCCGACTGCATCGGCTCCGGCGCCATGAGCGCCGGCGAGGGACCGCTCGTCTTCAAGTCCAACACGGAAGACAAGTGGTACCTGTTCATCGACGAGTTCGGCGGACGCGGCTACATCCCGTTCGAAACGACCGACCTCGCCTCCGGCGAATGGACCCCGGTCGCCGACTACGACCTGCCCGCCAGTCCGCGCCACGGCACCGTTATCCCGGTCACTGCCGCCGAATACGAACGGCTGCAAACGGCCTGGTAACGAACTGGTCATGTGACGGTCTCCGTACCCCACGGTGTGGAGGCCGTCCTTTATGCTCGGAATCGGAACTCAGAATCCCCCGACCCCAGGAGCACACCCATGCACTCCCGCACCTCCGTCCGCATCACCGGCGCCCTGGCCGTCGCCGCCTTCGGCCTCGGCCTCGCCGCCTGCGGTGACAGCGCGGACAACACCACCTCCGGCGGCTCCGGCGACGGCGACAACGCCGCCGCCCTGACCCCGCAGGAGGCCGTCGCGGCCGCCTTCCAGGGCCTCTCGGACGACTCCTACAAGATGGAGTCGACCATGACGCTCAACGGCGCCGACTTCGTCACCATGACCACCGTCGTCGACGGCGAGAACGCCGAGTCCACCGGCGACGTCCTCATGAGCGCCATGGCCGAGGCCTCCGGCGAGGAGATCGACCCGAGCATGGCCGCCCTCTTCGGCGACATGCACACCCAGACCATCGTCATCGGCGAGACCGCCTACATCCAGATCTCCGGCGGCATGTTCGACGGCCTCACCGAGGAGTACGGCGAGGACGTCTGGTTCACCACGGACATCACCGAAGGCGAGATGGGCGACGTCTACTCCCAGTTCGGCGGCATGGACCTCGCCTCCCAGACCGAGATGATGCTCTCCAGCCTGGAGAACGTCGAGGAGACCGGCGACAACACCTACACCGGCACCCTCGCCGCCGACTCCGAGGCGCTGGCCGCCTTCACCGAGGGCGCGACGGCCGCCGACACGGCCGCCCTGGAGTCCATCGAGGTCACCGTGGCGCTCGACGGCGACGGCCTGCTGAAGTCGATGACCATGACGCTGCCCGAGACCGACGGCATGACCATGGAGATGACCAGCGAGGTCGTCGAGATCGGCGGCTCGTACGACATCGCCGCCCCCGCCTCGGACAACCTCGTCCCGTTCGAGGAGTTCATGGGCGCGGGCTTCTAGAAGCCCGCCTGGCTCAAATACGACACGGGGCCGCCGCACCTTCCGGTGCGGCGGCCCTTCGCGTCCGCGGCGCGAGTGCTCACTGCGCCTCCTCACTTCTGCGATCCGCGCACGCGGATGGCCTACGCTGAAGGCGAGATGGACGCACCAGGCCTGTTCGAAATCGCCCAGCCGCCCGAGCCGCAGCACCCTGCGGCGCACGGAAGCGGCATCCTCGGCACCGGCGCCGCGACCGGCGACGAGCCGCTCGCCGTGCGCATGCGCCCGCGCACCCTCGACGAGCTCGTGGGCCAGGACCACCTGCTCGGCGCCGGCTCCCCGCTGCGCCAGGTCGTCGAGGGCCGCCAGCCGCTCTCGGTGATCCTGTGGGGCCCGCCCGGCTCCGGGAAGACCACGATCGCGCACCTGGTCGCCCAGTCCGGGGACCGGCGCTTCCGCGCCATGTCGGCGCTCAACTCCGGCGTCAAGGACGTGCGCGCCGCGATCGACGAGGCCCGCCGCGTGCGCCGCACCGGCGGCCCGCAGACGATCCTGTTCATCGACGAGGTCCACCGCTTCACCAAGACCCAGCAGGACTCCCTGCTCGGCGCCGTCGAGGACCGCACCATCACGCTCCTGGCCGCCACCACCGAGAACCCCTACTTCTCCGTGGTCGCCCCGCTGGTGAGCCGCTGCGTGCTCCTCACCTTGCGCGAACTCGACGCCACCGACATCGGCGAGCTCGTCGACCGCGCCGTCGCCGACGAGCGCGGCCTGAACGGCGAGGTCGTCCTGGAGCGCGAGGCCCGCGACCACCTGGTGCGCACCGCCGCCGGGGACGCCCGCAAGGCCCTCACCGCCCTCGAAGCCGCCGCGCTCTCCGTCGGCGAGGACGACGTCATCACCGTCGCCGTCGTCGAGGCCGCCATCGACACCGCCGCGGTCCGCTACGACCGGGACGGCGACGGCCACTACGACGTCGCCAGCGCCTTCATCAAGAGCCTGCGCGGGTCCGATGTGGACGCCGCGATGCACTACCTGGCGCGCATGGTCGTCGCGGGGGAGGACCCGCGGTTCATCGCCCGCCGCCTGGTGATCTTCGCGTCGGAGGACGTCGGCATGGCCGACCCGACCGCGCTCCAGACCGCGACGGCCGCGGCCACGGCCGTCGAGCGCATCGGCATGCCCGAGGCGCGCATCAACCTCGCCCAGGCCGTCGCGCACCTGGCGACCGCGCCGAAGTCGAACGCGGTCATCACCGCGATCGACGAGGCTATTTCCGATGTGCGCCAAGGGAAGATCGGGCCGGTCCCGCCGGACCTGCGCGACGCGCACTACAAGGGCTCCGCCGCGCTCGGACACGGCGTCGCGTACGTGTACCCGCACGGCGATCCGCGCGGGGTGGTCCCGCAGCGGTATGCGCCCGACGTCGTCGCCGGGCGTGACTACTACCGGCCGACCCGGCACGGCCTGGAGGCCGAGATCGGGCCGCGCCTGGAGAAGCTGCGGCGGATCGTGCGCACGGCCGACGAGGGGCGGAAGCCGGCCGATGGCGACTGACCGCCCGCCGCGGCGGGCCTCGAACCGGGTCGTCCACGCCCTGGAGGGCACCGGGGCGCGGATCGAGCGGCTGCGCATGGGCGTGGTCGCCGTGGTCGTCTCGGCGGTGCTGCTGGTCGCGGCGGTCCTGTTCCTGGGCCGCGCGGTGACGGTGGACCCGACGCGCCGGGCCGCGGACGAGCTGTCGGTGCCGCGGTGGGCGGCGGTGAGCGTCGCAGACGAGACGTACGGGAGCCGCTGGTGCCTGGGGGAGTGCCGGGTGCGGATGCGCACGTGGGAGTCCGAGGGGACCGTGGAGGACACGTCGGCGGTGTACTGGAAGGCGGTCCTGGACGCGGGCTGGGTCCCGGCCGAGGCGGGGACGTGCGTCGGGGGCGTCGGCGAGGAGGGCTGCTACGTCCGCGACGAGCTGTACCTGGAGCTGTGGGTGGTCCCGGTGGAGTGCGGGGACCGGTACGAGCTGTGCGTGGGTTCGGAGGTCACGGCGGTGGTCGCGGCCCAGGCAGCGCTGCCGCGGCTGGCCGAGGATCGCCGTGCCATCGAGGAAGCCGGGTAGCGCCCCGTTGCGCTAGATGTCCGATCCCGCAAGGTAAGGTCGGGGCTGCGCTTCGACGCGAGAACCGGGTCCATTCATCAGCCGCACCGGTCGGTCAATGCTTCAGCAAGGGGGAAGAGCTGTGCCAGGCGAGACGTTGGCAGTCGAATTCACGAACGTGAGCCTTTGGGAAGTCGCGCTGCTGATCATCGCGGTCGCGTTCTTCATCTTCAGCCTGATGCTCGCCGTGGGGCTCATCCGCAAGCTGAACGGCACGGTCGCCCGGGTCAACAGCGTGCTCGACAAGGTCGACCACGAGATCGGCCCGATCCTGCGGAACGCGAACACCACGCTCGACAACGTGAACGCCTCGCTCGTCCAGGTCGAGGGCGAGCTGGAGAAGGTCTCGGCGATCACCGGGAACGCCGCGCACATCTCCTCGAACGTCGCCAACATCACGAGCCTGGTCGTGTCGGCCGTCGGCTCCCCGCTGGTGAAGGCCGCCGCGTTCGGGTTCGGCCTGCGCTCGGCCGTGAAGAAGCGCAACCAGGGCTACGACGAGGACCAGGTCCGCCGCATGGTCGACGCGTCCCGCCAGACCAAGCGCGAGACCAAGCGGGCCGCGAAGGCCCGCCGCCGCGCAGCGAAGTGACGATCGTCGGAAAACGGATTGAGGGGTCCCCGTGCTGAAGCGGATGATCTGGGTAGGCATCGGCGTCGTGGTCGGCGTCGTCGTGGTCCGCAAGCTGACCAAGGCCGCGGAGTCGGTCACTCCGGGCGGGGTCGCCGAGCGGATCGGCGATGCCGGTGCTGGAATGAGGGAATCGCTCAAATCGTTCTGGGCCGACGTCTCCGAGGCCAAGCAGGCCAAGGAGGCCGAGCTGTACGAGGCGATCGAGCGCGGCGAGGACATCTCGCCGCTCCTCACCGAAGAAGAAGACGACGACCAGGCCGCGGGCCGGTTGTTCTAGTAGTCGCGAGACCTTGAAGGAGGTGCCCCATGGAGACCGCTGAAATCCAACGCCGATTTCTGAAGTTCTTCGAGTCCAACGGCCATACGGTGGTCCCCAGCGCACCGCTGCCGGCGATCGAGGACCCGAACCTGCTGTTCGTCCCCGCCGGCATGGTCCCGTTCGTGCCCTACTTCCTGGGACAGGCGACGCCGGACTGGAGCACCGCCACGTCGGTGCAGAAGTGCATCCGCACGCCCGACATCGACGAGGTCGGCAAGACCTCGCGCCACGGCACGTTCTTCCAGATGAACGGCAACTTCTCCTTCGGGGACTACTTCAAGGAGCAGGCGATCCGCTACGCCTGGGACCTGACCACCGGCTCGGTCGAGTCCGGCGGCCTGGGCCTGGACGGCGACAAGATCTGGGCCACGGTCTACCTCGACGACGACGAGGCGATCGACATCTGGCACAAGCAGATCGGGCTCCCGCTGGACCGGATCGTGCGCCGCGGCCAGGCCGACAACATGTGGTCGATGGGCATCCCGGGGCCGTGCGGCCCCTGCTCGGAGCTGTACTACGACCGCGGGCCCGACTACGGACCCGAGGGCGGCCCCGAGGTCGACGAGGACCGCTACCTGGAGTTCTGGAACCTCGTGTTCATGCAGAACATCCGCGGCGGCGGCCCCGCGAAAGAGGGCTACGAGATCACCGGCGACCTGCCGAAGAAGAACATCGACACCGGCATGGGCATGGAGCGCATGGCCGCCCTGCTCCAGGGCGTCGACAACATGTACGAGATCGACCAGGTCCGCCCGCTCATCGACAAGGCGTCCGAGCTGACCGGGAAGCGCTACGGCGTCTCGACCTCGCGGACCGCCTCCGAGTCGCACCCGGACGACGTGCGCTTCCGTGTCATCGCCGACCACGTGCGTTCGGCGCTCATGCTCATCGGCGACGGCGTCGTGCCCTCGAACGAGGGCCGCGGCTACGTGCTGCGCCGCATCATGCGCCGCGCGATCCGCGCCGTGCGCCTGCTCGGCTACGACAAGCCCGCGCTGCCCGAGCTGCTGCCGGTCGCGCGCGACTGCATGAGCGCGTCCTACCCCGAGCTCGCGAAGGACTTCGAGCGGATCTCCTCCTACGCCTACGGCGAGGAGGAGGCGTTCCTGAAGACCCTCAAGCACGGCACGACCATCCTCGACACCGCGGTCACCGAGACCAAGACCGAGGGCGGCAAGACCCTCTCCGGTTCCAAGGCGTTCGAGCTGCACGACACGTACGGCTTCCCGATCGACCTGACCCTGGAGATGGCCGAGGAGCAGGGCCTCTCTGTCGACCAGGAGGGCTTCCGCCAGCTCATGACCGAGCAGCGGCAGCGCGCGAAGGCCGACGCGGCGGCGCGCAAGACCGGGCACGCGGACCTGTCCGCGTACTGGCAGCTCCTCCAGGAGCAGGGCCCGACCGACTGGAAGGCGTACGAGACCCTCGAAACGGAGTCCCGCGTCGTCGGCCTCCTCTCCGAGGGGCGGCCGGTCCCGGTCGCGAAGGCCGGGCAGATCGTCGAGGTCGTGCTCGACCGGACCCCGTTCTACGCGGAGTCCGGCGGCCAGCACGCCGACGCCGGCAAGCTCGTCGGCCCGAACCTCTTCGCCGAGGTCGTCGACGTGCAGCGCCCGGTCAAGAAGCTCGTGGTCCACCAGGTCCGCGTCCTCGAAGGCGAACTCGTCCTCGACGGCTTGGTCGAAGCGACCGTCGACTCGGAGTGGCGCCTCGGCGCCCGCCAGGCGCACTCGGGCACCCACGTGGTGCACGCGGCCCTGCGCGAGGTGCTCGGCCCGACCGCGCTCCAGTCCGGTTCGTTCAACCGGCCCGGCTACCTGCGCCTGGACTTCTCGTGGCGCGCGAAGCTCTCGGACGAGACGAAGAGCGAGATCGAAGAGGTCTCGAACAAGGCCGTCCGCGACGACCTCCCGGTCGCCGTCAAGTACATGAGCCTCCCCGAGGCCAAGGACTTCGGCGCGGTCGCGCTGTTCGGCGAGACCTACGACGAGACCGTCCGCGTCGTCGAGATCGGCGGCCCCTGGTCGCGCGAGCTCTGCGGCGGCACGCACGTGTCGCACTCGGCCCAGATCGGCCCGCTCGTCCTCACCGGCGAGTCCTCGGTCGGCTCGGGCCAGCGCCGCGTCGAGGCCGCGACGGGCATGGAGGCGTACCGCTACCTCGCCCGCGAACGGGACCTCGTCTCGCAGATCGCCGACGAGATCGGCGCCCAGCGGGGCGACGTGCTGGAGCGCGTCCGCGCGATCCTCCAGCGCTCCAAGGACGCCGAGCGCGAGCTCGCCGGCCTCCAGGCGAAGCTGGTCTCCGGCCGCGCGGCCGAGTTCGCGCAGAACGCGAAGCAGGTCGGCGCCGTCAAGGTCGCCGCGGTCCAGGCGCCCGAGGGCACCAAGGGCGGCGACGTCCGCGACCTCGCGCTGAAGATCCGCGACGCGCTCGCCGACGGCGAGCCCGGCGTGGCCGCGGTCGTGGCGACCGCCGGCGGCAAGGCCAGCATCGTCGTCGCGGCGAACGCGGCGGCGAAGGCGCAGCACGTGTCCGCGGCGGCCCTCGTCAAGGCCGCGCTGTCGGGCAAGGGCGGCGGCAACGACGACATCGCCCAGGGCGGCGGCGTCCCCGCCGACCAGGCCCCGCAGCTCCTCGACGCGGTCGTCAACGCGATCAGCGCCTGATGGCAGACGCAACGTCCGGCCCCGCGTCCATCGAATGGACGCGGGGCCGCCGTCTCGGCATCGACCTCGGCAAGGCCCGCATCGGCGTCGCCGTGTGCGATCCGGACGGGCTCCTCGCCACCCCGGTCGCGACGGTTCGTCGCGATCTCAAAACCGCTGGTGAGAACATTCCGGCCGATATTCAAGAAATCGCCGAAACGGCCCGGGAATACGATGTGGTCGAAATCGTCGTCGGCCTACCGGTTACTCTTTCGGGTGAGGAGGGGCCGGCAGCCGCCCACACCCGAGCCTGGGTGGAACGGTTCGCCGACCATGTCTCACCAACGCCGGTGACCCTGACCGACGAGCGCATGACCACCGCCGTCGCCACCCGCCGCCTCAACGAAGGCGGGGTGCGAGGCAAGCGGAAGCGCTCCATCGTCGACCAGGCGGCCGCGGTCGAGATCCTCCAGACATGGTTGGACCGGCGGCGGAGGTAGAGGACAGGATGCTCGGCGACTTCAGGACCGAGGACGACCGTTCGGCGGCGCCCAGGAGCCACCGGCGCAAGGACTCCGGCAAGTCACTGATCGCCATGACCCTGGTCGTCGCCCTGTTCGGCGTCATCGGTGTCGGCGGCTGGTGGGCGTACAACAACGTCATCAAGGACTACTTCGTCGCCGAGGACTTCACCGGCGACGGCAACGGCAACCAGGTCATGATCACCGTCGAGGACGGCTGGACCGTCGCCGACATCGCGGATGAGCTCGCGGGTCAGGGCGTGGTCGCCTCCGCCAAGGCGTTCATCAACGCCTCCTCGGACGACGGCGACTCCGGCACCAGCATCCAGGTGGGCTCCTACGCCATGGAGGAGGAGATGTCCGCCGCCTCCGCGCTGGCATTCATGACCGACCCGGCCAACCTCACCCTCGACCACGTGGTCGTCCCCGAGGGCAAGCGCTCGTTCGAGGTCTACGAGATCCTCTCCGCCTACACCGGCGTCCCGATCGAGGACTTCGAGGCCGCCGCCGCCGACCCGGAGGCGCTCGGCGTCGACCCGATCTGGTTCGAAGGCTTCTCCGACCGGCAGGTCAAGTCCGTCGAGGGCTTCCTGTTCCCCTCCGCGTACGAGTTCGACGAGACGTGGACCGCCGCCGCCATGCTCACCGAGATGGTCAAGCGCTTCAACGAGACCATCGAGGAGATCGGCTTCCTCGACAAGCTCGCGAGCATCGAGGACCCCGACCCGGACTACGACCCGGGCGCCATGGAGAACCAGACCTTCTACCCGCCCACGAACGGCGAGTTCAAGATCTACCCGTGGATGGCCCTCCAGATCGCCTCGATCGTCCAGTCCGAGTCCGGCATCGCCACCGACGACCCGAAGATCGCCCAGGTCATGTACAACAAGATGTACCTGAACCCGTACGACCACAACCAGACCAACTGCAACTGCTTCGAGTCCGAGGCGATCTGGAACTACGGGCGCCTCATCTCCGGCGAGGACGCGATCACCTCCGGCGAGGACATCGACTGGGGCTCGGTCATGCGCGACCCCGACAACCCGTGGTCGCCCAGTGCCCCCGAGCATGCCGGGTACCTGCCCAGCGCCATCTCGAACCCCGGCGCGGCCGCGCTCGAATCGGCCGTCGCCCCCGAGGCGAACGACTACCTGTTCTTCGTGACCGCCTACGACGACGGGTCCGCGCTGTTCGCCGAGACCTACGAGGAGCACCAGGCGAACATCGAGGTCGCCGAGGAGAACGGCATCCAGTGATGAAGGCAGCCGTCCTCGGCAAGCCCATCGGGCACTCGCTCTCGCCGGTCGTCCACAACGCGGGCTTCGCCGCCGCGGGCCTGACCGACTGGACCTACACGCGCCACGAATGCGACGAGACCGGCCTCGCCGCGTTCGTCGACGGCCTCGACGCGACCTGGGCCGGGCTCTCGCTCACCATGCCGCTCAAGGAGGTCGCCCTCGACGTCGCCACGGAGACCACCCCCGTGGCCGAGGCCATCGGCGCCGCCAACACGCTCGTCCTCCGCGGCGGCCGCCGCCTCGCCGACAACACCGACGCGCCCGGGATCGTCGACGCGCTCGCCGAGATCGGCATGAAGGACGCCGAGCACGTCGCCGTCCTCGGCGCCGGCGGCTCCGCGCGCGCCGCGCTCGCCGCCGCCCAGCGGCTCGGCGCGG
>NZ_QFRW01000308.1 GCF_003265355.1 Glycomyces dulcitolivorans | reverse complement strand
CTCGCGAACACCGCCCGCAGGCCCTCCCCGCGCAGCCGCTCCGCGGCCAGCGCCGCCTGCGCCCGGCCCCGCGCCGTCAGGCCCGGATCGCCGGGGACGCGCTCCTTCTCACCGTGCTGCACCACGAACACCGTCGTCATCGCCGCAGCTTAGCGGGGTTGGTATGGCAGGCCCTACCGCTTATTCGGCGGTCTGCGTCAGTGTGCGGCAAGGGAAACGAAAATACCGTCGTTCCCATGAGCACTACCCCGGTCATCACCGCCCACCGCCCCAAGACCCCGGGCCGCCCCACGGCCGCCGAGCGCGCCGCCGATGCGGGGCTGGCACTCACGCACGGGGGCCGCCGCTGGCACCGGCCGCTGCTGGTCCTCGGGATCGCGTGCGGGGTCGTCGCCCTCGCCTCGCTGCTCGCGATGCCGTTCGACGACCGCACGATCCTCGGCGAGAGCGTGTGGGTGAAGTCGTTCAAGTTCGGCTTCTCCTTCTTCACCTACTGCCTCAGCCTTGCCTGGCTCCTGTCGCACATGACGAAGCTGCGCCGCACCGGCTGGGTGTTCGGGACGGTCTTCGCCGTCATCAGCGCCGCCGAGGTCGGCGTGATCGTCGCGGCGGCCGCGATGGGCACGTTCAGCCACTTCAACGCCTCCGACGACGCGTTCAACCAGGTCGTGCAGGGCGCGTTCCAGTTCGTGCCGGTCATGTTCCTCGCGAACGTCGTCATCGCAGTCCTGGTCCTGTTCCAGCGCTTCGGCGACCGCGCGGTCACGGCGGTCATCCGGTGGGGCCTGCTGCTGTCGAGCCTCGGCATGTTCGCGGCGTTCTTCATCGTCACCGTCGGCGGCCAGGGCCAGCGGACCCAGGTGGACGCCAACGGGAACGAGGTCCCGCTCAACGCCGGGCACGGCGTCGGCGACCTCGACGGGAACGGCATGTTCCTCACCGGCTGGTCCACCACCGGCGGCGACATGCGGGTCGCGCACTTCATCGGCCTGCACGGCATCCAGGTCCTCATCGGCCTGGCCATGCTCCTCGGGTTCCTGGCGGCCCGCCGGGTGTGGCTGCGCGACGACCGGGTCCGGGCCGCCGTGGTCCGCTGGTCCGCCGCGGGCTACCTCGGGGTGTTCGCGACCGCCGTCTGGCAGGCCGTGCGCGGCCAGTCGTTCGCCTCGCCCGACGCCGCCTCCCTCGCCGCCTACGCGGCCTCGGTCCTCCTGGCCTTCGCCGGGATCGCGATCACCGTCGCCCGGGCCCGAAGGACCGCCGCGGTCGATGCGGCCGAGCCCGCCCACGCGCTCAGATAACGCTTGCAACCAGGGATTGCGCCCGGGCCGGGACCGCCGCTAGGCTGGTCCCGGCCCGTACCCGTCCCGAGGAGGCACCACCACATGGAACCCCTGCGCCCCAAGCGACTCCACCCCGGCGACACCGTCGCGATCGCGGCGCTCTCGGGCCCGAGGTCGGACCTCCGACGGGACCAGCTCGACGCGGCGGTCGCGGCCCTGAGCGGCCTGGGCTACCGGGTCCGGGTCACTCCTCTGGTCGAGTCGGGGGGCAACCGCTTCTGGCGAGCCGCACCGCCCGAGGCGCAGGCTGCGGAGCTGAACGCACTGCTGAACGACCCGGAGGTCCGCGCGATCATCCCCTTCGCGGGCGGCAACGCCACCTCCGGGTACCTCGACCGCATCGACTACGACGCGGTCCGCCGCGACCCCAAACCGCTCCTCGGCTTCAGCGACATCACCGCCCTCCACCTCGCCCTCCACTCCCGCACCGGACTCGTCGGCATGCACGCCGACTTCGCGCCCGGCCTGAGCGGGCGATTCTGGGATGCTTCGCCGGAAAGGCACCAGGCCGTCCTCGACCTCCTCCACGGACTCCTCACCGGCGCCGTCACCGAGGTGTCCCTCCCTGCCGAGAACACCTGGGAGACCTGGAAACCGGGCCAGGCGACCGGAAGGCTCGTCGGGGGCCTGCTCGACCGGCTCATCAACGTCGAGGCCTCCCCGTTCAAGCTCACGCCCGCGACCTGGGACCGCGCGGTCTTCTTCTGGGAGGACGTGGGCCGCAACCTCGGCCACGTCTGGAACCAGCTGCACGTCCTGCGCATGTCGGGCGTCTTCGACCGCATCGGCGCGATGGTCGTGGGCATCCCCCTCGATGTCGAACTGCCCGTCGCGGCGCCGGGAGGAAAGGCGACGGTGAGGGACGTCGTCCTCGACGTCCTCGCCGACTACGACTTCCCCGTCCTCGCGGGAGTCGACTTCGGACATACCGGCCCCAATCTTCCGATGCCCGTCGGGGCCTTGGCCTCCGTGGACGCCACGGCCCGCGAGCTGCGGCTGCTGGAGTCCCCGGTCGCCTAGACGTTTCTTGCACGAACGGGTTGTCGTCGCAATTACGGCCGCCCGAGTGGTTGATTTCTTGTGGACCTTCGGGCACGGTTGGTAGACATGAGGATCCGAACGGCCACCCCCGCAGACGCAGACGAGATGGTTCAGGTCCGCACCGCCTCCTGGCGCGCGGCCTACGCCGGCCTCGTCGACGCCGACGTGCTCGCCGCTCTCCCCGAAGAGGCCTCCGAACGGTACGTCCGCCACCTCGCCCAGAAGCGCCCCCTCGAACTCACCCTCGTGGCCGAGAAGGGCCCGTACGTGATCGCGTTCGCCGTGTTCACCTGGGACCACGACGAGGCCGACGAGGAGGACGCCGGGCCGGGCGTCCCCGGCGAGGTGCAGGCGATCTACGTCCACCCCGACCGCTGGGGCCGCGGCGCGGGCCGCGCCCTCATGAACGAGGGCGTGCGCTGGCTGACCGAGCAGGGCCTGGCGCCGGTCCGGGTGTGGATGCTGGAGGGCAGCGAGGTCAGCCGCCGCTTCTACGAGCGGTACGGCTTCGAGGCCGACGGGGCCCGAAAGAACGCCGAACTGAGCGGCGCTTCGTTCCCGTGCGAGCGGTTGACGCTCAAGAAGGACGCCGCTCCCGCTTGAGCACCCCGGGCCGGATCGGCTCCGGCCCGGCGGGGGCGCCGGCGGACCGCGCTCTCAGCGGACGACGTCGAAGACCTGCTTCTGGATGCCGTTGGAGTACACCTCGTGCTCGACGAGCGTCAGGTTGACGGCGTCCTGGTCGGCCTCGGAGAACAGGCGCTTGCCGGCGCCGAGGAGCTTGGGGAAGACGAGCAGGTGGTAGCGGTCGACGAGTCCGGCGTCGGCGAGGTGCTTGCCGAGGGTCGCGCTGCCCTGCACGGAGATCGGTCCGCCTTCGCCCTCTTTGAGCGCGGCGACCTCGTCGAGGGAGCGGAGGATCGTGGCGGGCCAGCGCTCGTCGTCCTCTTTGAGGGTGGTGGAGACGACGTAGCGGGGCATCGCGTTGTAGCCGGCGAACTCCTCGGTCATGGTGGGCCACACGGGGGCGAACGCCTCGTAGGAGCGGCGTCCGAGCAGGAGCGCCCCGGCCTCGTCCTGTTCGCGGCCCTTGATCTCGTACGCCTCGGGGACGAATTCGATGTCCTTGAAGGTCCAGCCGGTGTTGCGGTATCCGGCCTCCCCGCCGGGGGCCTCCATGACGCCGTCGAGGGAGACGAACGCGGTGACGATGAGCTGGCGCATGACGTGGCCTTTCTTTCAGCGGATGGCTTCTCCTCCACTATGACGACGCCCTCCGACAGGATTCATCGCAAACCTGAAATCCGCTTCAGGAAGCCGCTTACGGGAGTCGGAGCCTCGCGAGGACGGGGGCGTGGTCGCTGCCGTCCTTCTCCAGGACCTCCCAGTCGAGGACGGCGACGCCCGTCTCGGCGAGGACGTGGTCGAGGGTGACGGCCGGGATCTTGACGAGCCCGTCGAGGTAGCCCTCGGTGGGCTGCCAGGTCGGCTGGAGTCCCTCGCCGGTGGCCTCGGCGGCGTCGGTGTACCCGTCGGCGAGGAGGCCGCGCATGTTGGCGTGGTCGAGGGTGGCGTTGAAGTCGCCGGCGAGGACCCACGGGGCGCCGCCGTCGGGGCGGGGCAGGTCTTCGAAGTCCTTCTCCCACAGGGGGATGCGTTCGACCGAGGCGGGGGCGGCGGTGTGCACGGCCATGAAGCGGACGGCGTCGTCGCCG
Source organism: Glycomyces dulcitolivorans (assembly GCF_003265355.1). Taxonomy (GTDB): domain Bacteria; phylum Actinomycetota; class Actinomycetes; order Mycobacteriales; family Micromonosporaceae; genus Glycomyces; species Glycomyces dulcitolivorans. The sequence goes on along the minus strand of NZ_QFRW01000308.1, from coordinate 26,819 downwards.
AGGTCGACCTCGGCCCCGATCTGGAAGAAGATCCCGTCGCGCCCGACGGTGTCGATGCGTTCCATGGGGTGCGCGGAGTACAGGCCGGTGCCGACGGCGAGCCAGTCGGGTTCGAGGATCGAGTGGGGCAGCAGCTCGTCGAGCCCCAGTTCGGAGAGGGTCTCGGCGGCGGTGGGGGTGAGCTCCTGGACGCTGAGCAGGTCCGGTTGGCGCTCCTTGACGAGTTCGACGACCTTCCCCAGGTCGGTCTGGCCGACGTAGAGGTTCACGGACATGACCGTGAACTCGGTGCCGCCTGCCTCGGCGGTCTCGTCGGCGACGACCCGCGGCAGGAGCACGGCCCCGAGGGCGAGGACGGCGGCGCCGGTGACGGCGAGCGCGGTCCAGTGCCGTACGGCCGCTTGCACACCGGCGGCGGCGAGTGCGGCCGCCGCGAAGTAGGGGACGAACGCGATCGTGGTGACCAGGAGCCAGCCGGTCTCCAGGCCGAGCAGCCGGATGAGCGTGTACGCGACGACCCCGGCGGTGCCGGTCCACGACAGGGCGCGCAGCCACCGCGACCGCCACCAGGGCCGCCGCGGCGCCGGGGCCTGCTCTTCGGTCGCTGTCGCCACTTCGGTGTCGGTCATGGGCCCGAATCTAGCGGCCGGCGTCCACTGCCCGGGCGGTCAGGACTGCGGTTTCCAGCCTTCGGGCGGGTCCTCGCCGACGCGGCCGTCGACGGCTTCGCGGAGGAGGTCGGCGTGCCCGGTGTGGCGGCCGTACTCCTCGATGAGGTCGCAGACGATGCGGCGGACGGAGAAGTGGCCGCGGCCGGGCCACTCCCAGTGCGCGGGCTGGTCGAGGCCGCCGTCGGCGACGATCGCGGCGAGGCGGGTGCGGGAGCGTTCGACCGCGGCGTCCCACAGCCCGTACAGGTATTCGGGGCTGTCGTCTGCGGCGGTGGTGAACTCCCAGGTGTCGTCGAGGGGCGCGGACACCCACGGTTCGCCGGGGGAGGAGCCGCGCATCTTCCACGCGAACGTGATGTCCTCGACGCGCGCGAGGTGCTTGAGGAGCCCGCCGATGGTGAGGGCCGAGGCGCCGATGCGCAGGTTGAGCCCGGCGGTGTCGAGGCCGTCGGCCTTCCACCGGAAGGTCGTGCGGAGGCGTTCGAGCATCGCCAGGAGGTGTTCGGATTCGGTCCCCGCCAGCGGCGGCTCCCACGGAGTGTCGGTCATGCCGGTTACGGTAGCGCCGGGCACCGACAGCCGGGGCCTACAGCGCGTTCGCGAGCGAGACGACTTCGACGTCCATCGACGAGTTCGCGGGGAAGTCGATCTGGGAGGGGGCCACGCCCGCGGCGACGAGGTGCGAGCCGAGGGCGGCGACCATGGCGCCGTTGTCGGTGCACAGCTTCGGGCGCGGGTAGCGGAGCGTCAGGCCGGCGGCTTGGGCGCGTTCGGTCGCGAGGGCGCGCAGGCGCGAGTTCGCGGCGACGCCGCCGCCGAGGAGGATCGTCTCGACGCCGTGCTCCTTCGCGGCGAGGATCGCCTTGCGGGTGAGGACGTCGCAGACGGCCTCCTGGAACGCGGCGGCGACGTCGCCCACGGGCACGTCCTCGCCGTCGGCGCGGCGCGCCTCGATCCACCGCGCGACCGCGGTCTTGAGCCCGGAGAAGGAGAAGTCGTAGCGGTGCTTCTCCTGGTCCTTCGCGGCGGAGAGGCCGCGCGGGAACTCGACGAACGCCCGGTCGCCGTCCTTCGCGGCCCGGTCGATGTACGGGCCGCCGGGGAAGGGGAGGCCGAGGAGGCGCGCGACCTTGTCGAAGGCCTCGCCCGCGGCGTCGTCGATGCTGGCGCCGAGCTGCGTGACCTTCCCGGCGAGGTCCTCGACCATCATGATCGTGGAGTGCCCGCCGGAGACGAGGAGCCCGATCGCGGGCTCGGGGATCGGCCCGTTCTCCAGGGTGTCGACGGCGATGTGCGCGCTCAGGTGGTTGACGCCGTAGACGGGGACACCGGTGGCGATGGAGTACGCCTTGGCGGCGCCGACGCCGACCATGAGCGCCCCGGCCAGGCCCGGGCCCGCGGTGACGGCGATGCCGTCGAGGTCGGCGAGGGTGACGCCGGCGTCGTCGAGGGCGCGCTGCACCGTCGGCACCATGGCCTCCAGGTGGGCGCGGCTGGCGACCTCGGGCACGACCCCGCCGAAGCGGGCGTGCTCGTCGACCGACGACGCGATCGCGTCCGCGAGCAGCTCGTGCCCGCGCACGATCCCGACCCCGGTCTCGTCGCACGAGGTCTCGATGCCCATCACCAAGGGTTCGTTCTTCACAGGTCCATCCTCATCACGGCGGCATCGGTGCCGGTGTGCTGGTAGTAGTTCCGGCGCACGCCGATGCCGTAGAAACCGTAGCGGTCGTACAGGCGCTGGGCCGGGACGTTGTCGACCGCGACCTCCAGCAGCACCGACTTCGCGCCGCCCGCCCGGGCCCGGGCGATCAGGTCGTCCATGAGCCTCACGGCGACGCCGCGGCGCCGGTACGCCTCGTCGACGGCGATGTTGTTGATCCACGCCTCGGTGTCGCTGAACGCGGTCCCCGCGTACCCGGCGATCTCCTCGCCGTCGAAGACGGCCCGGTAGTCGTGCCCGGCCGCGAGCTCGGACCACAGGACGCCCTCGCTCCACGCCTCGGGTCCGAAGATCGCCTGCTCCATCCGCGCCATCGCGGACAGGTGCCACCAGCGCACCCGCTCGATCCTCAAGTCACCGTTCATCACGTCAAGCTGTACCACGCCGGGACGGGGCACGGCCGCGGCGGCGGTCACTTCCCACTGGCGGGCCGGACTGCGGGGCCCTTCGCGGGCTGCGCGTCCGGGCGGCGCAGGTACAGCGGCGTGAGCTGCTCGGACGGGGCGAGGGCGAGGAGCCGCGGCGCGGCCAGCTCCACGAGCTTCACCAGGTCCGGGTACACCGGCTCGGTCTCGGCCGGGACCGCGAGCTCGCCGGCGTACTTCGCCGCGCCCTCGCCGATCGCGTAGTCCGCGCCCGTCTCCGGCAGGTCCTCAGGCCTGCCGACCTGCGGTTCGCCTTCGCGCACACCGTCCTCGTAGACCGCCCAGTACACCTCTTTGCGGCGCGCGTCGGTCGCCACGAGGGCCCGGCCGCGCGTGTTCCCGCCGATCCCGTCGAGCGAGCACACCCCGTACACCGGGATGCCCGCGCCGTCGGCGAACGCCGCGGCCGTGACCATCCCGACCCGCAGGCCCGTGAACGGCCCCGGGCCGACCCCGGAGACGACCGCGTCGACGTCCTTCGCGGCCCAGCCCGCCTCGGCGAGGCACGCCTCGATGAACGGGCCGAGCTTCTCCACGTGCCCGCGCGAGTCGATCTCGCGGCGGAACGACGTCAGGAACAGCTCGTCGTCGTCGAGGTCGACGAGCGCCGCCTGCACGGCACTGGTGGAGGTGTCGAGGGCGAGCACTCTCATGCGGCCGCGCCCACCGGCACGTCCAGCGACGCCAGGCGCGACGCCCAGTCGCCGCCGCGCGCGTGCAGGACCACCTCGCGGACTTCGTCCGCCCGGCGCTCGATCGCGACCTCCAGGTGCGACTCCGCGAGCCGCTCGGCCAGGCCCGCACCCCACTCGACCACGGTCACCGCCGCCTCGACGTCGGTGTCCAGGTCCAGGTCGTCGATCTCGTCCAGGGACTCCAGCCGGTACGCGTCCACGTGCACCAGCGGCACCCCCGCGGCCCCGGCGCGGTGCGAGCGCGCGATCACGAACGTGGGGCTGGTGATCCGCCCCTCCACGCCGAGCCCGGCGCCCACGCCCTGCGTGAGCGCGGTCTTCCCGGCCCCGAGCGGGCCGGTGAGGATCACGATGTCGCCCGGCCGCAGGACCGCGGCCAGGCGCCGCCCGAACTCGTGGGTGTCTCCGGCTGTCTGGAGCGTCAGCCTCACGTCTCACTCCTCTTCTGCGAACCGGCGCTGCTGCGCGCCGGCGCCCAAGTCTGCGTGTACCGCTACGCGCGGCCGTGCCGGCGCGGGAACGGCTTCCAGCGGCGGTGGCGCGCGGGATCGGCACCCGGAGGCGCGGCTTCCGGACGCAGCGAACCGTCACCGATCTCGGCCGCGACTTTGTCGATCATCTCCAACAACAGTTGTGAGATCTCACCAGGATACTCCAGCTGCGGCGAATGACCCGCCTCGGCTATGAGCTCCAATCGCGACCCCGGCAGCGCCTCCGCGAGCCGCCGCGAATGCCCCGGCGGCGTCAACGGATCCCCGTCCCCCACCGCCACCAGAATCGGCAGGCCCTTGAACTGCGGCAACACCGCCATGTCGTCGTGGTCGAGGATAGCTCGCGCATAACCGACGATCGACTGGATCGACGCCCGCCGGTTCATCCGCTCCACCAGCGTCACGATCGACCCCGGCGGATTCGGCGAACGGAACGACGCCTTCCGCGTCAGCAGCCACCCCAGGTCCCCCGCCAGCAGCCGCGACCGGTCGATCAGATCCGGCGTCCACCCCGCCACCTGCTGCAGCATCGGCAGCACCGTCCGCCGCAGCCGCCGCAGCGCCCGCATCGGCTTCGTCTCCACCGTGTCCAGCCCCGCCGCGCTCGTCGACAGGAACGCCACGCCCTTCACCCGCTCCCGGAACTCCTCCGGGTACAGGCGGGCGTACGACATGATCGTCATCCCGCCCATCGAATGCCCCACCAGGACCAGCGGCCCGTTCGGCGCCGCCTCCTCCAGGACGTCCCGCAGGATCTCCGCCAGGTCGTCGATCGTGTACTCGGTCCGCACCAGACCGCCCGACCGCCCGTGCCCCGGCTGGTCGTACAGCACCGCCCGCAACCGCAGACCGCCCCGCACCGCGTCCGCGACCGCCTTGCGCTGGAAGTAGAACGTCCCCATGTCCTGCATGTACCCGTGGATCAGCACCACCGTCAGGTCCGCGTCCTCCGGCCCCGCCGTCTCGACATGCACCGACGACCCGTCCCGCGTCTCCACCGTCCGCACCGAGTTCGTCGGCGGCATCTCGAACGGCTCGTGCGCATACGGATCCGACGCGGCCGCCCGCGTCCGCCGCGCCAGGTACCGCGGCACCCCCCACGCCAGCGCCGCACCCACCGCCACACCGCCGGTGATCCCGCCCGCGACCGCCCAGCCGCGCGCCCGCCGCGACCCGCGGCCCGACACCGTCTCAGCCATGGCCTAGTCCAAGCCCCGGTTCCACAACCGGGGGATACGCGCCCCCAGCCCCGTCAGCACGTCGTTCGGAATGGTCCCGGCCCACGCCGCCCACTCGTCCGCGTCCGGATGCTGCGCACCCGCACCGATCAGCACCACCGGCTCACCGGCCTTCACCGCGTCGTCGCCGCAGTCGACCATGAACTGGTCCATACAGATCCGCCCGATCACCCGGCGCCGCTTCCCCGCCAGGTACACCTCGGCCCGGTTCGAGGCCGCCCGCGGAATCCCATCCGCGTAACCGAGCGGCACCAGGGCGACGTTCGTGTCGCGCTCCAGGATGTGCGTGTGCCCGTACGAGATCCCCGACCCCGCAGGGAGCCGCTTGACGCTCATCACCTGCGACCGCACCTCAAGCACGGGCTTCAAGTCCACGGGGAACTCAGGAACCGGGTTGTACCCGTACAAGGCGATCCCCGGCCGCACCAGGTCATAACGAGTCTCCGGGTCCGCGATGAGCGCCGCCGAGTTCGCCAAGTGCCGCACCTCCGGCTCCAACCCCGCCGCCGACACGGCCGCCAGATACCGCTCGAACGCCGCCTTCTGCGCCGCATTCGCCGGATGCCCGACCTCATCGGCGCACGCCAGATGGCTCCACGCCCCCGCCACCACGACGGAACCGGCCGCCTGGAACTTCGCCGCCGCCTCCGCGACCGACTCCCACTCGCGCTCGGCCACCCCGCCGCGCGACATCCCCGTGTCGCCCTTGAGATGGATCCGCGCCGGCGTCCCCGCCCGCTCACCCGCCACGGCCGCCGCCTCCAGCTGCGCCGGCGACGACACCCCCAGGTCGATCCCGGCCCCGACCACCTCGGCCAGCCCGGACTGCTCGGGCGCGAAGAAGAACGCCATCACCGGCGCCCCCTCCAGCCCCGCCGAATGCCGGAGCTGCCAGGCCTCTTTCAGGGTCACCACGCCGAGCCGGTCGGCCCCGGCCTCGACGGCGACGCGCGCCGCCGGGACCATGCCGTGCCCGTACGCGTCGGCCTTGACCATCGCCATCATCGGGACGCCCGCGACGTGCGCGAGCGCCTCGACGTTGTGCGCGAGCCGCCGCCAGTCCGCGCTGGCCTTGGCCAGTCCGGACATGCCGCCGTTCACCGGCTCGGTCAGGATGCGGTAGTTGTCCATCGCCACGGCTCAAGGGTACGTGCCCCGGGAACCGGGCCGCCGCAACGCACCCAGGGGGATTCTCAGACGCCCGGACCGTACATCCTATAGGAAACAGGATGTACGGTCCGGTACCGCCGAGACTGCTAAGCGGACTCGGCCCGCACGGTGCGCGCCGCCTCGACGAGCCCTTCGAGCGCGGGGACGACCTCTTCATAGCGCCTGGTCTTCAGCCCGCAGTCCGGGTTCGCCCAGACCCGGTCGGGCCCGAGCGCGGCGACGGCCAGGCGCAGCGCCTCGGCCATCTCGGCGGCGCCGGGCACGCGCGGGGAGTGGATGTCCCACACGCCCGGCCCGATGCCGCTGCGGTACCCGGCGCGGCCGAGGTCCGCGACGACCTCCATCTTCGAGCGCGACGCCTCGATCGAGGTCACGTCGGCGTCGAGCGCGGCGATCGCGTCGATGACCACGCCGAACTCGGAGTAGCACAGGTGCGTGTGGATCGAGGTGTCCGGCCGCACGCCGGAGGTGGCGAGGCGGAACGAGCGCGTGGACCATTCGCGGTACGCCGCGCGCGGGGCCTCGCGGACGGGCAGCAGCTCGCGCAGGGCCGGCTCGTCGACCTGGATGATCGCGGTCCCGGCGGCTTCGAGGTCGGCGACCTCGTCGCGCAGGGCCAGGGCGACCTGGTCGGCGGTGTCGGCGAGCGGCTGGTCGTCGCGCACGAACGACCAGGCGAGGATCGTGACCGGGCCGGTCAGCATGCCCTTGACGGGCTTGTCGGTGAGCGACTGCGCGTAGGAGGTCCACGGCACGGTCATGGGCGCGGGCCGAGCGACGTCCCCGAACAGGATCGGCGGCCGGACGCAGCGCGACCCGTACGACTGGACCCACCCGGCCGCGGTGGTCGCGAACCCGGTGAGGAGCTCGGCGAAGTACTGGACCATGTCGTTCCGCTCGGGCTCGCCGTGGACGAGGACGTCGATGCCGAGCTTCTCCTGCTGGGCGATGACGGCGGCGACCTCGGCCTTCATGCGGGCGTGGTAGTCGGCGTCGATCATGAGGCCCTGCCGGTGGGCGGCGCGGGCCTTGCGGAGCTCGGCGGTCTGCGGGAACGAGCCGATCGTGGTCGTCGGCAGCGGCGGGAGCGGGACGCGCTCGGCCTGCGCGGCGCGGCGGCCGGCGTAAGGAGCGCGCCGGTCGGCGTCCGAGCCGAGCCCGGCGAGTCGGGCGCGGACCGAGTCGTCGCGCCAGGAGTCCGGAGTGGCAAGCCGGGCGTCCCGCGACCCGTCAGGATCGGCGAGCGAGTAGATCTCGGCGAGTTTCTGCCGAGCGAACGAAAGCCGGTCAACCAACTCGGTCGGCAACTCGGACTCCGCCGCAAGGTCCACCGGAACATGCAGCAGCGAGGAGGACGACGAAACCCCGACCCGGTCGCTGAGCCTCTGAATCCGCTCGATATCGGCTGCGGCCCTTGCAAGATCGGTCCGCCAGATGTTGCGCCCGTCGACCACGCCGGCGACGATGAATGTTTCACGTGAAACATTCAGTGCCTCAAGTGCATCAAGGTCCGAGCGGCCGCGCACCAGGTCAAGGGCGATGCCCTCCACCCCGGCGTCGAGCAGCACCGGCAGCGATTCACCGAACGGCCCGTAGCCCCCGGCGATGAGAATCTCGGCGCTGCCGACGAGCCTCCGGTACACCGCGGCCACGACCGCGAGCTCCTCCGGGGTCCGGTCGGCGGCGAGCGCGGGCTCGTCGAGCTGGATCAGCCCGGCCCCGGCCCGCCCGAGCTCGGCGAGGATCTCGGCGTACACCTCCACCAGGTCATCGATCCGGTCGAGCGGCCGGAAGTCCTCGGGCGAGCCGTCGGCGGCCTTGGCCAGCAGCAGGAACGAGACGGGCCCGACCAGGACCGGCCGGGCGTCCAGGCCGCGCTCGCGGGCCTCCAGGAACTCGGCGACGGCCTTCTGCGGCTTGGCGGTGAACGCGGTCGCGGGCCCGATCTCGGGCACCAGGTAGTGGTAGTTGGTGTCGAACCACTTGGTCATCTCAAGCGGCGCGGCCGAGGCGTCCCCTCGGGCGGCGGCGAAGTAGGAGGAGAGAAAGTCCTCCCGCCGGTGCCGCGGGGCGACCGCGTCCACTGCGAAAGCAGTGTCGAGCACGTGGTCGTAATAAGAGAAGACGCCGGTGGGGACCTGGTCCAGGACCGAGAGATCATCGAGCATCTCGGCGCGGACGGCGGCGGCGGCCCGTTCGAGCCCGGCGGCGTCGAGCCGACCGGACCAGTGGGCTTCGAGCGCGCGCTTGAGCTCGCGGCCCGATCCGATGCGCGGGTATCCGAGTGCGGTGGAGCGCACGGCAATGCGGTTCGTCATGTGTCAGTTCCCTCGAACTTGCGACAGCGGGACCGCGCGCGGTCGCGCGCGGTACGCGGGCAGGTATTCGGACTCGGGGGCGCTCCGTCGCCGGCGCCTAGTCCCCGCCGCTTCCCAGACCCTCGCGGGCCCAGTGCTCATGGCGGGTTTCGTTCCCCCTCACCGCTGCGGGGCAGTCCTGGATTCCCACCAGATTCCCTCTTAGCCGCGGCGAAGGCCTTCACCGCGGAACCAGCGTCGATTGCGATGGTACGGGCGCGGACGCCCGCCCCGTCCACCTCGGCCAGAGTGTGAGAACCGGCGCGGGCCTCGGATGAGCGCCGGGTAGGGTCCGACCCGGGCCGGGACCGCGGCCCAGGAGCCGTTCGAGGAGGATTCGATGAGCAGGAAGACCGCAGTCGTCACGGGAGCGAGCAGCGGCATCGGCGCGGCCACCGCCCGGGCCCTCGCCAAGGCCGGCTTCGACGTGGTCCTGGGCGCCCGCCGGGCCGACCGGCTCGCCGAGGTCGCGGCCGAATGCGGCGGGACGGCGCTCGCGCTCGACGTGACCGACAAAGCCTCGGTGGCCGCGTTCGTGGATCAAGTGGAAAACTGCGACCTCCTGGTGAACAACGCGGGAGGGGCATTCGGCCTCGACTCGATCGCGGGGGCCGACCTCGATGCGTGGCAGCGGATGTACGACGTGAACGTCCTCGGCACGGCCCGGATCACGAAGGCGCTCCTGCCGAAGCTGGTCGAGTCCGGCGACGGCCAGGTCGTGGTGATCGGCTCGATCGCGGGCCACCAGCCGTACCCGGGCGGGGGCGGCTACAACGCGGCGAAGCACGCGGAGGCGGCGATCACGCGGGTGCTGCGCATGGAGCTCCTCGGGCAGCCGGTGCGGGTGTGCGAGATCGACCCCGGCATGGTCGAGACCGAGTTCAGCCTGGTCCGCTTCGAGGGCGACCAGGACCGCGCCGACGCCGTGTACGCGGGCATGACCCCCCTTGTCGCCGACGACATCGCCGACACGATCGCATGGGTCGCGACCCGCCCCGCCCACGTGAACATCGACCAGATCACCATCACCCCAAGGGACCAGGCCGGAGCCCAACTGGTCCACCGCCGCCAGCAGTAGTCGTATGGCGTTGGGGGTCCGGCAGCTTCGCCGCCGGCCCCCCAACGCCATGCAACCTGCCTTCCCTCCAAGCACGCTCCTCCCCACCCAGCGCCGCCCCACTCCACTTCTCCTCCCTGCCCCGCCCGGAGAGTTATCCACAGCCTGAAAATCTCTACTGGCGGACCGGCCCGACCCCTGTCAGGGTTGAGCCATGGACCGACCGAGCATCAGCCGCACCAGCGAAAAGACCGCCTGGGACAACACCCAGGCGGTCGTTGTGCGGCGCGCGCGGAAAGTTATCCACAGGCCCGAAATCAATGCTCGACAGTCCACCGAAGACGGTGTCAAGGTTGAGACAAAAAAGCCATCTGGCCCTGCGGGATGGCGGCGATATGAAGGGGAATCGCGAACGTCGCCATACCGAGACCGCGCGCGGGAAGCCACCCGCGCGCGGTCCCCGCAAGGGCCGGCTCCGCAGCGGAGAACGCGGGCGGCCGGGCACACCAGCCCGACCGCCCGCACTACAACCCTGCTCCGCGAACGGACTCACTCAACAAGCGTGAACTCCGGAGAAGTCCACTGCTCCCAGTGCTCCGGGTTCTCCGCATCCCCCAGGGCCTTCAGCACCCTCACCGTCAGCGTCCACCGCCCCGGCTCCAAAGCATTGGGCCGCTGAGCGACCAGGTCCTCCAGGTGAAGGCCCATCGCATCATCGGGCCCCGGGGACCGCGGCAGGAACGCCTCGGGGTCCCACTCGACCACCTCGCCGGAGTCGGTGTTCGTGGCGCTGACCTCCATGGCGGCCGGCTGGTGTCCCAGGTAGACCAGGGCCGCCAGGGCGGGGCCCTCGGCGAGGCTGAAGGTCTCGCCGTCGGCGGGGTCGCGGTACTCGAACTCGTGGGTCTCCGGGTCCTGCGCGACGATCGCGGCGAGGCGCGGGAACTCGGGGTGCTCCAGGACCGGGATCGACAGGTAGTCCCCCTGGTAGCCCGAGTAGGCGGCGGTCAGTGACTCGCCGTCGCCCTCGGGGCGGGCGGTGATGCGGCCGCCGAAGACGCTGCCGGCCGGGAGTTCCGCGCTGGGCTTGACGGTGACCTCGATGGTCGCGGACTGGCCCGGGTGGAGGCGGATCTCCTGCGGTTCGAAGGTGACCTCGGGTTCGGCGGCGCTGAAGCCGGGGTCGTGGTCGTCGCCGGTGGTGGCGATCGTGGGCCGGTGGGTGAGGGTGTAGTCGCGGACGGCCTGGTCGCGGGAGGTCAGGGTCAGTTCGAAGGTGCGGGGCCCGGTGCCGTCGCCGACGTTGACGCCGGTGGGGTAGAGGCAGGCTTCGGCGTCGAGGGCGTCGACGATGTCGATGACGCCCGTTCCTTGGCGGTGCGCGGCTTCGAGTTCGCCGAGGTCGGGGTTGTCGCCCCAGGGGACCGGTTTGGCGGAGTTCGCGAGGCGGGTGCGGACGTCGCGGGGTTCGAGGCGCGGTTCGGCGTCGAGCAGCAGGGCCGCGGCGCCGGCGACGTGCGGGGAGGACATCGAGGTGCCCGAGAGGGCCTCGTAGGAGCCGTCGGCGACGGGGACGGTGGACCAGATGCCGCCGCCGGGGGCGGCCACGTCGGGCTTGAAAGTCAGGTCGGGGGCGGGGCCGTAGGCGGTGAAGCTGGAGGCGAGGCCGCCGCGGGGGAGGTCGACCAGGACCGTCTCGCCGTCGAATTCGAGGACCGGGGCCTCGCCGATCGCGGCGAGGTCGTGGAGATCCTTCCCGTCGGTGTCGGTGACGGCGATGATCGGGACGCCGAGGTCCTCGACCCCGCCGCCGCCGAAGGGCCCGGGCCGGTCGTTGTAGACGACGACGCTCGTCGCGCCCTCGGCGACGGCCCGCTCGTACTTCTCCTTGAACGTGCACGTCCCGCGGACGATCAGTGCGGCGGTGCCGGCGACGTCGCCTTCGGAGGCGTCGTCGGCGCAGGCGCGGCCGAGCCACACCAGGCCACCGGTCGCGGTGCCGGTCTCGGGCGCGGGGGACGCGTCGATGACGCGGTAGCCGATGCCGCGGCCGAGCGCGGGCACGTGCGCGGCATCCATGCGCTGGGCCGGGTTGTCGGTGGAGGCCACGGCGATCACGTCCTCGCCGACGCCGGGCGCCGAACCGGAGTAGATCCCGTATTCGCCGTCGTTGCCCATGGAGGCGACGACCGTGACGCCCTCCTCGGTGAGCCGGTCGGCGGCCTTCGCGGTCGGGTAGCCGGGCCACTGGAACGACTGGCCGAGCGAGAGGTTGACGACGTCCATGCCGTCGTCGAGCGCGGTCTCCAGCGCGTGCATGATCACCTCGGCGCTGGTCGAGCCCTCGCAGCCGAAGACCTTGTACGCGCCGAACTCGACGTCAGGAGCGACGCCGGTGACCTCGCCGTCCGCGCCGACGATCCCGGCGACGTGGGTGCCGTGCCCGGCGCAGTCGGCGGGGTCGTCGTCGGGGGCCGGTTCGCTCAGTTCGGGGTCGTCGGAGTCGAAGTCGTCGCCGACGAAGTCGGTGCCGTAGGCGACCCGGCATCCGTCGCCGAAGCAGCCGCCGAGGTCGGGGTGGGTGTAGTCGATGCCGGTGTCGATGACGCCGACCTTGACGCCTTCACCGGTGATGCCCCGGTCGTGGGCGACGTCGGCCCGAGTCGTCCGGATCGCTTGCGCCAGTTCGGGGACCGCCGCGGACTCGGTGAGCACGTCGGACCCGAGCCGGGCCGGGCCTGTGAAGACGACATCTGACCAGACCCTTTCCACGTGGCCGAGCTGCCCCAGGCGGCGTGCGGTCGCCGGGTCGGCTTCGACCGAGACGCCGTTCCAGATCCGCTCGAAGTCGTGCCGCACCGCGAAGTCGAGGTCGCGGGCGGCCTCCAGCACCGACGCGTCGGCGCCCTCGGCGAACTCGACGAGCCACACCTGCGCGGGCCCGTCGTCCGGTTCCGCTTGCGCCGCAGGGGCGGCGAGGGCGAGGAGCGGCAGCGCGACCGCGGCGGCGAGGGGCCGCCGCAGAGCGGGCGGGAAGGTTCGGAGGCCCGGCATCAGGGGTCCCTTCGTCTCGCGCCCGCCGGGGGTTCGCGGAGGCGCCCGGGAACCCCCGGCGGGCAGATATGGCAGGACCTCGATCGTGGGCCATCCGGCGCGCGGAACCGCGCATTTGCCGCCCGGCCCGGCCGCGTGTCGGCTCAGAGCCCGAGCAGGCGCGCCAGCGCGACCCCCGCGGCCGCGGCGGCGAGGCCGCCGACAAGGTTCATCGCGATGTTCAAGGCGGCGTGGAGGAACCGGCCGTCTTCGGCGAGTTTGAGGGTCTCCCAGGAGAGGGTCGAGTACGTGGTGAGGGCGCCGCAGAAGCCGATGGCAAGGAGTGCGGTCCAGGCGGGGCCGACGGTGGCGGCGGCGAGGAGTGCGGCGAGGCCTGAGCCGAGGACGTTGACCGCGAGGGTGCCCCAGGGCATGGCGCGGCCGAGGTAGTGGGCGGCGACGAGGTCGGTGAGGAAGCGGGCGGGGGCGCCGACGGCGGCGCCGAGGGCGACCAGCAGGACCGTCATCGGCGCCTGACCAGAACGCGCGTCGCCCACATGCCGGCCGCGGCCGCGCCGAGTGCGGCGGCGATGGTCGCGAACGCGTAGACGACGGCGAGGAGTGCCGCGCCGGTGTCGAGGGCGCGGCCGATGCCGACGATGTACGTGGAGAAGGTGGTGAAGCCGCCGAGGACGCCGACGCCGAGGAAGGGGCGCAGGTGGCGGCGGCCGGGGGCGATCTCGGTGGCGGTGACCATGACGGCGCCGATGAGGAGGCCGCCGATGGTGTTGGCGAGGAAGGTGGCGAGGTCGAAGCGGCCGGGTGCGGCGGGGTAGAGGACGAGGAGGCCGTACCGGGCGAGGGAGCCGATGGCGCCGCCGAGGGCGACGGCGGCGAGGACCGTGGCGGGGACGGCGCGGAGGGCGTCGCGCAGGGGCGGGCGGTTCGGTGCGGGCACGCTGCGAATCTAGCGTCCGGGTCGCGGCGGTGCGTATGCGATCCCTCACCGGGTCTTGCGCCCGAAATGTGAATGGCGCTACCGTTGACGGGCGATGAGTTACACCGTCACTAACCAGTTCCTGACACGCAGGCGTCATCTCGACTTCTGCCGCGTGTCGACCGTGCTCTGTCGTTAGTACCCGCCGATCCCACCGGCCGGCTCGCCGACGTACTCGTCTTCTCCCCGCTGGGTCCGAGCCCGACCCGCACCCATTCCGCTGACACGGCGCGTGCCGCTGCGCGCCGCCGTGCCCGCGCCCGCCTTCACAAGAGGTCCTTTTCATGTCAAGTGCTCCCGTATCGGCCGACGAGGCCGTCCCGGAAACTTCGAAGCCCAAGCGCCGCAAGCGGGTTCCGTTCGCCGCGCAGCTGCTCATCGGTCTCGTGCTCGGTCTCGCGCTCGGGTACGTCGCCCGCGAGTGGTCCGTCGCGTGGCTGGGCACCACGCTGGAGACGGTGGGGACGCTGTTCGTGCAGCTGCTGTTCCTGATCGTCCCGTTCCTGGTGTTCACGGCGATCGTCGCGTCGATCGCGAACCTGCGCAATCTCGCGAACGCGGGCCGGCTGGTCGCCAAGACCCTCGGCTGGTTCGCGGTCACGTCGCTGATCGCGGTGGTCATCGGCATCGCGATCGGCCTGGCGACGGACCCGGGTTCGGGGATCGAGCTGTCGGGTGCGGCGGCGGCGCCGGAGACGCAGGGGTCGTGGACGGACTTCCTGACCGGCATCGTCCCGACGAACATCGTGGACGCGTTCGTGAACGTGAACGTGCTCCAGATCGTGTTCGTGGCGATCATCGCGGGCGCGGCGGCCGCGAAGATCGGCGACAAGGCCGAGCCGTTCCTGAAGTTCAACGCCTCGGCGCTGGCGCTGATCCAGAAGGCCCTGTGGTGGGTGATCCGCTTGGCGCCCATCGGCACCGCGGCGCTCATCGGCAAGTCGGTGTACGCGTACGGGTGGGACCTGCTGGAGCCGCTGGCCGTGTTCAGCATCGACATCTACGCGGGTGCGCTGATCATCCTCCTCGTCGTCTACCCGGTGCTGCTGCGCGTGTTCGGGAAGGTCTCGCCGGTCCGGTTCTACCGCAAGGCGTGGCCGGCGATCCAGTTCGCGTTCGTGTCGCGCTCGTCGGTCGGGACGCTCCCGCTCGCGCAGAAGACCGTCACGGACCGGCTCGGCGTGGACCGCGACTACGCGTCGTTCGCGTCGCCGTTCGGTGCGACGACGAAGATGGACGGCTGCGCCGCGATCTACCCGGCGATCGCCGCGATCTTCGTGGCGCAGGTGTACAACGTGGACCTCGGTGTCCAGGACTACCTGCTGATCGCGTTCGTGTCGGTGATCGGCTCGGCGGCGACGGCGGGTCTGACGGGGGCGACGGTGATGCTGACGCTGACCCTGTCGACGCTGGGCCTGCCCCTGGAGGGCGTGGGTCTGCTGCTGGCGATCGACCCGATCATGGACATGATCCGCACGGCGACGAACGTGGCCGGGCAGATGGTGGTGCCGGTGATCGTGGCGAAGTCGGAGGACCTCCTGGACCGGGAGGTGTACGACGCGGCGCCGCAGCCGCTCGACGAGGACGCGGCCTTCGGCGGTTCGGACGAGCCGGCCCGCAAGGGGGAGCCGGCGCTGGCGCCCGCGTGATCTGAAGCTTTGTTCTCTCCTGAGTAGCGGGGGCCGGTCCATTCGGACCGGCCCCCGTTCCTATTGGCGCGCTTCGATGTACTGCTGGAGGCCGTCGACGACGCGGTGGAGGCCGAATTCGAAGTGGTCTTCGACGGGGTCGTCGGGGCGGATGTCGGCGGCGACGCGGGCGAGGTGGGGGAAGCGGCCGGTGTTGGCGGGGTCGGCGAGGAAGCGGAAGAAGTCGGCGGTGCTCTCGGCACTGCCGCCGATCTCGGGGCGGACGGCGCCGAGGGCGAAGCAGTCGACGGTGAGGACGGCGATGAGTCCGGTGGCGGGGGGCATGCCGACGGCGGTGAGGCGGCCGAGGATCTGGTCGACCCATCCGGCTTCGTGGGGTCCCATGGGGCGGTCGCCGGTGGCGACGGGGAGGGCCCAGGGGTGGGCTTGGAAGAGGTCGCGGACGGAGCGGCCCCAGCCGATGAGGACGTCCCTCCAGTGGTCGGCTTCGGGGACGGTGACGGGTCCGGCCATGAGGGAGTCGTACATGAGGATGACGAGTTCGTCCTTGCCGGGGACGTGCCGGTAGAGGGACATGACGCCGGAGCCGAGGCGGTCGGCGAGGTGCTTCATGGAGACCTTCTGGAGGCCTTCGGCGTCGGCGATGGCGACGGCTTCGGCGACGATCCGTTCGCGGGTGAGTCCGGACGGCCGGCCGCGGCCGGGCCGGGGCCGGTCCCCCCACAGCAGCCCGTATTCGCCTTGTCCTGATTCGCCCCGCCCCAACGGAAGCACCCCCCTCAGCTCCGGTTCCGCGCGTCGCAAGCCTAGGTGCCGTCCCGGTTCCCTGCGCACCCGCCAACCGTGCGTATGATGTACGCTTAATAGCGTATCTCATACGCATCGATCGGACCCCACCGCGATCGGAGAGACCAGTGACCCAGACCCTCGCCCAATCCGAACCCGAGCGCCCGCCCGCGCGCGAGAAGCCCAAGTGGTACCGCCGCCCCTGGATCGTCCCGCTCTTCGCGGTCGCCGGCCTGTTCGTCGCCGCCCGCCTGCCCTTCTACCTCACCTTCGACACCGGCGACTCGCTCGTCGAACTCCAGGACGCCTTCCCCGAGACCCACTACCTGATGCTCTCGGGGCACATCCTGTTCGGCTCGATCGCCCTCATCACCTGCTCCATGCAGGTCTGGACCTGGCTGCGCACCAAGCACCCC
This sequence comes from Glycomyces dulcitolivorans, assembly GCF_003265355.1. Taxonomy (GTDB): domain Bacteria; phylum Actinomycetota; class Actinomycetes; order Mycobacteriales; family Micromonosporaceae; genus Glycomyces; species Glycomyces dulcitolivorans. The sequence goes on along the minus strand of NZ_QFRW01000308.1, from coordinate 10,111 downwards.
CGCGTCCACCGCATCTCCGGGCGCCTCTACGTCTTCGCCGGCGTCGTGCCCGCCGGCCTCTTCGCCCTCGTCGTCTCCGTCATCTCGGTCGTCGGCCCCGCCGGGAAGATCGGCAACGTCCTGCTCTCGCTCCTGTGGTTCGGGACGACCTTCGCCGGGTACCTCGCGGCCCGCCGCCACGACTACCAGGCCCACCGCCGCTGGATGATCCGCAGCTTCGCCCTGTGCTGGTCCATCGTCGTCAACCGGGTCTGGCTGGTCCTGCTCCTGGTCCTGCTCTTCCAGTTCGAGGACTCCTACTACGGCGGCGACACCGACGTGCTCGTCGAGGACGCCGCCGTCGCCTCGATCTGGCTCAGCTGGATCGTCAACCTCATGATCGCCCAGTGGTGGCTCGACCGCAGGCCCAAGCACCGGCGCCGCAAGCGGACTGCCACCAAAGTTGGAGCGGAGGCCTAGGAACTGCCACTTTTGGGGCGGCCGGGGCTCCACCCCCGGTCGCCCCGCCGCACCCCCGAAGTCCATGCCGCGGAAGGATTCGCGCGAGGCCCGCGCACGCGATGCTGAGAGGCATGGAAACCACCACCGCCACCGCGCCGGCGGACACCGCCGCGCCCGCCGCGGCGAAGCGGCTGCCGCTCCTCGACGTCCTCCGCGGCGTCGCCATCCTCGGCACACTCGGCACCAACGTCTGGCTCTTCACCGCCGCCCACGGCGAGGCCGGGCCCCTCCTCGGCTACGGCATCACCGAAGGCGGCCCCGTCGGCTCCGCGTTCCAGCTGCTCGCCAACGGCAAGTTCCTCTCCATGCTCACCGTCCTCTTCGGAGTCGGGCTCGCCATCCAGTACCGGTCCGCCGAGAAGCGCGGGCGGCGCTGGCCCGGCCGCTACCACTGGCGGGCCCTGTTCCTCTTCGCCGAAGGCACCATCCACTTCGTCCTGCTGTTCGCGTGGGACGTCCTCATGGGGTACGCCGTCACCGCGATCACCGTCGCCTGGCTCCTCAGGAGATCCGAACGCACCCAGCGCATCGCGATGTGGACCGCGCTCGGCCTGCACCTGGCGGTGGTCGGCCTCATCACCGCCGGCACCGCGGGCGGCGGCGTCGATCCGCGGCCGAGCGCCGAAGTCCAGGCGCTCTACGCCACCGGGTCCTGGTGGGAGCAGGTGCAGTTCCGCCTCGACAACGCGCTCGTCTTCCGCATCGAGCCGATCATCACGTTCCCGCTCCTGGTGTTCCTGTTCCTGCTGGGCGTCAAGCTGCTGCGCTCCGGCGCGTTCGGCGCCGACGAGCGGGGCCGGCGCATCCGGGCCCGGCTCATGGCCTGGGGCCTGGGGATCGGCCTGCCGCTCGACCTCGTCGCCGTCCTCGGCCCCGACGAGCTCATCTACGTGGAGCGGTACGTCATCGCACCGGTCGTCATGCTCGGCTACATCGGCCTGGTCGGATTCCTCGTCGAGCACGTCCGCCGCGGCCCCGTCATGACCGCACTGGAGTCCTTGGGCCGCACCGCACTCAGCGGGTACATCCTCCAGAACCTCCTCGCCTCGATCGTCTGCTACGGATGGGGTCTGGGCCTGGCCGCGCGATTCGGCGGCGAGGCCTGGTTCGCGCCGGTCCTGTGGCTCGGCATCAGCGCGTTCCTGCTCGTCGCCTCCCGGCTCTGGCTGCGCCGCTTCCAGAACGGCCCGGCCGAAGCGCTCCAGAAGGCCGTCCTCCGTTGACGCGTAGATAAAGAGGTGCGGGCCGGTTCGAGATCGGCCCGCACCACTGTCTGAACCAGTAGGTCAGTCTCGCCCGGTCGGTCAGACGGCGACCGCTTCGCGGTCGCGGGTCAAGCGTCGCCGGACCAAGGCGGCCAAGGGCCACAAGGCGATCAGCGCGATGATCCCGTACACGGTCCACGCGACCGGCCCGCCGACGAGGCCCGACAGTTCCCCGCCGGACAGTTGGAGCGACATGCGCGCCTGCCGCTCGGCCATCGGGCCGAGGATCACGCCGACGATCATCGGCAGCATCGGAATCCCGAAGCGCCGCATGCCGAACCCGATCAGGCCCAGCGCGAGCAGCACGTACAGCTCGAACGCCTGCCCGCTCGTCGCATAAGCGCCCATCGACGCGAAGAACAGGATCCCCGCGAACAGGTACGGCTTGGGGATGCGCAGCAGCTTCACCCAGATCGGGATCAGCGGCATGTTCAGCACCAGCAGCATCGCGTTGCCCACGAACAGCCCCGCGATGAGCGTCCACACCAGCGCCGACTCCTTCTCGAACAGGAGCGGGCCCGGCTGGATCCCGTACGTCTGGAACGCCGCCAGCATGACCGCCGCGGTCGCGTTGCACGGCAGGCCGAGCGCGAGCATCGGCACGAGCGTGCCCGCCGCCGACGCGTTGTTCGCCGCCTCCGGCCCCGCGACGCCCTCGATCGCGCCGTTCCCGAACTCGCCCTTGTGCTTCGAGAGCCGCCGCTCGGTCACGTACGACAGGAACGTCGGCACCTCCGCGCCCCCGGCCGGGACCGCCCCGAACGGGAAGCCCAGCGCCGAACCGCGCAGCCACGGCCCCCACGAGCGCCGCCAGTCGCTGCGGCCCATCCACACCCGGCCGACCGGGACGATCTCGTCCTTCCCGTTCTTGCGCCGCGCCGCCGTCCACAGCGCCTCGCCGACCGCGAACGCGCCCACCGCGACCACCACGATGTCGATCCCGTTCGCCAGCTCCGGCACCCCGTACGTGAGGCGCTGCTGACCGGTCACGGCGTCGATGCCGATCGTCCCGATCACCAAGCCCACCAACAGGGACGCGAACCCGCGGATGCGCGACGAGCCCAGCACCGACGCGGTCGCCACCAGCGCCAGCACCATGATCGCCAGGTACTCGGGCGCGCCGAGGCCGATCGCGAAGTCCACGGTGATCGGGGTGACGAACACGAGCGCGATCGTCGCGATCGTCCCGGCCACGAACGACCCGATCGCCGCGGTCGCGAGCGCCTGCCCGCCGCGCCCGTTCTTGGCCATCTTGAAGCCTTCGAGCACGGTGACGACCGACGAGGACTGGCCCGGCGTGTTCAGCAGGATCGCCGTCGTCGACCCGCCGTACATGCCGCCGTAGAAGATCCCGCCGAACATGATGAACGCCTGCGTCGGCTCCATCCCGTACGTGATCGGCAGCAGCAGCGCGATCGCCATCGCCGTGCCCAGGCCCGGCAGCATCCCCACGGCGGTGCCGATGGTGACGCCGATGAGCGCGATGAGCAGGTTCCCGGGGGTGAGGATCGCGGCGAAGCCGTCGAGGAGGGAGTTCAAGTTGTCCATGCCCGCCCCCTACAGGATTCCCTGGAGCACGCCGGCCGGCAGGCCGAGGCCCAGGCCGATCGCGAACCCGTAGAACGTGGCCAGCCCGAGCACGACCGCGGCCGCGAGCGTCAGGAAGTACCGGCGCGAACCGAGGACGATCGCCGCGCCCCAGAACAGGAGCGACCCGGAGATCACCCAGCCGAGCCAGTCGATGAGCAGCGCGTTCGCGACGAACACCGCGCACAGCAGCCCCACCGTGGTGAAGTCGAACTTCTCGCCCGCATTGGCGCCCTCGTCCTCGCCGTGCCCGCCGCGCAGGACGTTCAGCGCGTAGAACCCGGCCACGACGAACAGGAGGATCCCCAGGATGATCGGCACCGGCTTCGGGCCGATCGGGTCGTTCGAGGCGGAGAACCCGCCCAGGCGGGCGGCGTCCACGATGACCAGCACGCCGAGGACGGCGAGGAAGCCGCAGACGAACAGCTGCTGGAGGTCCCGCTTCGGCGGGGCGGTCTCGGTGTCAACGGTCTCCTCGACGGCGACGTCTTCGGTTGCCGCCGTGCCGTTCTGAGCCGCCTCGTTCTCAGCAGAGGTCATGCCAGGCCCAGCTCTTGCAGGGTCGCGGCGACGGTGGCGTCCTGGTCGGTGAGGAAGTCGCCGAAGTCGCTGCCGGTCATGAACGCGTCGGTCCAGCCCTGCTTCTCCAGCTCGTCCTGCCACGCGGCCGAGTCGTGCATCTCGGTGAGCGCGTCGGTCCACTTCTGGACGTCGGCGTCGTCGATCCCGGGCGGGGCCACCCAGCCGCGCCAGTTCGTGAACACCAGGTCGATCCCCGACTCGGTGAACGTCGGTGCGTCCGCGACCACGTCGACCCGCTCGGACCCGGAGGTCGCGAGGACCCGCAGCTGCCCGGCCTCGATCTGGTCGATGAACTCGCCGACCCCGCTGGCGCCGAAGGAGATCTTCTCGCCCAGCAGCGCGGGCAGGAGCTCCCCGCCGCCGTCGTACGAGACGTAGTTGACCTGGGTCGGGTCGATGCCGACGGCGTTCGCGAGCCGCATCGGCAGGAGGTGGTCGGGGCCGCCGGGGGAGGAGCCGCCGCCGACGGTGACGCCGTCGAGGTCGCCGGTCCAGGCCGCGACCAGGTCCTCGATCGTCTGGAACGGGGACGCGGTCGGCACGACGATCGCACCGGACTCCTCCACGAGCTTCGCGAGCGGCGTCGTGCCGGTCAGCTTCGCCTCGGAGTTCTGCGTGTAGGAGGCGCCGACGACGCCCAGGCCCATCTGCATGGCGAGGTCGCCGTTGCCCTCCTCGCTGACGATCCGCTGGAGGCCGACCGTCCCGCCGGCGCCTTCGAGGTTGAACACCTCGATCGCGCGGGCGATCTCCTCGTCCTCCATGATGCGGGCGATGGAGCGGGCGGTCGTGTCGTAGCCGCCGCCGGGGCTGTTGGGCACCATGATGCGCAGACCGGTGAGGGGTCCGTCGCCCGATCCGTTCTCGGCGGTCAGGCCGCACGCCGAGGCCGCCGCGAGCGCCGGGACGGCCGCCGCAGCGCTGAGGAAGGCCCTCCGGTGAAATTTCATCGTCGTTGCTCTTTCATTTCGAGGGAGTCGTGAGAGACGATGGTCACCCCGGCGCGGCCCCTGCGTCAGCCTTGTGTCCGTATCGATCATTGAGTTCATTGTGTTCAGGCCCTCACTTCGCCCGACCCTCGCCGGTCAGCTCCTCCTCTTCCAGCTCACGGTGATCCTCCTGGTGCTCACCGCCGTCGCCGGCCTCTCCCTCGCCCAGTCCGCGGCCGTGTTCGACGCCGAGCAGGGACGCCGGGTCACCCAGCTCGCCGAGTCCCTCGCCTCCACCGACCTGGTCCGCGGCCGCCTCCCCGAACCCGCCCCGGCCCAGACCCTCGCCCCGCAGATCCAGGCCGACCTCGAACGCTGGCAGGTCTCCTCCGTTACGGTCGCGAACGCCGAAGGCAAGGTCGTCGCCTCCACGAACCCGCTGCTCATCGGCACGTACCTGCCGCTCGGCGACGGCGTCCTGGACGGGCGCGGCTGGCGCGGCGAGATCGACCTCGGCGGCCGCACCGAACTCGTCGGCCAGGCCCCGGTCCTCAGCGAGGAGCGCCTCGGCATGCAGCTCGGCGTCGCCGTCGTCGGCCAGGAAGTGCCCTCGCTCGCGGAACTCCTCGTCGAGGCGACGCCGACGCTGCTGCTGTACCTCGGGGTCGCGAGCGTCCTCGGCGTCGCCGGGTCGTGGCTGCTGACCCGCCGCATCAAACGCCAGACGTTCGGCATGGAGCCCAGGGAGATCGCCGGCCTCGCCGAGCACCGCGAAGCAATGCTCTACGGGATCGCCGAGGGCGTGATCGCCGTCGACGTCCAGCACCGCGTCACCCTCGTCAACGACGTCGGCCGCCGCCTCCTCGACCTCCCCGACGGCGCGGTCGGCCGCACCCTCGACAACCTCGACCTGACCGGGCGCCTCCGCGACGTCCTCTCCGGCACCGTCACCGGCTCCGACCAAGTGGTCCTGCAAGGCAACCGGGTCCTCGTGGTGAACCGCATGCCCGTTGAGAAGGACGGCCGCCCGCTCGGCGCGGTCGCGACCCTCCGCGACCGGACCGAACTCGCCCAGCTGGAGCGCGACCTCGGCTCGTTCCGGTCGACCGCCGAGGCCCTGCGCGCGCAGGCCCACGAGTTCGACAACAAGCTCCACACGATCTCCGGGCTCATCCAGATCGGCGAGCAGGACGAGGTCGTCCGCTACATCGACGCCCTCAACCGGCACCGCCAGTCCCTCGACCTGTCCATCGGCGAACCCATCCGCGACAAGGCGATCGCCGCACTCCTCATGGCCAAGAGCGCGCAGGCGTCGGAACGCCAGGTGCGCCTGGAAGTGGTCGAAGGCAGCAAGCTGAGCCCGCTCTCTGCTGAAGACTCGGCGGACGTGGGCACCGTGCTCGGCAACCTGATGGACAACGCCGTAGAAGCAGCCGCAGGAAACCAAGGCCCGCTCCCCATAGCCGCAGAAGCCTGGGTGGCAGTCGAGATAGTCGAATCCCAAGAGGCGGTTCACATCACGGTGACCGATTCAGGTCCGGGCGTCCCGCCCGAGACCGCCGAGGAGGTCTTCGCGCACGGCTTCACCACGAAGGCCGCGGCCGGCGAGCACGGGATCGGACTGGCGCTCACCAGGCTCGTGTGCGAGCATCACGGCGGCGGCGTCCACGTCGCGAACACCGCCGACGGCGCCCGCTTCACCGCGACCCTGCCCCTCCTGACCCCCGCCCGCCCGCTGACTACGGCTGAGGAACCGACATGATCGATGTGCTGGTGGTCGACGACGACTTCCGCCTCGTCAACATCCACCGCGGCTTCGTCGAACGCACCCCCGGATTCCGGGCCGTCGCCTCGGCCCGCACCGGCGAGGAGACCCTCGCCGCCCTCGACGAGCACCGCCCCGACCTCGTCCTCCTCGACCTGTACCTCCCCGACGTCTTCGGCCTCGACCTGGTCCGCCGCATGCGCGCCGAAGGCCACGAAACCGACGTCATGGTCATCTCCGCAGCCCGCGAATCCGAAGCGGTCCGCGCCGCCGTCCGCCTCGGCGTCGTCTCCTACCTCCTCAAGCCCTTCAGCTTCGACGAGTTCCAGGAACGCCTGGAGCAGTACGCCAACCGCCGCGCCGGCCTCGCCATGGCCGTCCGCGACCAGGCCGACGTCGACCGCGCCTTCGAACGAACCGGCTCCACCGCCGCAATGCCGAAGGGCTTCAGCGCCGAAACCGCCACCCTGGTGGAAACCGCCCTCCGCGAAGCCGAAGGCTCCCTCTCCGCCGCCGAATGCGCCGAGAAGATAGGCGTCTCCCGAGTCAGCGCCCGCCGCTACCTCGAACAACTCACCGAACGCGGCCGCGCCGAAGTCGCCCTCAAATACGCCGGCCGAGGCCGCCCCGAACGCCGCTACCGCTGGCGCTAGGCCCCGAACACGGACTCCACCTTGTCGAGGTTCGCCGTCCACCACCGCAGCAGCCGCTCGTCCGAGAAGAAGATCCAATCGCTCGACCGGTCCCCCTGGTAGTAGTGGTACTTCAAGTGCCACACCGAAGTCAGCAACTTCCACCACCGCCGCCGCACAGCATCGACCAACGCCTCCGCCCCGATCGGCACAACCGACCGGTACCCGGCGACGATCGCGGCGACGCACTCCAGGTCAAGACTCCCGTCCGCCAGCGCGCACTGATAGGTAGCCGCCCGCACGACCTCTTCGCCGTACGGATTCACCCGCACCCGGTCCCAGTCAAGAACAGCGGCGATCCGGTCCCCCTGCCAGATCAGGTTCCAGTTCTGGCAGTCCCCATGAGTCCACCCGACCGGCCCAACCAACGCCCCTGAAGGCCGAAGGTGCGCACACGCGTCGATCAACCCGATCCGACTCCGCAACAGCGGCTCAGCCGCAAGATCGAACTCGTCAAGCTCCGAACGCCCGCCGATGATCCCGAGATAATCCGCGATCCGCTCATGAGCGGTGCCGACACTAGGAGGCGCCTCAGCTCGCGGCTCCCCCTCCGGCAACAACCCGGGCCGCCCCAGCGCGAGCCGCACCCGCCCGAGCACCTCCCCCATATGGAAAGACGTCTCGGGCGTCATCTCGGCCCCGCGCCGATGATCGCCCTCGATCCAGGGCGCCAGGTAGTAAGCACCCCCGCCGACCTCAACGACCGCCTCCCCGCCAACCGCGACCGCCTCGACCACCGGCACACCGTCAGCGGCGACCGAGGCCATGAGCGCGAGACTGCGCCGCGCCTCCTCAGCAGACGTGTTGGCAAGCTCCTTGAGCGCGAACACTCCCGCCTCGCTCTCAACCCGCCAGTTCCGGTTCAAGAACCCGTTCGGCAAGTACCCGCACGCGTACACCGGCCCCAGCCCATAGACATCGGCGATCGCATCGATCCCGGCAAGCGGCCCAGAAGAATCCACCGCGAAAGGCTACCGACACCCCCGCCGAACCGCACCAGCGTTTTCCGCCGGACAGCAGAAAAGCCCCGTTGCCGGGGCTTTCAGTGGAGTCTAGGGGAATCGAACCCCTAACCCCCGCCTTGCAAAGGCGGTGCTCTGCCAATTGAGCTAAGACCCCTGGTACGGCCGGTGGTGAGACCGGGCCGTTCGAGTATCCTCGCCGCGCATGCGGCAACAGCGAGGATACCCGGAGCGCAGTGAGTTGGCTAACGCGATTCGCTAGCGCACGTCCTCCGCGGAGGTGGTGGCCTCGTGCCACAGGGTGCGGTCGTCGTTGATCGACTTGACCTTCTTGGCGACCACGAACGCGACCGTCGCCACGCCGGCGACGATCAAGATCTTCTTCCACATGGACCCAGGCCCCCTATATCAGAGATTGCCGCGTACAGCAATGCCGCGGTCGGCATCGCGCGATGCGCCTCAGCATAGCGAACTGCGCCGCGGCGACCCGCCCGGCCGGTGCTCGTGGGGTCAGTATCGGATTCCGGGCGTGTCGGTCGCGGGGTCGAAGAAGGTCTTGGCGCCGGCGAGGGCCTGCTCGTCGCGCAGGACCTGCCCGGGGCGGGAGCCGTACCCCAGGAGCACGCCCTTCCACTCCATGCCCATGTACTCGGCGGAGAGGCGCAGGGTCCCGGCGAGGGGTTCGGAGACGTCGGGCTCCTCGTCGCCCTGGACGGTGACGCCCCACAGGCGGCGTCCGCCCATGCGGGCCTTGAAATCGAGGCCGGGGACGCGGAGCCATCCGGACCAGTAGTCGAGGTAGTTCTTGACCGAGCCGCTGACGGAGTACCAGTAGAGCGGGGAGGCGATGACGACGTCGGTGGCGGCGAGGGTGGCGTCCTGGATCGTGCGCTCGGCGCCTTCGGCGGGTGGGGTCTTGCCGTCGCCGAGGTGGCGGAGGTCGCGGAAGAGCGGCAGGTCGAGGTCGGAGAGGCGCAGCCACTGCTGGGCGGCCTCCGGTTCGAGGTGCTCGGCGGCGGCGCGGACGAGGGTCTCGGTGTTGCCGCCGGTGCGGGAGCTGCCGAGGATGAACAGGAACGAGCGGGGCGAGTCGGCCATGGCGGAGCGCTTTCGAGCAGGGGACACGGGTCTCCAGGTTCAAGGCCCGGGGCCGGCCCGGGTATTCCGGGCAAGAAAAAACCCGCCGGTGACCGGCGGGTGTTGGTGGGCGTACCAAGACTCGAACTTGGGACCTTCGAGTTATCAGCTCGACGCTCTAACCACCTGAGCTATACGCCCTTGCATCGGCCGCTCATCGGCGGCGCTGAGAAAGATTACCCCACGATTCTCCCGTGTGCGAGACAGGGGGCCTCCCTGGAGGGACGGGCATCACTGGGGCACAGCAGCGGAGCGCCCCGCGGCCATTTCGGCTGCGGGGCGCTCCGTCTCAGGTCTTGCTAGTCGCGCTCGGCGAGCGTGACCTCGACGCCGCCGACGAGGTCGGCGCACACGTTGTAGATGAACGACCCGAGGGTCGCCAGGGCGGTGAACAGGACCATGTTGACGACGCCGAGGAGGGCCGCGGCCCCGATGACGCCCTTCGCGGTGATCCTGAAGCCCTCGGTGGCGGCCGCGCCGGAGTCGGCGTTGGAGCCCATGAGCATCTGGAGCATGTCGTTGACGGTGTCGAACACGCCCATCGCGTCGAGCGCGATGTACAGGACGGTGGTCGCCACGACCATGACGATGAACAGCACGATCGACACGGCGAACGCGAACTTCATCACCGACCACGGGTCGATCCGCTTGAGCCGCAGGCGGGCCCGGCGCGGGCCCCGCGCCGCGGCCT
>NZ_QFRW01000307.1 GCF_003265355.1 Glycomyces dulcitolivorans | reverse complement strand
CCGCCGCCGGGCCCGCCGGGGACGGCGGCGCTCCCGCCGGGGACCGCAGCGCTGTCGCCGCCGAGCATGACGACGCCCGTCGGGCCCCCGCAGGCGTATGCGGGGCAGCCGGTCCAGTCGCCGCAGCACCAGATCGCCCAGTCGCAGCAGATCGTGCCCGCGAACGCGGTCGTGTCGGCGCCGCCCGCGCCGTACCGGGCCCCGGCCGCGCCGATGCCGCAGCCGATCACCGGCCCGGTGACGCGCTCGACCACGTCCAGCACCCGCCAGCGCGGGGGCCTGTCGGACATGCCGCCGGTGCCGCCGCGCGACCCCGCCGAGGCGGTCATGGCGGACCCGAAGGTGCCCGAGCACAAGCGGTTCTGCTCCTCGTGCGGGAAGCCCGTGGGGCGCCCGCAGGCGGGCCGCGCCGGGCGCGTGGACGGCTTCTGCCCGTACTGCCGCGCGCGGTACTGGTTCACGCCCTCGCTCAAGCCCGGGGACCTCCTGTCGGACCGGTACGAGGTGCTGGGCGCGATCGCGCACGGCGGCCTCGGCTGGATCTACCTCGCGAACGACAAGAACTTCGACGACGACCTGACGCAGCGGTGGGTGGTCATCAAGGGCCTCATCAACACCTCGGACGAGGACGCGATCGAGGCGGCGATCAACGAGCGGCGGTTCCTGGTCGGGGTCGACCACCCGAACGTGGTGGACATCCACGACTTCGTCACGGCCGTGGACCCGCGCTCGGGGCAGCTCCAGTCGTTCATCGTCATGGAGTACATCGCCGGGAAGTCGCTGCGGGACATCAGGGACGCGGTCGACGAGGCCGGGGAGCGCAAGCCCCTGCCGCTGGAGCAGGTGCTCACCTACACCGCCGAGCTGCTGCCGGCGTTCAGCTACCTGCACGACCGGAACCTGCTGTTCTGCGACTTCAAGCCGGACAACATCATCCACGTCGAGACCTGGCTCAAGCTCATCGACCTCGGGGCCGTGCGGCACGTCGAGGACATGGAGTCGGCGATCTACGGGACGCCCGGGTACTCGGTGCCGAACGACGAGATCCTCTCGGTCGGGCCGTCGGTGACCTCGGACCTGTACACGATCGGCCGCTCGATGGCGGTGCTGGCCTTGGACTTCAAGGGCTTCACGAGCACCTACCGGGACAAGCTGCCGCCGGCGTCGGAGGCGCCGCAGTTCGCCGAGTACGGGTCGTTCCACCGGCTCCTGCTGCGCGCGTGCCACATCGAGCCGCGCTCGCGGTTCCAGGACGCCGACGACATGCGCACCCAGGTGCGCGGGGTCCTCCACGAGGTCCAGTCGGTGCAGCGGAGCGAGCCGCGGTTCGAGCCCTCGACGCTGTTCTCGGGCGAGCAGTCGGTGTTCGGCGAACCCGACGTGGAGTACGACATCCACGCCGTCGGGGACCCGTTCGAGATCGCGCACGCGCTGCCGTCGCCGATGGTGGACCTGGCCGACCCGATGGCCGCGTTCCTGGCGACGCAGCAGGCCACGGACGTGAACGGGATCCTCGCGGAGCTGAACTCGGCGCCGCAGCAGAGCCCGGAGGTGCAGCTGCGGCGGGTGCGGACGCTCGTGAACGCCGGGGAGCTGCACCAGGCCGCGGCGGTGCTCGACCAGTTCGCGCAGCGCGAGGGCAACACGTGGCAGGTGACGTGGATGCGCGGGATCATCTCGCTGCTGGCCGCGGACTTCGCCACGGCCGCAGCGCATTTCGACGCGGTCTACTCGCACCTGCCCGGAGAGCTGTCGCCGCGCCTGGCGCTGGCGGCGTGCGCGGAGCTGGCCGGGCGCGCGGACCTGGCGCTGCCGCACTACACGCGGATCTGGGCCTGCGACCACCGGTTCGTGTCGGCGGCGTACGGGCGGGCGCGCCTGCTCGACCTCGAAGGCAACTCGACCGACGCGATCACGACGCTGCACCAGGTCCCGAAGACCTCGGCGCAGTACGGGATCGCGCAGACCGCGGCGATCCAGACGGCGCTGCACTCGCGCACCGCGCCGCCGTCGCTGCTGGACCTGCACCACATGGCGGGGCGCCTGGACGAGCTCAAGCTCGAACCGCGGCGCCGCCACCTGGTCTCGACCAGGATCCTGCACCTGGCGCTGGAGACGGTGCAGCGCACCGGTCCGGCCGCCGAGCCGCCGGTCTTCGGGGCGCGCCCCGAGGAGCGCGAGCTGCGCCTGGCGCTGGAGCGGGCCTACCGTGACCTCGCCCATGCCTGCACGCGGCGGGAGGACCAGGTGTACTACTTCGACCTGGCCAACCGCCACCGCCCCCGCACGATGTTGTAGCCGAAGGAGCCCTATGCAGCCCTCACCGACCATGGGCGCCGCGAAGCGTTGCACCGCTTGCGGACTGCCGGCAGACCTCGGCCGCTTCTGCGAGGACTGCGGCGGGGAGTTGGAGGAGTTCGAGGTCCCCGCCGAGTCCGTCACGTGGCGGTCCTCGGCGGCGGTCGAGGAGAACCCCGACCACCCCGGCGGGTCCGACGACCACCTGTCGTTCGAGATGCCGGGCATCGGCGCGGCGACGGACGTCGGGAAGCGCCACCACTACAACCAGGACTCGATCGCGGTCGCGCTGGCCGAGGACGGCCGCAAGATCGCGGTGGTGTGCGACGGCGTCTCGGGCGCCTCGGACTCCGAGCGCGCGTCACTCGCAGGAGTGGAAGCGGCGGTGACGGAGATCCGCCTGGCGCTGGCCGAGGGCCTGTCGGCGGAGGACGCGTCGCGTCGCGGGGTGGGCGCGGCCCATTCCGCGGTGGCGGCGGTCGGCAAGCAGTACCCGAACTCGCCGCCGTCGTCGACGTTCGTCTCGGCGGTGGTCGAGGGGAACCAGGCGGTGCTGTGCTGGGTGGGCGATTCGCGAGCGTACTGGGCGGGTGAGAAGGAGGCGCGGTGCCTGACGGTGGACGACACCATCCAGGCCCGCCTGGAGTACCAGGGCGTCGACCCGTCGGACGAGCGGTACAAGAACCCGTACGCGAAAGCCCTGCTCGCGTGGCTCGGGGCGGACGCGCCGACGCTGAACCCGAACCTCCTCCGCGTGGATCTGGGCGGCGGGCATGTCGTAGTGTGCAGCGATGGTCTGTCGCGTTATTTCAATGACGATCACGACCTTCTGCCACTGCCGGACGGCAGTGTTGGCGAGAAGGCGGTAGCGTTGACACGACAAGCGCTCGCCAACGGCGGGCATGACAACATCAGTGTCGCGGTGGTGGAACTCGAATCCCCCGGTTCGGTCCAGGTCGACGAACGTGCGCGCGAGCGCGCGGACCAGGGCGCATCGAACGGGCAGAACGGGCCCGCCCCGCTGCTCGGTGTCGTCAGCGAGGCCGAGTACACCCAAATGCTTGGAGGGGGACGACCTTGACCTACCAGCCGACCTACGGCGGTGCCCCACAGCCGGGCGGGTACCAGTGCGCGTGCGGGGCGTTCCCGCAGGCACAGTTCTGCGAGCAGTGCGGGACCCCCAATCCGGCGTGGCAGCAAGGCCAGCCTCCGCAGTCCCCTGCCGCCTTCGGACAGGGGTACGCGTCGAACGACCCGTACGGGCAGCCCGACCCCTACGGCCAGCAGCAGCCCCAGCAGGGCTACGGGCAGGACCCGTACGCCCAGCCGCAGCAGCAGGACCCCTACGGGCAGCAGCAGGGTGGATACGGCCAGCAGGACCCGTACGGGCAGCAGTCCCAGCCCCAGCAGGGCTATGGACAGGACCCGTACGGCCAGCAGCCGCAGCAGGGCTACGGCCAGCCCGACCCCTACGGTCAGCAGCCCCAGCAGGGCTACGGCCAGGATCCCTATGGTCAACCGCAGCAGCAGGACCCGTACGGCCAGCAGCCGGGCGGGTACGGGCAGGACCCCTACGGTCAGCCCTCGCAGCCGCAGGACCCGTACGGCCAGCCGGCCCAGGACCCCTACGGGCAGCAGCCCGGCGGGTACGGGCAGGACCCGTACGCGCAGCAGTCGTACGCGCCGACCTCGGCGCCTCCCGGACCGCCTCCGGGCGTGCCGGCCGCGCCGTTCGGCGCCCCGACCTCCGCGCCGCCCTCGACGGGCACCGGCGGGTTCTCGATGCCGGACGCGCAGCCCGCGGACCTCGCGTCGAACTACGCGCCTTCGCAGGCGGCCACCCGCTGGGGCGTCGCCGTCACCGCGGACCAGGGCTACTTCAACAAGGTCGCGGCCTCGGACGGGGCCTCGCAGCTCCAGTACCCGTCGTTCGCGAAGCCGCGCCGCTTCCCGCTCGACAGGGGCGAGCTGACGATCGGCCGCTACTCCGCGAAGCGGGGCATCACCCCGGACATCGACCTGTCGGGCGACGTCGCGGACCCGGGCGTGAGCGCGCAGCACGCGCGCCTGTACGCCAAGGCGGACGGCTCCTGGACGATCATGGACGTCGGCTCCTCGAACGGCACGTTCCTCAACGGCTCCGACGAGCCGCTGGCGCCGAACGTGGAGTTCCCGGTCGGGGACGGCACCTATATCAACATCGGTGCGTGGACGCGTCTGACGATCCACTACGAGGGTTAAGAAGCATGAGGAAGGGCCGGGTCCGATGGACCCGGCCCTTTCGCTTATCCCCCTTGGGGGTTCTAGTCGCGCAAGAACTGGGCGACGCGGCCGCTGACGGCCGGGTTCACGAGGACCTTGCGGTGGCCCAGGCCCTCGGTGGCCATGAGCTCGGCGTTCGGCCAGGCGGCGGCGAGGGCCTCGCCGTGGCGGAACGGGTTGGGGCGGTCGCGGCGGTCGTGGACGATGAGCGCCTCGGACTCGACCTCGACGCCGTTCAGCGAGAAGTCGTCGAGCTTGACGCCGGCCTTGGCCTCCCCGAGGGGCGCCAGGCGGTCCATGATGCGCGGGCCCACGGGCACGATCGCGCCGATCGTGTCGCGGAAGCCCTCCTTGCCGCCGATGAACGGGGCGAGCATCGCGAGGCGGACGCTCTTCAGGTCGACGCCGTTCATGAGCATGCCCTGGACGGCGCTGAGGCAGCCCATGGAGTGGCCGACGACCGCGTACGGGGTGCCGAACTTCTCCAGGACGACGCTCATGGCCTCGACGAGGTGGAGGCCGTTGGCGTGCCGGTCGCCCCACGGGCCGGGGCCCGAGTTGCCGTGGCTGGGGGCGTCGAAGGCGACCACGCGGAAGCCGGAGGCGACGAGGTTCGCGGCGATGAACTTGAAGTCGCCGGTCGAGCCGCCCCAGCCGTGCACGAGGTAGACCAGGGGGCGCTCGCCGGGGGTGTCAGGGGCCCAGTCGTAGCCCCACACGGTGGTGCCGAGGCAGTCGATCTCGAAGACCGCCGAGCCGGCCGGGGCCTCGCCGCGCAGGCGCTTGTCGGGACCGGCGGGGAGCCGGAACCACATCTCGCACAGGAACTTCGCGGCCGGGCCGGGCGCGAGGCGCTCGGCGGCGACGAAGGCGGTGCGGATGTGCCAAGGAGCACGAACGGTCGTGCTTTTCTTGGGCCCGGAGGCTGCGGTGGAAGTGGATGCCATGGGTGTCAGGCCTTCCTGGTCAGGATCTGTAGCTGTCGATCAGCCGGTTGAACGCCGCCCAAGCGCGGTCGGCGGCGTCCGGATAGGACAGGATGCGGCTCATCCAGTTGTAGGACAGCAGGACGCCGAAGACCTCCTGCGCGACCTGGAAGACGTCGATGTCTTCGGAGAACTCGCCTTCGGAGACCGCCGTGGAGGCGACCCGGGCGAGGGAGTCGAGGAGCTGCCGCTGGTCGCGCGTCATCTGGTCGTGCAGCGGGCCCGTCATGTCGTCGAACTCGGTGCTGGCGGCCAGGAACAGGCAGCCGCCCGGGTGCTCGTACCAGCGCATCCAGTGCTCGACGATCGCCTGGAGCCGCGCGATCCCGCGCGGCTTCGCCAGCGCGGGCCGGAAGACCTCGTCGGCGAACTGCTCGGCGTAGCGCTCCATGCACGCGAGCTGAAGCGCCTCTTTGGATTTGAAGTGCGCGTACACGCCCGACTTCGACATGTCCGCGGCGGTCGCCAGGGAGCCGATCGTCAGGCCGGAGAGCCCGCTGAAGCGCGCCATCCTGATGGCCTCGTCGAGGATGGCCTGCCTGGTGAGTTCGCCCTTGCGCACGACCCAAAAATAGCACGACCGTGCTTGTCTGGCCAGGGCGAACTCCCTATGCGGCGGAGTACACCGACACGGTGAAGTCCACGATCATCCAGTTCGAGGTCGTCTCCGCCTGCACCGAGGTGACCTCGGCGAGGACGATCTCCAGGCTCGCGGTGTACAGGCAGAGCATCATGCCCTCGCTCAGCGGCGCGGCGCCCGGGTCCCACGGGTCGACCGTCCAGTTCAGCGCCGGGGACGAGGCGTCGATCTCGGCCCAGCACTCGTCGGGGGTCACGGCCTCGTCGTAGAACGTCCCGTACGCGCCCGACGGCGTGTAGAAGTAGCTCGTCAGGCCCGTGTTCGTCGACAGGTCGATGTCGCACGGGTTCAGGACCAGGTCCGTCCACGTCGACGGCGAGTCGGTCGTCTTGTACTCGGTCCAGATCGACCCGTTCGTGGTGATGTCGTCGAAGTCGACCTCCATGTACTGGCAGGTGCTCGCCGAGTCGAAGGTCGTCGTCATGGTCACCGTGTAGTCGGAGTAGACCTCGCTCCACGCGGCCTCGTCGGGCGGCGTGGTCTCCTCGTCCGGCGGCGTCGTCTCCGGGTCGTCGTCGGGCGTCGTCACGGGGTCGCTCGGGTTGTTGGAGGAGATCGCGCCGGTCGGGTCGTCGTCCGGGTCGCCGTTGCCGGCGTTGAGGAACCACACCAGGCCGCCGACGATCGCGATGACGAGGATCGCGGCGATCACGGTGATGCCGATGGCCGTCCCGTTCGAGGAGGGCTGCTGGGGCCCGAACTGCGGCGCGTACCCGGGCTGGCCCGGGTACTGCGGCGGCGGGGGCGGCGCGGTGTACTGCATGGTCGGCGGCGCGGTCGGCGGGTACTGGCCCGGGGACATCTGCCCGGGCGAGACCATGCCGGGCGCGTAGCCGGGCGCCGGGGACAGCGGCGGCGCGGTCGGCGGCTGGTAGGGCGACTGCTGCGTGTACAGCGGCGGCGCGGTCACCGGGCTCGTGGGCGGCGCCGAGGCGGGCATGGCCGACATCGGGAACGCCGAGGCGTTCGCGTTCGGCTCGGAGGAGGGGACCGAGTACGGCTGGTCGAACACCGACGTCGGCGCGTTCGGGGTCGCCGGAGGAGCGGCCGCAGCGGCGGCGGCCTCGTCCACCAGGGTGGTCGAGGCGCCCGCGTCGCCCAGGAGGCTCGACAGCTGCCAGCGCTGGCGTTCGGCGAGGGCGTTGACCGAGTCCGGCCAGGGGCGCGTGGAGGGCGCCACGGGGCCGATGAGGGACATCAGCTCCGCGGGGGTGGGCCGGGCGCCGGGCAGGCGCACCAGGCAGCGCTCGACGATGGCGCGCAGGCGCGGCGACAGCGTCGAGAGGTCCGGCTGGGACCGGACGACGTTGTTCAGGGTCTCCAGGGTGGAGGCGCCCGCGAAGGGGCTGTGGCCGGTCGCGGCGAGCACCAGGACCGAGCCGAGCGAGAACACGTCGCTGGCGGCCGAGACGGTCCCGGACTCGGCCTGCTCGGGCGACATGAACCCGGGGGTGCCGATGACGCCGCCGGTCTTGGTGAGGTTGGTGTCAGTGATGCCGTCGGCGGCGCGGGCGATGCCGAAGTCGATCACACGCGGGCCGTCTGCGGCGAGGATCACGTTGGCGGGCTTGAGGTCCCGGTGGACCATCCCGGCGGCGTGGATCGCGGCGAGCGCGGAGGCGAGGCCCGCGGCGAGGCGCAGCACGGTGGCCTCGGGGAGCGGCCCGGAGGACTCGACGACGTCCTTCAGGTTGGGGCCCACCAGGAACTCGGAGGCGAGCCACGGGACCTGGTCGTCGGGCCCGGCGTCGATCACCGCCGCCGTGTAGGCGCCCGCGACCTGCTTGGACGCGGCGACCTCGCGGCGGAAGCGGGCCCGGAACTCCTCGTCCTGGATGAGCGCGGCCGCGATGAGCTTGACGGCTACGGGACGGCCGTCCGGGGCGCTGGCGAGGAACACTCGGCCCATGGCGCCGCGGCCGAGTTCGGCGATGGTCCGGTAGGGACCGATCCGTTCGGGATCGCCGGGAGCCAGGGACTGCATTGATGCCTCCGGGAAGCGAGGGGCGGGCGGTGATCCCATTCTATTGCCGTTCTGCCAGCGTGCGGTGGACACGGGGGCCGGTGCCTTTGGGACACAAGCGCATCAGAGCACGCGAAAGGGGCCGTTCCGGCGGTGCGGAACGGCCCCCCTATCGAGTGATGTGACCTAGCTGCAACCGCTGGTGGCGCCGCAGCCCTCGCAGGCGTAGCAGGAGCCGGCCGGGCGCATCTTGGTGCCGCAGTTCATGCACAGCGGCGCGTCGGCGCTGCGGGCCTGAGCCGAGGTGAGGATGTCGAGGCGGGTCGGCTTCGACTCGATCTGGACGCGTTCGGCCACGGCCTCCTCGATCGGCGCGGAGGCGCGGAGCGCGTCGAGGTCGACCTCGGGCTGCGAGACCTTGGACGGGTCCTCGCCGTTGAGCTCGGCGGTGCGCTCGGCGGTGGTGAGGATGCCGATGGCGGCGCGCTCCTCGTACGGCAGGTAGTCCAGGGCCAGGCGGCGGAAGATGTAGTCGACCACCGAGGAGGCCATGCGGATGTCCGGGTCGTCGGTCATGCCGGCGGGCTCGAAGCGCATGTTCGTGAACTTCTCGACGTACTTCTCCAGCGGGACCCCGTACTGGAGGGCGATGGAGATGGAGACCGACAGCGCGTCCATGACGCCCGCGAGGGTCGAGCCCTGCTTGGACATCTTGAGGAAGACCTCGCCGAGGCCGTCGTCCGGGTAGGACGAGGAGGTCATGTAGCCCTCCGCGCCGCCGACCGAGAACGAGATGGTCTGGCTCGGGCGCTTCTTGGGGAGCTTGCGGCGGATCGGGCCGTGCGCGGCGATGGTCTCGACGGCCTTCTCCACGGCCTCCTCGACCGCCTGCTCCACTTCCTTCTTCTTCGCCGAGAGCGGCTGGCCGACCTTGCAGTTGTCGCGGTAGATCGCGAGGGCCTTGAGGCCGAGCTTCCAGCCCTGGAAGTAGACCTCCTCGATGTCCTCGACCGTGGCGGACTCGGGCAGGTTCACGGTCTTGGAGATCGCGCCGGACAGGAACGGCTGCACCGCGGCCATCATGAGCACGTGGCCCATCGGCGCGATCGCCCGCTCGCCCATGGCGCAGTCGAACACCGGGTAGTGCTCCTCGCGCAGGGCCGGGGCGCCGACGACGTGGCCGTGGTCGGCGACGTAGTCGACGATGGCCCGGCGGTCGCCGTCGTCGTAGCCCAGGCGGGTCAGCGCGCGCGGGATGGACTGGTTGACGATCTCCATGGAGCCGCCGCCGACGAGCTTCTTGTGCTTGACGAGGGCGAGGTCCGGCTCGATGCCGGTGGTGTCGGCGTCCATCATGAACGAGATGGTGCCGGTGGGCGCGAGCACCGAGGCCTGCGCGTTGCGCCAGCCGTTGACGGCGCCGATCTCGTTGCCCTTGGCCCACTCGGCCTTCGCGGCCTCGATCACGGTGGCGTCGACGTCGCCGAAGGTCTCGACGGCGTCGGCCGCCTTGGCGTGCTTGGCCATGACGCGCTGGTGCGGCTCGGCGTTGCGCTCGTAGCCGGCGTAGGGGCCGACGGCCCCGGCGATCTCGGCGGAGCGGCGGTACGAGACGCCGGTCATGAGCGCGGTGATGGCGGCGGCCAGCGCCCGGCCCTCTTCGGAGTCGTAGGCGTAGCCCGAGGTCATGAGCAGCGCGCCCAGGTTCGAGTAGCCGATGCCGAGCTGGCGGTAGTCGCGGGTGGTCTCGCCGATCTTCTCGGTCGGGAAGTCCGCGAAGGAGATCGAGATCTCCATGGCGGTGATGACGAACTCGACCGTCTTGGTGAACCGGTCGACGTCGAAGGAGCCGTCCTCGCCGAGGAACTTCATGAGGTTGAGGCTGGCGAGGTTGCACGAGGAGTCGTCGAGGCTCATGTACTCCGAGCACGGGTTCGACGCGTAGATGCGGTCCGTGTTCGGGTTGGTGTGCCAGTCGTTGATGACGTCGTCGTACTGGATGCCGGGGTCGGCGCACTCCCACGCGGCCTTGGCCATGCGGCGGAAGACGTCGCGGGCGTCGCGGCGCTCGATCTCGGCGCCGGTCTGGCGGGCGGTGAGGGCGTAGTCGCTACCGTCCTCGACGGCCTTCATGAAGACGTCGGAGACGCGCACGGAGTTGTTGGCGTTCTGGTACTGGACCGAGAACATGTCCTCGCCGCCGAGGTCGACGTCGAAGCCGGCGTCGCGCAGGGCCCGGATCTTGTCCTCTTCGCGGGCCTTGGTGTCGATGAACGCCTCGATGTCGGGGTGGTCGACGTCGAGGACGACCATCTTCGCGGCCCGGCGGGTGGCGCCGCCGGACTTGATGGTCCCGGCGGAGGCGTCGGCGCCGCGCATGAAGCTGATCGGGCCGGAGGCGTTGCCGCCGGAGGAGAGCAGCTCGGCGGAGGCGCGGATCTTGGAGAGGTTGACCCCGGCGCCGGAGCCGCCCTTGAAGATCATGCCCTCTTCCTTGTACCAGTCGAGGATCGACTCCATGGTGTCGTCCACGCTGAGGATGAAGCACGCGGAGACCTGCTGGGGCGCGGCGGTGCCGACGTTGAACCAGACCGGGGAGTTGAAGCTGAAGTACTGGTGCAGCAGCAGCCAGGTGAGCTCGTCGGCGAAGATCTGCGCGTCCTCGGCGGTCGCGAAGTAGCCGTACTTCTCCCCCGCGTTGTGGTACGCGTGGACGACGCGGTCGATGACCTGCTTGAGGCCGGTCTCGCGCTGGGGGGTGCCCAGGGCGCCGCGGAAGTACTTCGAGGTGACGATCTGGGTCGCGTTCTGGCTCCAGAAGGCCGGGAACTCGACGCCGCGCTGCTCGAAGTTGATCGAGCCGTCGCGCCAGTTGGTCATGACGACGTCGCGGGACTCCCATTCGACCTCGTCGTACGGGTGGACGCCGGGGGTCGTGAAGACCCGCTCGACCGTCAGTCCCTTGTCGGCGGGGCCCTTGGCGGGCGCGCTCGCGGTCTTCTTGGCGGTCCTGGTCGTCGTCGCGGCGCCTTCGGCGGCCTTGGTGGTCTTCGGCATGTTCCTCGCCCCTGTCTGCTCATGCCTCGGTGTTCGGGAATCGGTGGTGCTGGGGTGGTGCGCGGTCAGGCGCTGTTGCGGGCGGCGTGCTCCTCGCGGAGCTGCCCGATGGCGGCCTCGAAGTCCTCCAGGGACTCGAAGCTCTGGTAGACGCTGGCGAATCGCAGGTAGGCGACCTCGTCGAGCTGCCGGAGCGGCTTGAGGATGGCCAGCCCGACCTCGTTGCTGGGGACTTCGGCGGCCCCGCGGGAGCGGATCTCGTCCTCGACGGCCTGGGCCAGCAGCGCGACGTCGTCGGCGTCGACGGGCCGGCCCTGGCAGGCCTTGAGGACGCCGCTGGCGACCTTGCTCCGGCTGAACGGCTCGGTGACGCCGGAGCGCTTGACCACGGCGAGGATCGACTCCTCGACGGTGGTGAAGCGCTTCTCGCACTCCTGGCAGACCCGGCGGCGGCGGATGATCTTGCCGTCCTCGGCCTCGCGGGAATCCACGACCCGGCTGTCGGGATGGCGACAGTAAGGGCATCGCATTTCGCTAGTCTCCTTCTACGACCATCGTCTCGCGGGCCTCCGACATTCCGGCTCCGCGCCGTTCCCCGCGTCGGGGACAGTCTGCCTCGTGCCGGTCCGGCGAGCGCCGGGAACCCCAACACCTAGTGAGAGACGATACATCAAACCACAAGATCTAGTGTCCAGAATAGCGCAGAACGCCGCGACGCGATCTTGGGAACCCGAGGCCGGGGAATCAGTCAACCAGGCCGACACGTATTATCGTTCACCCGTTCGGGTGAACAAGCGCGAAAACACATTCCTACCAGCGCGGCGACACGCCGACGTCGCACGAATGTTTGACTAGAACCAGCACGTGAGTTACATTGTCGGAATCAGACATACCGTCCCATTTGTCTTACAGGAGCCTCCTGTGGCTAGCGAGACCACGACATCCCGGCCGAAAACGCGCAAGTTGACGCGTCGGCAACAGCAAGTCCTCGAATACATCGAGGAGTTCATCAACAACAAGGGCTACCCCCCGAGCGTCCGTGAAATCGGGGCCGAAGTCGGCCTCGCCTCCGCCTCGTCCGTGGCGTACCAGATGAAGCAGCTCGAAAGGAAGGGCTACCTCAACCGCCTGGCCGGCAGGCCGCGCGCGGTGGGGGTGCGCCAGTCCACGCCGGGCGGCGTCCAGACCTGCTCCCAGCACCCGCGGCCCCGGTACGTGCCGATGGTCGGCGAGATCGCGGCGGGGCAGCCGATCCTGGCCGAGGAGCGCGACTACGACGTCATGCCCCTGCCCGCGGAGTTCGTGGGCGAGGGCGTCCACTTCCTCCTGCGCGTCAAGGGCGACTCGATGACCGAGGCCGCCATCACCGACGGCGACTGGGTCGTGGTGCGGCAGCAGCCCGACGCGCTCAACGGGGAGATCGTCGCCGCCATGATCGACGGCGAGGCGACCGTGAAGACCTGGAAGCGCAAGAACGGCAAGCCGTGGCTGCTTCCGGCCAACGCGCTCTACGACCCGATCGACGCCAGCGAGGCCGAGATCCTCGGCCGCGTCGTCGCCGTGCTCCGCAAGATCTAGTAAGCAGTACCGAACGCCAATTACATTGCGCGCCTAACGGTTCCGACCGTATGTCGTGCCGCCGTCAGGCGGGCCCCAGTAGCCTTCATCGGCGTCAGGGGTCCGTTCGGCGTTTCCGGCCCCGTACACCGAGCCCTGCTGCTGGTGCTGCGGCCGGGGTCCGCCGCCGCCCGCGCCGTAGACGTTCCCGGACGGCTCCTGGCGGGCCTGGCCGGCGCCGTAGACGTTGCCGGAGGGCTCCTGCCGGGCCGCGAAGGACTGGCCGGGACCGGGGCCGGAGTTGTCGTAGACGCTGCCGTGGCCGCCGCCTTCGAACGCCCCGTACTGGGGCTCCTCGCGGCCGCCGTAGACCCCGCCGCGAGCGGCGGGAGGAGGCGGAGGAGGGGGCTCGCGGCGCGGGCCCGCGCCGTAGACGTTCCCGCTCGGTTCCTGACGCGCCGGGCCGCCCCCGTAGACGTTGCCGCTCGGCTCGGGTCGGGCGGGGGCGCCGCCGTAGACGTTCCCGGAGGGTTCCTGCCGCGCCGGTCCGGCGCCGTAGACGTTGCCGCGCGCGACCTGCCCCAGGTCGGGGTCGGGCTGGCCGGCTTCGAGACCGAGGTCGACCGGGTCGTCGTCGGCGAGGAAGTCGCCGCGGCGCCCGAAGTCGGACTCCTCGCGGGCGAAGCCCGGCTCCCGGTCGTCGCCGCCGTCGTCGTCCTCGGCGTTCTGCTTGCGGTACTTGCGGATCACCACGATGCCGATGACCATGACCAGCAGGCCGAGGATCGCGATGGCCGCGAGGATCTTCACGATCGTGCCGAAGCCCAGGCCCAGGACCCAGTCGACGAACGACTGGCCCTCTTCGGGTTCCGCTGCCGCTTCGTCGTCGCCGCCCGCGGGCTCCTCCTCGGCGGCCGGGGCCGCCGGGGTGTAGCGCGTGACGGTGCCGAACGAGCCGTCGTTGTCGTCGGAGGCGAGGGTGATGAAGTTGCCGTCGGCGTCGTAGGCCAGGCCCTCGGGCGTGCCCGCGTCGGCGACCGGCGTGGTCGTCGGGGTCCCGGCAAGGGCGGCGACCACGTCGCCGCCTTCGACGGTCCACTCGTAGACGGCGTTCCCGGTGCGCAGCGCGACCTTCGAGCCGTCCGCGTTCAGGGCCACGCCGGAGACCGAGCCGCCCTCGGGGAGGGCGACCGTGCCGACCTCTTCAAGCGGGGTGTTCTCCACCTGGTTGTCGCCGGGCGGGGAGAACAGGACCGCTTCGCCGTCGTCGGCGGAGACGAACAGCGGCTTCTTGCCCGGCAGGAGCACGAAGCCGCCGATGTCGTGCGCCTCGGCGGGGAAGACGAAGCGCCAGACGGCGCTGTTCTCCAGGCTCTCCAGGTCGAGCTGGTTGAGGGTCAGCCAGTCGCGGTCCGTCGCGCCGCCGATGTCACCGACCCACAGGTACTCGCCGTTCTCGTTGTCGAGGACCAGGGCCTGCGGGTCGACGGGCTTGTGGTCGATCCACGCCTCGTCGTCCATGCGGACGTTGCAGTCCTCGCCGGTCCGGTCGACGGACAGCGTGTCGTCCTGCTCGGCGCCGGCGGACACGATCCACCAGCCGTCCCCGTCAGCCGCAGCGGCGATGCCGGAAGGGGCCTGAGTGCCGTGGAGATTGCACAGCACCTCACCGCCGGACTCCTCGTCCTGGGCGTACACGGGGGACGCGGCCGCAGCCAGGACGAGCACTCCGGCCGTCCCGGCGACGAGCCGCGCAGGCAGGGGCCTGCGGCCCACACGGCGCTCTCGCATCACGCAAGTGTTCCAGAACACGCCATGTCAGCGCGGGGACCCCCATGAGACATGTTCAGGACCACTGCGATTCAGTCCTTTTCCAGGACGAACGCTCGCAATTCTCCGGCCAGGGCTTCGTCCACACGGGCCGTGATGACCGTGCCGTCACCTCGGTGTTCGGTCGTCAGGACCTCGCCGCGCGAGCGCAGGCGGGAGACCAGGTCGCCGCGGACGTACGGGATGCACACCGTCAGCGTGGTGTCCGGCTGCGGCAGCGCGTTCTCGATCGCGGCCCGGAGCTTGTCGATCCCCTCACCCGAATGCGCCGAGACGAACACGGCGTCGGGCCAGTCGGAGCGGAGCTGGAGCATCGTGTCCGGGTCGACCAGGTCGAGCTTGTTCACCACGACCAGTTCCGGGATCTCCTCGGCGCCGACCTCGGCGAGCACCACGCGCACCGCCTCGGCCTGGCCGAGCGGGTCAGGGTGCGAACCGTCGATGACGTGCACGATCAGGTCGGACTCGGCGACCTCTTCGAGCGTGGAGCGGAACGCCTCGACCAGCTGGTGCGGCAGGTGCCGCACGAAGCCGACCGTGTCGGTCACCGTGTACTCCCGGCCCTCCGCGGTGCGCGAGCGCCGCGTAGAGGTGTCGAGGGTGGCGAACAGGGCGTCCTGGACGAGGATGCCCGCGCCGGTGAGGGCGTTGAGCAGGCTCGACTTGCCGGCGTTGGTGTACCCGGCGATCGCGACGCCGGGGACGCGGTTGCGGGTGCGCGAGTCGCGCTTGGTCTCGCGGGTGACGGTGAGCTTCGCCAGTTCGCGGCGGAGCTTGGCGACCTTCGCGCGGATGCGCCGCCGGTCGGTCTCCAGCTTGGTCTCGCCGGGGCCGCGCAGGCCCACGCCGCCGTTCGAGCCGCCCTGGCGGCTCATGGCCTCGCCCCAGCCGCGCAGGCGCGGCAGCAGGTACTGGAGCTGCGCGAGCTCGACCTGGGCCTTGCCCTCGGCGCTCTTCGCGTGCTGCGCGAAGATGTCGAGGATCAGGGCCGTGCGGTCGATGACCTTGACGTTGACGGCCTTTTCGAGGGCGATCAGCTGGCCCGGGGAGAGCTCCCCGTCGGCGATCACGGTGTCGGCGCCGAGCGCCTCGACGGTGTCCTTGAGCTCCCTGACCTTGCCGGAGCCGATGAAGGTCCCGGCGTCGGGCTTGGAGCGGCGCTGGATGAGGCCGTCGACGACCTCGGAGCCGGCCGTCTCGGCCAGCTGGGCGAGCTCGTCGAGGGAGTTCTCGGCGTCGCCGATGGAGCCTTCGGTCCACACGCCGACCAGCACGACGCGCTCCAGGCGGAGGCGGCGGTACTCGGCGTCGGTGACGTCTTCGAGCTCGGTGGAGGCGATCCCGGAGACGCGTCGCAGCGCCTGGCGCGCCTCCAGGTCCAGTTCGCCCGTCGAGGGGGCGTCGGAGGAGAAGTCTTCGCGGGTGTTCTCGTACTGTTCAGGCATCAACACAAGCTTGACACGCCCCGCTGACAAGATCGAGTGATTATGGGCGCGGGTTCGGCGCCCGACCTTGGCCCGATCGGATATTTGTTCTTATTGGTCTCCGGGCCCGGCCGCCGCCGATCCGGACCTGTGAGGACGTCATCGCTGGTCGGAGCCGTCACCCCGCGCCCGGGCGCGGGCGGGCCGGGCGGCGGCGGTGGCATCATTCAAGGCATCCGGCAAGTGGTCCACAACGAAGTGCACATCAAAGGAGCGGCATGAGCACTGCCCGTCTTCCCAGCGCAGGGTTCTCCATCACCGTCCGTCTGGCCCTCTCGGCCGACCCGGGCGCGGCCGGGCGCCTCGCCACGGTCGTCGGGCAGGCGGGGGCCATCGTCACCGCCCTCGACGTCGTCGGCTCCGACAACAAGCGCATGACCGTCGACCTCACGTGCGACACCTCCGACGCCGCGCACGCCGAGCAGGTCACCAAGATCCTGGAGGCGATGCCGGACTTCGACGTGAAGAAGGTCTCCGACCGGACCTTCCTCATGCACCTCGGCGGCAAGATCGAGGTCGCCCCGAAGGTGCCGCTGCGCAACCGCGACGACCTGTCGATGGCGTACACGCCCGGCGTGGCCCGCGTGTGCATGGCGATCGCCGAGAACCCGGACGACGCCCGCCGCCTCACCATCAAGCGCAACACGGTCGCCGTCGTCACCGACGGCTCGGCCGTCCTGGGCCTGGGCAACATCGGGCCGATGGCCGCGATGCCGGTCATGGAGGGCAAGGCGGCGCTGTTCAAGAAGTTCGGCGACGTCGACGCGTGGCCGGTGTGCCTCGACACGCAGGACACCGACGAGATCGTCAACATCGTCGCCGCGCTCGCGCCGACGTACGGCGGCATCAACCTGGAGGACATCGCCGCGCCGCGCTGCTTCGAGATCGAGGCGCGCCTGCGCGAGCGGCTCGACATCCCCGTCTTCCACGACGACCAGCACGGCACCGCGATCGTGGTGCTCGCCGCGCTCACCAACGCGCTCCGCGTGGTGGGCAAGGACTTCAAGGACGTGCGCGCGACCGTGGTCGGCTGCGGCGCGGCCGGGACCGCGATCATGCGGCTGCTGGAGAAGGCCGGCATCGGCGACATCGTCCCCGTCGACCGCGACGGCGCCCTGCACTCGGGGTTCGAGACCGACAACGAGACGTGGAAGTGGCTCGGCGAGCACTTCAACAAGGCCGACTACTCCGGGGACCTCTCGGGCGCGGTCGAGGGCTCGGACGTGTTCATCGGCGTGAGCGCGCCGAACATCCTCAAGGGCTCCGATGTCGCGAAGATGGCGAAGGACCCGATCGTGTTCGCGCTGGCGAACCCGGACCCGGAGATCTCCCCGACCGAGGCCGCGCGCTACGCGGCGATCGTGGCGACCGGGCGGTCGGACCAGCCGAACCAGATCAACAACGTGCTGGCGTTCCCGGGCGTGTTCCGCGGGCTCCTCGACGCGCAGGCGCGCGACTGGAACGACGACGCGGCCCTCGCGGCGGCCACGGCCATCGCCGACTGCGTCGGCGAGGACAAGGTCAACGCGACCTACATCGTGCCGAGCGTCTTCGACCCGAACGTGGCCCCGGCGGTCGCGGCGGCGGTCAAGCGCGTGATGCGGTAGCGAACGTTCGAAAGCCCCGGGAGCCTTCGGCTTCCGGGGCTTTCCCGTTGCGTCAGACGCGGAAGGTCCCCTCGGCCACGATCACGGCCGGGCCGGTCATGTAGAGGGTCTCGTCGGTGACGGTGATCGTGAGGGTCCCACCGGGGACGTCCACTTTGCACGTGCCCGTGTCGAGCCCGGCGTGGCGCAGCGCGACCGCGCCGACCGCGCAGGCGCCGGTGCCGCACGAGGCGGTCTCGCCGACGCCGCGCTCGTGGACGCGCATGCGCACGTGCGGGGCGGCGCCCGTCACGAACTCGACGTTGACGCCCTCGGGGAACAGGGCCGCGTCGTAGCGCGGCTGGTGGAACAGCTCCAGCGCCTCCAGCTCGGCCTCGTCCCCCAGATGGCACACCAGGTGCGGGTTCCCCATCGAGACGACCTGTCCGGGCCACGTGAAGCCCTCGACGGACGCCTGGGAAGTCGTCCCGAAGACCGCCGAGCCCATGTCCACCCTCAGCTCATCCCCCGCCACGGTCACGGTCTTGATCCCGGCGCGGGTCGCCACGGGGATCTCCGGGCCCTCGGCGAGGCCCTGCTCCAGCAGGTAGCGGGCGAAGACGCGCACGCCGTTGCCGCACATCTCGGCGATGGAGCCGTCGGCGTTCCGGTAGTCCATGAACCATTCGGCGCCCGGGTCCTCCGAGGGGGCCACGCGCAGCAGGCCGTCGCCGCCGATGCCGAAGCGGCGGTCGCACAGCTGCGCGACCTGGGCGTCCTTCAGCGGGAGGGCGTCGTCGAGGTCGGGGACGATCACGAAGTCGTTCCCGGTGCCGTGCCCTTTGGCGAACTCGATGGTGGTCACTTGGCAATTGTGCCCCACGGCCCCCGCGCTAGCCTTGTGCCGTGACTCAGACGACCGACGCCGGGCCCCTCGCCGAACTGAAAGCGAAGTTCCCCAACGGGGTGTGGACGACGCGCGCCAACGCGCGCCTCCAGGACGCGCTCATCGAGGGATCGGGCCTCGGCCGCCTCCAGGCCGCGGTCGGCTGGGCCGCCCGCATGCAGGCCACCGACGCGCCCGAGCCGTTCGCGGCGCCGCGGATGCTCCTGTTCGCCGGGGAGTACCCCGCGGGCTGGGACTCCGGCGACTACGCGCCCGTCGCCGAGCAGGCGGCGGCCCTGGAGCGCGGCGAGGGACCGTTCGCCGAGCAGGCGGCGCGCGCCGGGCTCCCGATCAGCGTGGTCCGCACCGGCGCGAGCGAAGGCGCCGAAGGCCCGCTGCTCGACGAGACCGAGCTCGACGCGGCCCTGCGGCTCGGCCGCGACACCGCCGACCGCGCCATCGACGAGGGCGCGGACCTGCTCCTGATCTCCGGCCTCGGCGCGGGCGCGGTGACCGCCTCGGTCGCCGTCTGCGCGTTCATCGCCAAGGACGAGATCACGAACTTCCAGCCGCAGCTGCACGCCCCTGGCGGCGCGGTCTTCGACAACGCGTGGATGGGCCGCATCTCGGCCCTGCGCGACCACCTCGCGTTCAACCGCGGCTTCAAGCGCAGCCCGCAGGAGCTCATCGCGCGCCTCGGCGGCGCCGAGCTCGGCGCGATGGCCGCCGCGATCTTCACCGCCGCCACGCGCTCCACGGCCGTCCTCGTCGACGGCCCGGCCGCCGTCGCCGCCGTCATGCTCGCCCGCGACTTCGGCCTGGCCGCGCCCAAGTGGTGCTACGCCCCGAACCGCTCGACCCACCCGGTCGTCGTCAAGCTCGCCAAGCAGGCCGGCCTCGCCGACGACCTCGCCCTCGAACTCGACCTGCCCGACGGCACGGCGCTGCCGCTCGGCTGGGAGCTCATCCAGGCGGGCCTGCGCATCTCGCAGTCGCTCCCCATGCCCGTCAAAGAGGAGCCGGAACCGGAACCGGACGTTCCCGTCGCCGGCGGCATCGGCGTCCCGACCCCGGAGGCGAGCGAAGCGGCCCTGGCCGAACCCGCCGAGGAGCCCGAACCCGCCGAAGAGTCCGAGGCGACCGGCGAGAAGGCCTGAGACGCACAGAACGGCCCGGAGCATCGCTGCTCCGGGCCGTTCCGCGTTCCGTCAGTCGTTGACCGCGCGCAGCACCGGCTTCGAAGTCAGCGCCGCCGTCAGCTCCGGCGAGGCCGCGATGGCCGCGCTCGTGACGGTGAAAGTGACCTGCTCGCCGGGGATGAGCGTGACCAGCGCCTTGTCGACGACCGCGTCAGGATCGAGCCGGTCGGCGAAGACGCACAGGTCGCGCAGCACCGTGTCGGCCGTGACGGTGACGGCCACGCCGCCGTCCACGAGCGCGGTCTCTGCGGTGAACCGGGCCGTCGCCCAGTCCATGTCCTTGTCCTCCTTGGTGAACCAGGTCGCGCGCGGGAAGCCCTCGCGGCCGGTCACCAGGAACTCGCCCGGCGCGGGCGCGACGCCCCCTTCGAGGACGACCTCGGCCGTGTCGCGCGGGTCGATCGCGATCTCCAGGAGCGCCCGGCCGGTGATGCGGCCCTCGGCGGTGCACTTCCAGAAGCCGATCACGCCGTTCCAGACCTCCGCGGAGTCGTTGACCGCCACCAGCTTCACGCCCTCGCCGTGCGGCTGGAAGGTCACGATCCGGTCAGCGTAGGCGTCGCGCAGGGCGTACCAGAGCGGCTTGAGGCGCTCCTCGCCGTCGATCGCGGCCCACGAGGTCACCGGCCAGCAGTCGTTGAACTGCCACACGACCGCGCCCGTGCAGTACGGCTGGAGCGAGCGGAAGTGCTCGATGCCGAGGCGGATCGCGCGGGCCTGGTTCACCTGCGTGAAGTACAGCCAGTCGTCGAAGTCCCGCGCCACGGGCAGGTGCGCGTCGAGGCCGCGCTGGAGCTTCGCCTGGCCGTCGGCGGCCTTCTGGTGCCACAGCATGTTCGGCGTCTCCGCCTGGAGCGGCTCGTCGGTCGTCATGCGCCGCACCGTGGCCCACGTCGGCGGGGCCTGGTAGCCGAACTCGGCGACGAAGCGCGGCCGCCAGTCGCGGTAGTGCGCGTAGTCGAGCTGGTTCCACACGTCCCAGATGTGGACCGAGGCGTGCGCCTGCTCGTTCGGGTGCAGGTCGCGCGTCCCCGAGTAGGGGCTGCCGGGCCAGTACGGGCGGGTGCCGTCGACTTCGGCGACGAGCTTCGGCAGCAGGTCGTGGTAGTAGCCCGCGCCCCAGGTCAGCTCCCCGAGCGGCTCCTGCCAGTCCCAGTCGTGCCAGCCCCAGATGTTCTCGTTGTTGCCCGTCCACGTCACCAGGCTCGGGTGCGGGGCCAGCCGCGCGAGGTTGTCGCGCGCCTCCGCCTCGACCTCGGACCGGAACGGCTCCTCCTCCGGGTAAGCGGCGCAGGCGAACAGGAAGTCCTGGCCGACCATCAGGCCGAGCTCGTCGCAGAGCCGGTAGAAGTCCTCGGACTCGTAGATACCGCCGCCCCACACGCGCACGTAGTCGATCCCGGCCGCGACGGCCTGCCGCAGCCGCCGCTCCAGGCGCGCGGCGTCGATGCGGCTGAACAGGGCCTCGTCGGGGATCCAGTTGACGCCCTTGACCCACACGGCCTCGCCGTTGATCTTCAGCGTGTACGGGCGGCCGTCGGCGTCGGGCTCGGTGTCGAGTTCGACGGTGCGGAAACCGATCCGGTGCGACCAGGTGTCGAGTTCCCTGCCGTCGGCACTGAGGGTCACGGCGACGTCGTACAGCGGCTGGGCGCCGCGGTTGTGCGGCCACCACAGCTCGGGGTCGTCGACTACGACACGGACCTGCGCGGTCCTCCTACCGGCCGGGACGCGCAGGACCGCGGTGTGTTCGCCTGCGGTGCAGACGAGGTCGAGGTCCACCCGCTCCGCGCGTTCGAGTTCGACCGAGAAGTCGACGATGCCCTGCCCGCCCTCGACCGAGACGTGCGGGACGACCTCGGCGATCCGCGCGATCTTCCAGTACTCCAGGCGCACCGGTCGCCAGATCCCGGCGCTGGCGAGGTTCGGCCCCCAGTCCCAGCCGAAGTTGCAGGCGGCCTTGCGGATGAAGTTCCCGGGCTCGTCGTAGGCGTTGGGCCGGTCCCCGAGCCGGTCCCGCTGGGCCTCGGCGTACGCGTACGGCGAGGTGAAGACGATTTCGAGTTCGTTGGCGCCCTCGCGCATCGCGGTGAGCGCGTCGAAGCGGTAGCGGCGGTGCATGTTCGCGGTCTCGCCGATCACGTCGCCGTTGAGCAGGATGCGGGCAACAGTGTCGAGGCCGTCGAAGACCAGGTCCACCCCGTCCCAGTCGTCGCTCGCGAAGTCGAAGGAGGTCCGGTACGTCCAGTCGTGGCGCCCGACCCAGGCGACGCCGCGCTCGCCGTCGTCGGTGTACGGGTCGGCGACGAGGCCGGCGTCCAGGAGGGCGGACACCACCTCGCCGGGCACGGCCGCGGGGATCGGATCGACGGCGGCCGGCGCGCCGGGATCACCGGCGACGGTCCAGCCCTCGTGAAGGATTCGCTTGTCGCTCAAAAAGACTCCTATGCCTTGATGCCGGAGAGGGCGATGCCTTTGATGCTGTGCTTCTTGTTCATCGCCGGCATCACTCCTATGCCTTGATACCCGAGAGAGCGATGCCTTTGATGAAGTGCTTCTGGAACAGGAAGAAGAACACGACAGTCGGAAGCGTAGCCATCATCGACGCCGCCATGGCGACGCCCATCGAACCGGGGCTGGACACGATCGCGTTGCTCAGGTTCGACAGCGCGATCGGCAGGTTGAACAGCTCCTCGGTGCGGATGATGATCAGCGGCCACAGGAAGTTGTTCCACTCCCCCAGCGCCACGAAGATCGCCATCGCCGCCAGCGCGGGCCGCAGCAGCGGCAGGACGATCTGCCACCAGATGCGCCACTCGCTGGCCCCGTCGACCCGCGCGGCGTGCACGAGCTCGTCGGGGATCGACCTGAGGTACTGCACCAGGAAGAACACGACGAACGACTTCGCCAGGCCCGGAACGATGTACCCCAGGTACGAGTCGGTCATGCCGAGGTCGGAGACGAGCAGGTAGTTCGGGATGAGGCTGACCTGCCAGGGGATCATCATCGAGGAGATGACGACGACGAACACGGTGCGGCGACCGGGCGCGGCGGTCTTGGTGAGCATGTACGCCGCGAGCGAGGCGATGAGGAGGCTCGCCACCGTGACGACGACGGTGACGCCGAAGGTGTTGAGCGCGAAGCGGAGGAAGCCGCCGGCGACGTCGGGCCAGCGCTGGAAGACGCCGGGGACGGCGTCGGGGTTCGGCTCGCCGCCGGCCGCGGGGGCGTTTGGATCGTAGAACGAGTCGAGCGAAGGGTCCTGGGGGAAGAACGTCGGCGGGTTGCGCATGAGCTCGGGGACGGACTTGAACGCGGCGATGATCATCCACCAGAAGGGGATGAGGACGACGGCGGCCCACAGGTAGAGCGGGAGGCGGGCGAGCTCGGCGCCCGCGTTGATCTTCTTGGGGCGCTTGACGACGGTTCCCGCAGTGCTCAGGGTGTCAACGCTCATCGGTCGAACTCCTTGAAGGTCTTCGTGACGCGCAGCTGGACCAGGGTGACCAGGAAGATGATCGCGAACAGGATCCAGGCGATGGCGGAGGCGTAGCCGAGCTGGAAGCGGTTGAAGCCCATGTCGTACAGGTAGGGGACGATCGTGAGGGCGCTGTCGAGGGGCCCGCCGACGATCGAGGCGGAGCGGCGCCACAGCAGGTAGACCGGTTCGAAGATCTGGAACGCGCCGATGGTCGAGGTGATGAACACGAAGACCAGGACGGGGCGCAGGAGCGGCAGCGTGATGTGCCAGAACTGGCGGGCCTTGGAGGCGCCGTCGATGGAGGCCTGCTCGTAGAGCTCGTCGGGGATGGCGTTGATGCCGGCGACGAAGAGGACCATCGCGTATCCGGCGCCGCCCCAGACGGCCATGGTGACGAGGATCGGGATGCTGACGGCGGGGTCGGCGAGCCAGGACTTGTTCTCGCCGCCGAAGAAGCGGGCGACGGTGTTGGCGAGGCCCCAGGAGTCGACCATGAAGATCCACTTCCACACCAGGACGACGCCGACGCCGGCGGAGACCGAGGGGAGGAAGAAGACGGTGCGCATGAGGCGGTCGCGCAGGGACGTGGATTTGAAGGCGACGGCCAGGAGCAGGCCGAGGACCATGGTGAGGGTGACCGAGCCGATGACGTACTTGACGGTGTTCCAGACGGCCTTGTGGAAGCGGTCGTCGTTGGCGATGAGTTCGGCGAAGTTGTCGAAGCCGACGAAGGTCGGGGGCCTGATGGCGTTGAAGTCGGTGAGCGAGTAGTAGACCGAGCGGATGAGCGGGTAGACGAGGAAGACGATGAACAGCAGCGCGAAGGGCAGCAGCATCGCGTAGGCGGGGCCGTACCGCTGGAGGCGGTGGGAGGGGCGGCCGGCGGTCCGGCGGACGGGTGCGGCGTCCGGTTTCGGGGCGGCGGTCTGCTTGAGGGTCAAGGGAGGCTCCGAGGGGGCGGGGCCGGGAGCGGCCGCAGTGGAGGGACGCTCCCGGCCGTTCGGCTACTGGAGGGTGGCTTCCATCTCGGTCTTGGCCGCGGCGAGGGCCTCTTCGACCGGGACGCCTTCGAGCACGATGGACTGGAGGGCGAGCTGGACGTTCGGGGAGGCGGGCTCCCAGCCGGAGCAGTTGGGCGGGCCGACGGAGGTCTCGAAGATCTCGGTCAGGGCCGCCTTGTTGGCGTCGTCGAGGTGGGTGTCGGCGACCTTGTCGGTGCGCGGGGGCAGCCACAGGACGTTGTTGGTCGCGGCGGTGTCGAGCATCGCGGCGACGCCTTCGTCGGAGTAGACGGTGTCGATGAACGCGGCGGCGGCGTCGGGGTTGTCGGACCCGGCCATGACGCCCATGACGTTGCCGCCGATGAAGGATCCGGCGTTGGCGGGGCCGGCGGGCAGCGGGGCGGAGCTCCACTTGCCTTCGAGTTCGGGGAAGCCGACGGCGAGGCCGTCGTAGTTCCAGGAGCCGCCGGTGGCGAACACGTACTCGCCGGCGGCGAAGCCGGAGATGTCGGGCTGGTCGGTGGGGACGTTCTGCTCGCTGAAGCGCTTGGCCCAGTACTCGGTCCCGGCGACGACCTCGGGCGAGTCGACGGTGACCTCGGTGCAGTCCTCGCTGTAGAGGCTGCCTCCCGCCTGGTACATGTAGTTGAACCAGTCGAGCCAGCCGATGGGCTCCCAGGTGGAGATGAACGGGGTGGCGTACCCGGCGCCCTGGAGCTGCGTGATCGCGGCGTCCATCTCGTCCCAGGTGGTGGGGACGGCGAGGCCGTTCTCCTCCAGGATGTCGCTGCGGTAGAACATCGCGTAGGTGGTCATGTTGAGCGGGACGCCGTAGAGCTCGCCGCCGGGGGACTCGATGGACTGCCAGAGGCCGTCGATGACGTTGGCTTCGAGGTTCTCGGTCTCGTACTCGCGCAGGTCGACCAGGCCGCCGAGTTCGCCGAACTCGATGCCCCAGGAGAGGCCGCCGGTGAAGATGTCGGGGCCGTCCTGGTCCTGGATGGCGGTGAGGATCTTGGTGTGGGCGTCGGCCCAGTCGATGATCTCGACCTCGACCTCGACGCCGGTCTCCTCTTCGTAGAGGGCGCCCACGGCGTCGAGCATCGGCTTCTGGGAGGCGTCGCCGGTGTGCCAGATGGTGATCGACCCGGTGTCGGCCTCCTCTGCCGAGCAGGCGGCTGCGGCGAGCGCGAGGGCGGCGGCCGCTGCGGCCGCGCTGAAGCGCTTCATTCTCGAGTTCACGGTGACGTTCACTCCGTTCGCGGTAAGGGGTTCCACCGGCCGCACGGTGTCGTCCCAGCTGTCCGCGAGGCGACGCCGCTTAACCGGATAAGTGAACCGAACTTATCGGCACGCCCGGGACCAGTCAATGTATCGACGGCACCGTAATCAAATTGAAATCATGAATGTCGATGTCTAGATGAATTTGACTGAACCGGTTCGCGGCGGGCGTGGGATACAGTCTCAGAGCCGTACCCCTGCGCTGAGAGGACCACCGATGACCAGGCGCGTCACCATCGCCGACATCGCCGCGGCGGCGGGCGTCTCGAAGGGCGCGGTCTCCTACGCGCTCAACGGCCGCCCCGGCGTCTCCGACACCACCCGCGCCAAGATCCTCGCCATCGCCGCCGAGATGGGCTTCGTCCCCAACCGCGCCGCCCGGTCCCTGTCGGTCTCCTCGGCACAGGCCGTGGGCATCGCGCTGCGGCGCTCGGCCCGCACGCTCGGCATCGAGCCGTACTTCATGGAGCTCATCAGCGGCATCGAGTCCACGCTCTCGGCCGGGTCGTTCGGCCTGACCCTCCAGATCGTCGACACCGTCGAGGCCGAACTGGAGGTCTACCGGCGCTGGTGGGCCGAACGGCGCGTCGACGGGGTCCTGCTGTGCGACGTGGGGACCGACGACCGGCGGCTCGACTACATCGCCGACCTGGGCCTGCCCGCCGTCGCCGTCGGGGGTCCCGTCCAGGGCGCGCGCCTGCCGGCGGTCTGGCACGACGACGCCGCCCCGTGCCGGGAGATCCTCGAATACCTGCACGCCTTGGGACACCGCAGGATCGCGCGCGTCGCCGGGTTCGAGCACCTGCTGCACACCGCGATCCGCGACCGGGCGTACGCCGAGACCGCCGCCGGGCTCGACCTGGAGTCGATGGAGACCCACCACTCCGACTACACCGGCGAGCAGAGCGCCCGCATCACCCGCCGGATCCTCTCTTCTTCCAAGCGGCCCACCGCGATCATCTTCGACAACGACGTCACCGCCGTCGCCGGACTCGGCGTCGCCCACGAACTCGGCATAGGCGTCCCCGACCAGCTCTCCATCGTCGCCTGGGACGACTCGCCGCTGTGCCGGCTCACCCACCCCGCGCTGACCTCGCTCACCCGCGACATCACCGCCTACGGCTCGCAGTGCGCCGAGGTGCTGCTGTCGGTCATCGGCGCCGAACCCCAGGCCGACCGCGCTTTCTCGGTTCAGTCCCGCCCCGCGCAGCTGTCCCCCCGCGGGTCCACCGCGCCCGCGCGCACCTGACACCCGGCGCGGACATCCTTGCAGGAAGGCCAAATCCAAGGCACGTCTTGAACCCCATCGATATTTATGGTTCTCTATGTTGAGGTCGGGATTAACCGATTCACCTCTTACCTGAACCTACAGATGGGATCACCATGGAACACGGCACCACCGACGCCGCCCCGGCACGGCGTCGGCTGCGAACATGGCTGACGGCGGCGGCAGCCGTCTTCGCCATCGCCCTCACCGGCATGTGGCAGCTGGTCCCCGCCAGCGCCCAGACGGGCGGCTTCACGATCGACGGCACGCAGCTGATCGACGCCAACGGCAACCCGTTCATCATGCGCGGCACCTCCCACCCCGACGTCTGGTACCAGGGCGAATTCGCCTCCTACGGCGAGATCAGCGCCCTGGGCGCCAACACCGTCCGCGTCGTCCTCGGCTCGGGCCAGCGCAACTGGGGCGTCTCGACCGCCGCGCGCGTCCAGCAGATCGTCGACGAGTGCAAGGCGCAGCGCCTCATCTGCATGCTCGAAGTCCACGACACCACCGGCTACGGCGAGGAGTCGGGTGCGGCCACCCTGGATCAGGCCGTCACCTTCTGGCAGGGCCTGTTCAGCGTGCTCGACGGCGAGGAGGCGTACGTCCTCATCAACATCGGCAACGAGCCGGTGGGCAACACCAACCCGCAGCAGTGGACGCAGCAGACCGTCAACGCGATTCAGCGGATGCGGTCGATCGGCTTCGACCACACGCTCGTCGTCGACGCCCCGAACTGGGGCCAGGACTGGCAGAACGTCATGCGCGACAACGCGGAGACCGTCGCGGCGGCGGACGTGGACGGCAACACGCTGTTCTCGATCCACATGTACGCGGTGTACACGAACCCGCAGACGGTCATCGACTACCTCGACGCGTTCGAGGAGATGAACCTGCCGCTCATCATCGGCGAGTACGGGGACACGTTCCAGGGCCAGACGGTCGCCTGGGCGACGATCCAGGCCGAGGCGCAGGCGCGCGGCATCGGCTGGCTGGCATGGTCGTACTCCGGCAACACCGGGGGCGAGCTCGACCAGGTGCTGAGCTTCAACCCGTCGCAGCTGACCACGTGGGGCCAGCGGGTCTTCACGTCGACCAACGGCATCCAGGCCACCTCGGAGCGGGCCACGGTCTTCGAGGACGACCCGGACCCGACGGGAACGACGACGCCGACCGACCCGGTCACGACCCCCACCGGCAACCCGGGCGGCGGCTGCACGGCGGCCCTCGGGATCGTCAGCGACTGGGGCTCGGGCTGGCAGGGCAAGGTGACGGTGACCGCCACCGGCGCCGCCCTGGACGGCTGGCGGCTGACCTGGACGTGGGCGGGCACCACCCGGATCACGTCCTCGTGGAACGCGACGATCACCGCGTCGGGGGCGAACGTGACGGCCACCGACGTGGGCTGGAACGGCACGGTCGCGGCGGGCCAGTCCCGCGAGGTCTTCGGCTTCATCGGGTCCACCCCGGCGGCGACGCCGACGGTGACCTGCCAGGCGATCTAGCGCGGTAGTCCCGGAGAACGACGGAGGCCGCCGGACCCGAAGGTCCGGCGGCCTCTGCTCGGCCTCGCTGTGCTGTGCTTTTTACAAGCTCAGCCGTTCTTGGTGGGGAGCTGGAACTTGCCGACCCCGCCCTTGGGCATCTGCGAGCGGACCTTCGACTTCTTGTCGCCGATCGACTGGTGCCCGGCCTTGCCGGTCTTCTTGCCGCGGGCGAGCGCGCGGCGTTCCTCGCGGTTGAGCGGCGCGTCGTCGGCGGCGTCCTGCTGCGGTTCCGGAGTTTCGGCGGTCATGCGGATCCCCTTCTCGGGTCGAGCTTGAAGAGACGTGAGCGCGAAACGGAGCGTTGCTCTACGTCTCAGTTGGCATGCACTCATGCGTGTCGGCCGGTCGGCACTGTCGCCCACAGCGGCCGAATCTCTTCTACAGGATCATGCCGCTCACTCTAGCGTCATCGAACTGTCAACACAACGGTCTTTGCGGCCGCGCCCGCGGTGACTACCCTCATACGCATGGCCCAGCCCCCTTCGACCGCGAAACTCGCCCGCGTGCGCACCGTCGCCCAGGACGCGATGCGCGGCGCCCGGTGGTGGACGCTGCTCGACCTGGAGAAGACCCTCCGCGCCGACGCGGAGTTCTGGCGCGACCTGTGGGCGCCCTCGCTGGCGATCGCGGCGCACAAGGTCGGGCTCAAGGGCGCGCGGGCGAAGCTCGACGAGGCGATCGAGGCGGGGTTCCACCAGACCGACCTGTTCGAGCCGGAACTGTCGGCCGCGTTCGGCGCGGACCCGGACTGGGCGCAGGTGCTGGAGCGGGCGAAGGCGAACGTCCCGGCGCCGCCGCTGCGCATCACCTGCTGGCCGCAGCCGGCCACGGCCGCGCCGCTGCGCCTGGACCGGATCGAAGCGCACCGCGAGCAGCAGCTGCTGACGCGCCTCCCGCGGCCCGCGGCGGGCGCTTGGCAGACCGCGCGGGACCTCCTGGCGTGGACCTCGGCGCTGTGGCGGCACGCGAACGCGCGCATCAACGCCGGCGACGCGGTCGACGTCCTGGAGCAGGTCGCGAACGGCGCGCGGTACTCGTGCGTCGAGTACTCGATCGTGCTCGCGCAGGGCCTGAACGCTTTGAAGATCCCGGCCCGGCGGGTGTGGCTGCGGCGCGGGGACTACCACGACGGTGTCGGGCAGGGCCACGCCGTCGCTGAGGCTTGGATCGACGACCTGGACCGGTGGGTGCTCCTCGACGGGCAGCACGGCGCGTACTGGGCCGACGAGGACGGCCGGCCGCTGAGCCTGCCGGAACTGCAAGCGCGGGAGCGGCCCGCGAAGCCGGTCCACGTTGGTCCGCGGCAGGCGATCCAGGACCCGGGCCTGTGGTGGGCGTACTTCGCGCACGCGTCGGTGTCGGGCGCGGCGTGGGCCCCGGAGGGGTACGTGCCGCTGTTCCAGGACGGCCAGGTCCTCCCGACCGAGCGGCTGCTGAGCGATGCGGCCGAGGCGTACCCGCGGCTCTCGGACCTCGCGGTCGGAGTGGCGGCCCAGGACGGCGCCCCGGCGGTCGTCATCCGCCCCGAGCACCCCTATGCGGTCGGCGGCGCCTGGAACGGCGAACCGATCACGGCCGCCCCGAAGAGCGCTCCTGAACGGCGTTTCACGAAGGTCCTTGACCAGACTCCGGGCGAGTACAAGGCCGAGCTGGCGGCGCTGACCCCATACGGCCCCTTGGCAAGCCGCGAACTCAGATGGACCGCGGCATAACGGCGGAACCGCCGAGCCGCACGCTCATGCGGACCACGACCTGACGACGAGGCCGCCGAGCCTCGGACTGCGGTGGTCGATGGCCTATCGACGAGACCGCCGCACCACGGACTGCGACCTCGCAGTCGAGGCGCGGATCACGACCCGATCGGGTGACGGCGCGGGCCCGGATTGTCGGTCGGGGCCGGGAGGGTGGGGCGTGAAGATGTATACCCACCCATCGTGGGTGGGTAAGGTCCGCACCCGCACCCGCGCCCACCCCTGAAGCGGCCCGTCCTCGCCCGCGCCCCGCACCCACCCCCGCCTCCGTTGCCGTCGGGTTTCGCAAGTGGAACGATACGAAGGATTCTCTAGTATTCCGATGGGATTACTGCTACCTTCGATTCATGAAGCCCGCCAACGCACTCGCACAGCGGCGCGAAGTCGACCAGATGCGCGTCGCGAGCGCCCTCTGTCGCTGACCCACCTCCCGCCGGTCCGCGCAGGCCGTTCCTCCCCTGCAACGCCGCCCGGACCGGCGGGGCCCACCGCTCCCCCGCGCCGCGGACCGAACCGGTTCCCGTTGCGGCGCAATCGCGCAGACCCAGGCCCGCCCGCCAGCGCACAGCGGACCGCAGTCCCGCACAAGCCTCCGTTCCCCGCCACCTGCAATCCACCCAATGCAAGGAGCACCATGAGCATCACCGACCGCACCACCGTCTCCCGCCGCGCCGTCATCGCCGCCGCCCCCGTCGCGGCGGCCGGGGCCGCCGTCGG